>JBBRTK010000019.1:0-25869 GCA_038244455.1 Actinomycetota bacterium
GCACCTTGACGAGGGCGCCGGTCCGGCAAGGATGGTCGAGTTCGCCGCGCAGGAGTCCGGGTACATGGCTGAGCTGGAGGAGGAGCGAACGGTCGAAGCGCAGGGCCGGATCGAGAACCTGCAGGAGCTTTCCGGCGTGGCGGCCGAGATGGTGGCCCGGGAGCCGGAAGCCGGACTAGAGACGTTCCTTGAGCAGGTGAGCCTCATCGGCGAACAGGATTCGTACGAGGAGGAGGACTCGACCGTCACGCTGATGACGCTGCACATCGCGAAGGGCTTGGAGTTCCCCGTGGTGTTCATCGTGGGGATGGAGGATGGGATCTTCCCGCACTTCCGTTCGATGACGGATTCCGCGGCGCTCGAGGAAGAACGGCGACTGGCCTACGTCGGCATCACGCGGGCGCGCGAGCGGCTCTACCTCAGCCACGCGTGGAGCCGGATGCTCTACGGCCAGAGCCAGTACAACCCGCCGTCGCGGTTCCTGAGTGAACTCCCTGAGCACCTCCTCGATGCACGGGAGGCCGAGACCAAGACCATCGGGCGGGGAGCTTACGGCCGCGCGGGGTCGGGCGCCGAGCGCAGTGGCGTGTACGGGAGCGGCGGGGGAGGCGGTGGAGCTTCCTACCGGGTCACGGGGCTCCCTGGAAGCGCCGGCCCCGTGGATGTCACACCAGGATGGACGCCTCCATCACCGGGCGCGCCGCCCAAGCGCGAGCCCGCCGCGGTCAACCCCGGTGACACCGTGACGCACGAACGCTGGGGCGAGGGCATCGTCCTGGCCGTCGAGGGCTACGGCGATGACGCGAAGGCCACCGTGGTGTTCCGGGAGGCGGGGGAGAAGAACCTGCTCCTTGCCTACGCCCCGCTGACCAAGGTGGGCTGAGCCGACAGACGGCCCAGGACGTTGGCCGTTATCCGCTCCACGTCCGGGTCGCCGTGCTTGAGTCCGAACGCCCAGTCGGTGGTGCCACCGTTGAAGATCGTGCCGCCGCCGTCGGGCTTGGCGAAGACGGCCATCACGGCGTGGTTGTTGGCCACCTTTGCGATGTGCTCGGGGGTGACGTCGCCGAACACGGCCTGGGCCACGTTCTCCAGCTCGCCCGGCTCATGCGCGTATCGCGTCGGCTGTTCCTGCTGGGTCCACAGGCGTGCAGGGGCTGTGGCCAGGACCTCCATGTGTTCGGGCGCCCCGTCACGACCGGTGGGAACCGGCAGGCCGCAGCGCGAGCGCAGCTCGCAGCCGTCCACCTCGTAGGCGACGATCGCGTCCTTCTCACCGAAGTGGTCGCCGTAGCGCAGATCCGTTCCCTCGAAGACCCAGTGTTCGGGGCGCCAGGTTGTGTAACCGCCCGAGGCGCGCGGCGCGCCCAATCCGTAGCGCGAATAGCCCCCGCGCGAGAACGACAGGCCGATGGACTCCGACTCGGGCCGTGCGATCCGCTTGTCCGACCAGATGCCGGTGAGGAATCGTTCGTCGTCGGTGCCGGCCACCGGGTCTTCGTGGGCCCGGTATTTGAAGCAGGTCATGGCGCGGTGATCCTCCTCGAACCGGACCTGCCAGAAACAGGTGTTCCCGCTGAAGATGGCCGCGTTGCCGCCGGCGTTCGTGAACTTGTCCAGGGCGTCGCGCATCTTCCACGACCAGTACTCGTCGTGGCCGGCGGACAGGAACAGCCGATGGCCGTCCAGGACGTCGGGGTGCTGCTCCAGGTCCTGGCTCACCGCGAAGTCCAGCTGGAAGCCGTTCCGCTCGGCCCAGCGGACGAACGGCCGCTCCCAGTTCCACCAGCCGCTGGAGCCGCTCCAGTCGGAGAGGCCGAGCGGGCGTGCCCACTTCCGGTATCCCATGGCCTCCTTGTCCGGCACGGTCTGCATCATCCGACCGATCGGCTCGGGCTTGACCAGGAACCCCTTCGCCATCGGCCGTTCGAACGAGACGCGGGTGCCGCCGGTGTAGAGCGACGGTCCGCCCCAGTCGTTGTAGGCGTTGTAGGTGGTGGTGGTGAGGATCAAGAGGATCGGCGCGCGGCGGGTGAGATCTAGGCCGGGCCTGACCACGACGAACGCGTCGGCGCGCTCGTCGCCTGCTGTGACCGTGACCGCGTAGTAGCCGGAGGCCCAGTCCGCGCCTACCGGGATTTGGAGGGCGGCGGGCCACCCACAACCGCGAGCGGAGGCATCGCCCGGGGTGGCGTGGAGGGTGCCGGAGCCGGAGCCGTGCCAGACCATCTCCTGCTCTCCTCCGTCGCGGGTGACCGTCACCTCGAAGGCGGGCATATCGGTCGAGACGTAAAGATCGGCCGGTTCGCCGGGGGCGACGCTCTGAGGCCAGCAGTACGCCTCGATCACGGGCGGAAGACGGCGAAGTAGCCCGCGATCAGGATGATGATGCCCGCGATCAGCGGCGCGATGACCCACGCCAGGCCCAGTCGGCCGCGGTAAGGACCAAGGGTGCCGATCTTCGTGGTCTGCTTGAGGCCCGGGGGCCGGAGCTGGATCTTCTTTCCCATGGCGCTCCCGAGTCTACGAGGAGACCACGCGGTGGAGACGCCAACGGTCGGGGATGCCCTTGAGTTCGTGCTCGCCACGGTCTTCGAACGTGAGCTCAGTTCCTCGGCAGAGCAGCGCCACCGTGTCGGAGACCAAGACTTGGCCGGCCCCGGCCGCCGCCATGATGCGGGCGGCGGCATGGACGGTGACCCCGCGGACATCCTCGCCGGACTCCTCCACCTCGCCCGTGTGCACTCCCACCCGGATCGCGATCGACTGTTGCGCAGCCAGCCGTTGCAGCGCGGCGGCGCAGCGAACGGCGTTCGCCGTCGCCTCGAACACCGCGAGCACGCCGTCCCCCGTGGTCGTGACCTGCCGCCCGCCGAACCCGGCGATCGCGTCGCGGCACGCGTGGAAGTGCATCGAGAGCAGGTCATGCCAGGCGCCGTCCCCGAGCCGCGCTGCGGTGGCGGTCGAGTCGACGATGTCGGTGAACAGCAGGGTCGCCAGCACGCGGTGGACCCCCGAGCCGGTCCATTGCCGCTGGCCGGACCATTCGAGCATGACGCAGTCCTCGGCTCCGATCGTCCAGGCGTCGTGGCCGGGGCGGACGTCGTAGAGGTCGCCCGGGCCGAGTTCGTACTCGGTGGCGTCGTCGAGGCGCACCACCTGGCGGCCGGAGAGCACGATCCCGACGTGGTTGGCCTGACACCATTCGCCGCCCACGAGCGGCTTGAACCGCTCGCTCCATCGCCACCCCGCAGGCTGGACGCTCCGCGACACGGTGAGACCGCCGATGTTGACAAGGTGTTCAACGATCCCTCCCATCTCGACGGTCTCGTCGGGCGCGTCGAAGCTGCGCGCACCGTCCACGTCAGGTCGCCACCCGGTAGAGGCGCCAGCGGTCGGGGAGACCCTTGAGGTCGTGTTCACCGGCGTCTTCGAACGTGAGGCCACTCCCGGCGGTCAGGTCTTTGACCGTTCGGGACACCAGGATGCCGTTGGCGTCGGCCAGAGAGCCGATCCGTGCCCCGATCACGATCGCGAGCCCGCCGAGCTTCCCGTCGATCAACTGGCATTCACCTGTGTGCACACCCGCGCGGACCTCGATACCCAAGGGGCGAACAGCTTGGATGATCTGCTCGACGCACCGGACGGCGCGCGCCGGTCCGTCGAACGTGGCGAAGAACCCGTCGCCGGCCGTGTCGACCTCGGTGCCGCGGAAACGGCCTAGGGTCCCTCGCACGATCGCGTGGTGGCGTTCGACCACGTCGCGCCACGCCCGGTCGCCGAGTGCTGCGGCGGTGGCCGTCGAATCAACGATGTCCGTGAAGAGCACGGTGGCGAGGACCCGGTCGAGCTCGACCTCCTGGTCGCGAAGGTCGGCGAGGAACGAACGGGTTGCCTCCAGGTTGTCAGCCGGATGGCTGAGCTCGGGCGGGTAGTCGGGGGCGTCGGGGAGGCGCACGACCTTGGCCCCCGGGATCTGGGTCGCCATCCACTCCGCTTCGGGAAGGCCTCCGTCGTCGGGTTGAAGGATCGCGGTGGGGACATGGATCGATGGCAAGATGCTCCGATAGTCCGTCTGGTCGAACATCCGTTGATGGATCAGTGCGTCGCCTCGGCTCGCTGCATTCCTCATGAGCCGCGCCCAGTGCTTCCTTCCCGCAGGATCATCTGCGACCGACGGAACGCCGACCTTAGCCAGCAATGCCCCGACCGTGTCCTCGTCCCCCCACGTCTCGGCGATGAGTCTGCTGAACTCCTCCTTCTCCTCGGCCGACATGGCCCAGAGATAGTCGGCGTCCCGGATGCCGCTGGCCTGCCCGGTCCAAAGGAGCAGGCCGGTCGTTCGCTCCGGGTGGGTCGCCGCGAACATCGCGCAGATGGCTCCACCGTCGAGCCCCTGCCCGTAGAGGGTGGTGCGGTCGCTCCCGGCAGCGTCGAGCACGGCTCGTACGTCGTCGACACGTGTCTCGAGGTCGATCTCCTGGGTCATCCGGTCGGACAGGCCGATCCCGCGCTGGTCCATGCTGATGACGCGCGCGAACCGGCCCAAGGCGCGGAGCCAGGCGCTGAGGTCCGGGTCTTCCCAGGCGAGCTCCAGATGGGAGATCCACGGCCTCGCGAGGAGAAAGTCCAGACCCTCGCCGAAGACCTGGTAGGCGATGTAGGTGCCGTCCGCGCTCCGCGCGTATCGGGTCTTCGGGGTCTCCACGTCCGCATCTTCCGTTGTGGGAGCCCGGCGGGCAACCCGCGTCAGTCCGAAGCCCTCCGGCAGAGGCGCCAGGCGTCTGGGAGCTCACCCCGGGGGAGCTACCGCAGTCAGCGGTTCCGGATCCACCGCTCGAGGTCGCCCCGGTGGACGATTCCGAGCACCAGCACGGCGTGGTCTTCGTCGAGAACGTCGTACATGATCCGGTGCTCACCGACCCGCAGACGATGGAACGAGTCCCGGGTTCCCTGAATCGTCTTGACGGACTTCCCCCGGATCCGCTCTGGTTTTCCGGCTTCGGACCCGAGCTTCTCCAGGGCCCGCCGGATCCGCTTCTGCAGGTCCGGTGCCAGCTTCTTGTAGGTCCGAACCGCCGCCGGGGACAGCTCGACGCGGTACGCGCTCAGTCGAGATCGTCCAGTCTCGTCGCCCGACCTTTCGCGTACGCGGACCGCGCTTCCCGGCGCATGCGCACATACTCGTTCGCGTTGGCGAGGACAAGGTCCTCTGCTTCCTCGATCGGCAGGAGCACGGCAGCCGGCCGGCCCCGTTTGGTCACCACGTACGCAGCGCCAGCCTCCACATCTTCGATAACCGCTGAGGCGGTCGCCTTGAGTTCCTTCACACCGATCTCAGCCATGCGGATCTCCTCTATGTGACTATCTAGGTGGTCACCTTACCATGCGATGAGCCGGTGGCGATGACTAGGTAGGAGCTGATGGGCGATCAAGATGCCGTCGCTCGCCTTCGCGAACCGGACCTGCGAGACGCCCACGTCAGGTCACCACCCGACGACGCCAGCCGCTCCAGGAAGTGGGCCCAGAGCGGCAAGTCCCACATCAGTTCGACGTTCGCGAAGATCCCGTTCGCGAACAGAAGGTCGATGGGTCCCTCGCCGACGACCTGAAACGCGATCGAAGTGCCGTCGGGTGCCTTCGCGTAGCGGGTCTCAGGGGTGTTCACAGGTTGCATCCTCCGCTGCGGACGCCCGCGGGCGCAACCTGCGTGTTCGCTAGACTGGCCGACATGGCTGAGAAGAAGCTTCGGATCATCGTGGCGAAGCCCGGGTTGGACGGGCACGACCGCGGTGCCAAGGTGGTCGCGCGCGCCTTGCGCGATGCCGGGTTCGAGGTCATCTATACCGGCCTGCACCAGACGCCGGAGCAGATCGCCGAGACCGCCATCCAAGAAGACGCCGACGCGGTGGGCCTGTCCTGCCACTCCGGCGCGCACATGACCCTGTTCCCGAAGGTGGTGAACGAGCTCCACGAACGCGGAGCGAACGACATCCTCGTCTTCGGCGGCGGCATCATCCCGGCCGGCGACATCCCGCTACTCGAACAGGCCGGCATCGAGATGATCTTCACGCCGGGCGCGTCCACCGCCGACATCGCCGTATGGCTGCGCGAGCGCCTGAGCGCCGCGACTGCCTGAGACCCCACTCACCACACCCGAAGGAGTCACATGGATCTCTACGAACACATGGGCAAGGATCTGTTCCGCGCCCACGACATCCCCGTTCCCCGCGGCATGATTGCCGAGACCCCCGAGCAGGCGGCGGACGCCACCCGCGAACTGGGCGGGCGATCGGTGGTCAAGGTGCAGGTGCAGGTCGGCGGCCGCGGTAAGGGCGGCGGTGTGGTGCTGGTCGATTCGCCCGAGCGCGCAGCCGAGGAGGCGGCACGCATGCTCGGTTCGGACTTCCAGGGCCATGCGGTGACGAGGGTCCTCTGCGAAGAGCTGCTGCCCCTGAAGCAGGAGTTCTACACGTCGGTGCTCCTGGATCGTTCCAGCGGGGACTACCTCTTCATGATGACCGCCGAAGGCGGCATGGACATCGAGACGCTGGCGGTCGAACGCCCCGAGGCGCTCAGGCGTGTCCACGTCGACCCGATGCTGGGGCTTCGCACCTACCACGTGCGCGACCTCACCGAGACGCTCCCGATGGAAGCGCGTGAGGGCGCCGGCGACATCCTGCGGAAGATGTTCGGGATGCTCCGAGAAGAAGACGCGACGTTGATCGAGATCAACCCGCTGGTGCTGCTGGAGGACGGCCGGATGGTCGCCCTGGACGCCAAGGTGACGATCGACGACAACGCGCTCTATCGGCGGCCTGCGACAGAGGCGTTGAAGGAGGAGTTCCCGATCGATCCGGTGGAGAAGCGCGCGAAGGATGCCGGATTGCAGTACGTGAAGCTCGACGGCGCGGTGGGCATCATCGGTAACGGCGCCGGGCTGGTCATGTCCACGCTCGACGTGGTCGCGCAGGCCGGCGCTCGTGCCGCGAACTTCCTGGACGTGGGCGGCGGCGCCAGCGCCGACACCATGGCCACCTCGCTCGAGGTGATCCTGTCCGACCCCGCGGTGAAGTCGGTCCTCATCAACATCTTCGGCGGGATCACGCGGTGCGACGTGGTCGCGGATGGGATCTTGGAGGCCTTGAAGCGTGTCCAGGCGACCGTTCCTCTGGTGGTCCGGCTCGACGGCACGAACGCGGAGGAAGGCCGGCAGATCCTCTCGGACGCAGCGCATCCGCAGATCTTCCCCGCGGCCACCATGCTGGAGGCCGCCAAACGCGCCGCGGACCTGGCCAACGGCGGGGTGGCGGCATGAGCATCCTGATCAACGAAGACACCCGCCTGGTGGTGCAGGGACTCACGGGCAAGGAGGGCACGTTCCACACGCTCCGCAACCGCTCCTATGGCACCCAGGTCGTCGCGGGGGTCACGCCGGGCAAGGCGGGCCAGGACGTCGAGGGCATCCCAGTGTTCGACACGGTGGCCGACTCGGTGCGTGGGGCTGGGGCGAACACCTCGATGATCTTCGTTCCCCCGCGGTTCGCGGCGGAGGCCATCCTGGAGGCCGCCGACGCCGGGATCGCGCTGGTGGTCTGCATCACCGAAGGCATCCCCGTCACCGACATGGCGCAGGTCCATAGCTACATCCGCGGGACGGGCACGACGCTGATCGGACCCAACTGCCCCGGCGTCATCAGCCCGGGCAAGTCGAACGTGGGCATCATCCCGCCCGAGGTGTGCCTGCCCGGCCGTGTTGGGTTCGTCTCGCGGTCGGGGACGCTCGTGTATCAGATCGTGCACGAGCTGACGCAGCGGGGGATCGGGCAGTCGACCTGCGTGGGGATGGGCGGTGACCCCGTGCACGGGATCGGGTTCATCGATTGCCTGCGGGCGTTCGAGGCCGATCCCGAGACTGATCTGGTGATCTTGACCGGGGAGATCGGCGGGGACGACGAGGAACGCGCGGCCGAGTACGTCCGCGATCACGCGACGAAGCCGGTCGTGGCCTACATCGCCGGGTTCGAGGCGCCGCCGGGCAAGCGGATGGGCCACGCGGGCGCCATCGTGACCGGGTCGAAGGGGACGGCGGCAGCCAAGGCCGACGCGCTGGAGGCGGCGGGCGTTCGCGTAGCCCGGACCCCCAGCCAGGTGGCCGAACTGGTGCAGGACGCGCTGGCGTGAGCCGAACGGCTCCCGGGACCGCGGTCGCCGGGGGAGGGGGCCGCGCCGCCCTGCGGAGCGCGCTGCGAGGCGTGGTGGCGTTCGCCGGCGTGGCGGCCCTCGGGCTCCTGATCGGGATGGGCGAGTACGCCGCGAGCGGCGGCGCCTACCGGCTGTGGACCTGGGTGAAGGTGGGCTCGCTCTATCTGGCTTCGTTCTTCGGCGCCGGCGTGCGGGTGGACGTGGGTGGGCGTGAGCTGTTCGTCCTGCGCCTGCCGTTGATGGCAGGGACCGCGCTGGCCGGATGGCTGCTGTTCCGGGCCGGGGGCAACGTGGCCGCGGCCCCTGCCGGGTCCGCGGGGTGGGTGGTGGCGGGGTTCGTCGCGCCCGTGTGGGCGCTGGCGCTGCCCGCGAGACTGCTGTTCCCGGATCTGGGCGGGCCGGGGGTGGATGCTACGGTTCACGCGATCGCCTGGCAGGTCCTGCTCTTCCCCACGGTATTCGCTGCTGCCGTCGTGGCGGCGGGGGCGGCGTCAGGACGGGCGGCGGGTTCCCCGCGCGCGGCGTCGGGTCGCCGGATCGTCGCCGGTGGGTGGCGGATGACCTGGCTGGCGCTGGTGTTCGCCTTCGCTGGGTTGCTGGTGGTCGCGGCGATCCATCCGGCGCGCACGGCGGAGTACGGCCGGTGGCTGGGCTCGGAGGGGCGCGGCGGGACGCTCCTGGTGGGACACCAGCTCCTGGCCGCGCCCAACGCGGCGTTCTTCGTGCTGGCACCGGCCATGGGCGGGACAACCACCATCTCGGGAACCGCTGAAGCCCGGTCGCTCGCGGCCTCGGTGCGGATCTCGGGCGTCGGACCGGTGGCCTTCCTGCCGCCGGACCGCTACCCCGCGCGAGACTTCGGCAGGGTCTTCTATCTCCTTCTGCTCGTTCCGCTGGCGGCAACGGTCGCCGGAGGGCGCTTCGCGGCGGCGGGGGCGGGCCCGCTCGGTGCCCGCGTCTTCCGTGGCGCCGGATCAGGTGTGGTGTTCGGCATGCTCATCACCGCCGGTGCGGCGTTCGCCGCCATCGCCTCACCACTCTCGAGGGCGCAGCTCCCGATCCGTGTGGGCGTGGCGATGCCGTCCACCGCATTGTTGGCGTTGGCGTGGGGGATCGGCGGAGGAGTGCTAGGGGCGCTGCTCGCGCCTCAGCCGGCGGGCGTGGCCCCGGGCGAGGGCGCGGAGCCGCCGCTCAGCCCGACCTCGGCGTAGTGCGGCTCGATCTGGGTGTAGCGCCGCCACGCCGCCGCCCACCCCGGGTCGTCCCGGGTGAACCGTTCGACCGGCACCGTGGGGTTGGTCCGATCCCAGATCCCGAAGAATGAACGTCCGTAGCCCAGGAGGTAGCGCTGCCCGGAGTGCGTGTACTGCAGGACCTCGTTGTCCGAGAGGTCGGCCGTGGCGGTTGCCGTCATGCCCGGGGCCTGTGATGCGGCGGCGCCTTCGACGGCGACGTTCCCCGGCTCCAGGCCGACGAAGCGGGTCCAGGCCTGGCGCCACCCGTCGTCCGAGCGCGGATAGCGTTCGGCGGGTGCCGAGGGCATCTGCCGGTCCCAGATCCCGAAGTAGTCGGCCCCGTACCCGAGGACGTACCGATGCCCAGAGTGCGTGTACCGAACGGTATCGACGGGCGCGGTCGCTGCCTGCTGGACGGCCGGCTGGGCCGAAGCCTCAGGGGACGGGGCCGGCGACGTCGAGGCATCTCCTGGTGCCACGGTGAGGTCGCTGTGGCAGTAGCGGCACTTGATGGCTTCGTCCTGGATCATCTCGGCGCAGAAGGGGCACTTCTTCACGGGGCTTCCTCCGGTCGTCGGGTTCGAGGGGCCGTTCGACTCTCTAGGCTAGCGGAAGCCCCGTGGAAGCACGACCCCAGACGAACGAAGGCCCGGCACAAGGCCGGGCCTTCGACGTGCATCGGGGACCTGACTCAGGCGATCGGCGAGTCTCCGCCGCCCATGGAGGGCGGAGCCGCCTTGGAGCTGGATTCACCCTTCATGGTGAAGGCTCCGAACGCCCACACGACCGCCAGGACTAGCGAAACGAAGATCCCGAAGCTCAGGCCTATGACCGAGTCGAGGATGCCGCCGCCGGGCTTCATGACGACCTTCAGCGCCGTGATGACCACGGCCCCGATAGCGAGCCCCATGTGCACCTGCTTGTAGTTCGGGATCAGCGTGTTACCCGCGAATACCCGGATGCCGATCTCCGCGATGGCGACGATCGCCGCAAGGATGGCGATGGCGACGAGCCCTCCCCGATCAGAGAAGCCGTGGCCCATCACGCTGTACCAGCTGAAGATGAAGACGGAGAGCAGGTAGGCGATCGCGCCGCCTCCTGTGATCATGTCGCCGGTGGAGAGCTTGGACATGTCGATCCCGCTCTTCCCCCCGGATCCGCTCGGTTGATCCATGTAGTGCTCCCTTCAGAAAGCCCCTCAACGATCTGCCGGAGGCGGTGTGTGCCATTGAAGCCCCGAAGGTGGGGCGAGTCAACGACGCAGGTCGGAAGCCTGCCGGGCGCCCAGGAAGGCTGCCACGGCCCCGGCGAGCAGCAGTACCACCGCAACGGCGGGGAACACCGAGGCGTGCTTGAAGGGTGGCGGGTGCAGCAGCGCCATCCCTGCGCCCAGCCCTCCGAGCGCGCCCAGGGCCATCTGGGCCCGCGGCGCGAGCCGCGGCAGGCGACGGCCGCCGGCCCAGCTCACGAGCGCCGTCACGGCCGCGGTCGCGGCCAGCATCGACCATCGCCGGTCGGACGCCCACGCGCCCGCGAACCCCGAGCCGGTCGCGAATCGCGTCCACGGGAACAGGGTGATCAGGACGGCCGCACAGAACGCCGCACCCGCGACCACCTCGGCCGCGGGACGACGATCGCGCTTAGGGATCGGTTCGGGCGGGGCCTCGTCTCCGAGGGCGTCCCGCAAGCACTCGGGGCCGAGCACGCGACCCCGGACGGGCACCGCGCAGCGAACGCAGATCGGCCGGTCGCACGACGCGCAGTGCGCCGCGGCGACGCGTCCAGGGTGCACCTCGCACCGTTCGGCCACCTTGGTGGCGCGCTCCTCGGGGGGCATGGCATGAGCTTACGCGTCCGGCCAGGGCCGATGGGGTCCGTGATAGCGTGCGCGTCTCATGGACGGGCGGATCGCGGTGCTTGCCTCGGGGGTGGGATCCAACCTTCAAGCCCTCATCGACGACCAGTTCTGCGGTCAACGGATCGCGCTCGTGGTGTCGGACCAGCCGAACGCCCGCGCGCTCGAGCGAGCCGCGGACGCCGGGATCGATACGGCCGTCGTCGAGTTCGGTTCGTTCCCGGATCGGGAGGCCTTCAGCGCCGCCATCGTGCAGGTCTTGGTGGCCCACGAGATCACGCATGTGGCCCTCGCCGGCTTCATGCGCATCCTCTCGCCCGTGTTCGTCGAGGCCTTCGAGGGCCGGATCTTGAACGTCCATCCGTCCCTGCTTCCGGCCTTCCCGGGTGCGAACGCGGTGCAGGCCGCCCTGGACCACGGCGTGAAGGTCACCGGCGTAACTGTCCATCTGGTGACCGCGGAATTGGACGGCGGGCCCATCGTCCTGCAGGAAGCCATCCCTATCCTTCGCTACGACGACGCAGATGCCCTTGAAGCGCGGATCAACGAACTCGAACACCGGCTCTTCAGGGTCGCCCTACGCGTCCTGATCCAGGGCCGGATCCAAGTCCATGGACGGCGCGCGATGATCGAGGAGTGAGATGAGCGAGATCCGCCCTATCCGCCGGGCGCTGCTGGCGGTCTACGACAAGTCGGGCGTCGTGGCGTTCGCGCAGACGTTGACCGAGATGGGCGTGGCGCTCGTCTCCTCCGGCGGGACGGCGCAGAAACTCCGTGACGCGGGGCTTACGGTCACCTCGGTGGAAGAGGTCACCGGCTCGCCCGAGATGCTCGGGGGCCGGGTGAAGACGCTGCACCCGAAGATCCACGCCGGCATCCTGGCCGATCAGCGCCGCCCCGAGCACGTCGAGCAACTGCGCGAACACGGGATCGAACCGTTCGACCTGGTGGTGGTCAACCTCTACCCGTTCCGGGAGACGGTTGCCTCCGGCGCCGAGTTCGAGGACGTCATCGAGAAGATCGATATCGGCGGGCCCGCGATGACCCGCGCCGCCGCGAAGAACTTCGAGTCGGTCGGCGTCGTGGTGAACCCCGATCGCTACGAGATGGTGCTCGACGAGATCAAGCTGGAAGGCGGGCTCACGCGCGCCACGCGTCTGGGCCTTGCCGCCGAGGCGTTCGCGCACACGGCCGCCTACGACGCTGCTGTTGCGACGTGGTTCGCGGGGCAGGAGGGCTCGGAGGTCTTGCCGGACTACGTTGGGCTCGGCTTCGAAAAGGTGGCCGACCTTCGGTACGGGGAGAACCCGCACATGCGCGGGGCGCTCTACCGCGACGCCGCGGGCGCCGGTCCGCTGGGCGGGGCCTACGTCCTGCAGGGAAAGGAGATGTCGTTCAACAACTGGCTCGACGCGTACGCGGCGCACGAGCTGGTCTCGGCGATGCCGGTCGGCTCTTGCGTGATCGTCAAGCACAACAACCCCTGCGGCGCGGCTTCGAAGGGGAGCGCTGAGGTGTCCTACGAGGCCGCCTTCGCGTGCGACACGGTAAGCGCGTTCGGCGGGATCGTCTCGTTCCACGGGGAGTGCGACCGGGCCGCGGCCGACGCTATGCGGGATGTCTTCACGGAGGTGGTCATCGCTCCCTCGTTCTCCGACGAGGCGCTCACCGCCTTCGCCGAGCGGCAGAACCTGCGGGTGGTCCTGGCGCCCCTGATGGATGGCGGCGGCCTGGATGTTCGGCCGCTGCCGGGAGGGGCGCTGGTGCAGGACCGCGACCGGATCTCGGAGTCCCGCGCGGACTGGAAGGTCGTCTCCAGCCGCGAACCCACCGCGCAGGAGTGGGCCGACCTCGAGCTCGCGTGGACCATCGCCTGGCGCGTGAAGTCCAACACGATCGTGTTCGTCAAGGACGGGGCAACGGTCGGGGTGGGGGCGGGCCAGATGTCCCGCGTGGACTCCTCGTGGATCGCGGCCAGGAAGGCGGGGGACCGGGCGAACGGCGCCGTGGTGGCCTCGGACGCGTTCTTCCCGTTCCCCGACGCCTTGGAGGTGGCGGCCGACGCCGGCTGCACCGCCGTGATCCACCCGGGCGGCTCCAAGGGCGATGAGGCCGTGCTGGCCTCCGCCGAAGCGCGCGGCATGGCCGTCGTTCTCACCGGCACCCGGCACTTCCGCCACTGAAGCTCGGCTTTGGTCGGAACCGGGGGGCGCCGGTAGGATTGCGGCCGTGACCGCCCGGATCTTGGACGGCAAGGCCATCGCTGCAGATATCCGCTCCGAGGTAGCCGAGCGGGTGCGCGCGCTTTCCGAACGTGGGGTGACGCCTGGGCTCGCCGCCGTGCTGGTGGGAGACGAGCAGGCCTCGCGTATCTATGTGGGTGCCAAGCACAAGGCTTGTTCGGACGTCGGGATCCGCTCCGAACAGGTCGACCTTCCCGCCTACGTCACCGAACACGAACTCATGGCCACCATCCGCCGGCTGAACCGCGACCCCGACATCCACGGCATCATCGTCCAGCTCCCGCTCCCGTCCCACATCCACGAACTCGAGATCCAGCGGACCATGGCCCCGGAGAAGGACGTGGACGGCCTGCACCCCTGGAACATCGGCATGATGGTTCGCGGCGAACCCACCTTTCAGCCGGCCACGCCCTACGGGATCGTCGAGCTGCTGCTCCGGAGCGGGATCGAACTGGAAGGCCAGGAGGTCGTGGTGGTGGGCTACGGCGAACTGGTTGGAGCCCCGCTCTCGATGATGCTGGCCCAGGACTCCATCCGGGGCAACTGCACCGTGACGTGTACGCACGTCAAGACGCGGAACCTAGGAGAGCACACCCTGCGGGCCGACATCCTTGTCGCGGCCGCCGGCGTTCCCCAGCTCATCACCCCCGACATGGTGAAGCCCGGCGCCACGGTCGTCGACGTCGGTGTGCATCGAACCGCCGACGGGCTGGTCGGTGACGTGCAGACGGCGGTGGCGGAGGTGGCCGGCGCCATGACCCCCGTGCCCGGAGGCGTGGGACCGATGACCGTCGCCATGCTGCTGGTGAACACCGTCGCCGCCGCGGAATCGCAGGCGTTCGCAAAGTGACCGGTGAGGCCGGCGGCCGTCTGGCGGCGCTCCTTGCCGCAGGGGAGTTCGCGGTGACCGGCGAGATCACGCCTCCCGTCTCGGGTTCGGGTGTCTCCGTCACCGATCACGCGCGGGCGCTGGTCGGCTACGTCGACGCCGTCAACGTCACCGACAACCCCACTGCGTCCGCACATATGTCGCCGGTTGCCGGCGCCCGGTTCGTTCACGATGCCGGCATCGAACCCACGGTGCAGATCACAGTCCGCGACAGGAACCGGTTGGCGCTGACGGCCGACCTGTTGGGGGCCTGGTCCATGGGGGCCCGCAACCTGTTCTGCCTGTCCGGCGACCCGATGCACATCGGTGAGGACCCCGGCGCCCCGGTCGTGGCCGATCTGGACGTCATCGGGCTGGTCGCGCTGGCCAAGCGCATCAGGGAGGAGGGTGTCACCGCCACCGGCAAGGTGGTCGCCGATCCGCCTCGATTCTTCATCGGCGTGGCGGAGATGCCATTGACCGATCCGTATGACCCTCGGCGTCTGGAGCGGAAGCTCGAAGCAGGCGCCGATTTCGTGATGACCCAGATCGCCTACGACGTCGAGGCGCTTGCCGCGTGGGCCGATCGCATCCGGCCGGACGGTGTGTTCGACCGGGCGAAGGTGTTGATCGGGGTCACACCGCTGAAGAGCGTGAAGCAGGCGGCGTTCATGCGCGAGAAGTTGCCGGGCGTTCTGATCCCGGATGCGATCGTGTCGGCGCTGGCGGAGGCGGGGGAGGATGCGCCCGAGGCCGGCCTGGCGCTCACCATCGAGGTGGTGCGGGGCATCCTGCAGATCCCGGGGGTGGTCGGCGTCCATCTGATGGGCATGGGCGACGACGAGACGGTTCGCAAGGTCGTGACCGGTGCGGGACTGTTCCCGCGGCCCGTTCGCTAGCCGCGCTGATCGATCGGTTCGTACACGCGGCCGGTGGGCCCGACGTACTCGCTGCCGGGACGGATGACCTTGTTGTCCGCGTACTGCTCGCGAACGTGCGCGGTCCAGCCAGCCATCCGCGCCAGTGCGAAGAGCGGGGTCATGAGGTCGGTCGCGATCCCCAGGACGTGGTACACGCCGGCGGCGTAGAGGTCGACGTTCGGCCAGAGGCCCTTCTGTTCGAAGACGGTCTCCTGCAAGGCCTCGAAGATGTCGGCCCAGATGATGTCGTTGTGACGCTCGCCGAGCTCGCGGGCCAGCTGCTTCAGCTCGGTGGCGCGCGGGTCCATGGTCGTGTACACCGCGTGGCCGAACCCCATGATCTTCTGGTGGCGCTCCAGCCGCGCGGCCACGTAGGCCGCCGCGTTCTCGGGCTTGCCCACCTCCTCGGCCATCTTCATCGCTTCCTCGTTCGCTCCGCCGTGCAGCGGCCCCTTGAGGCAGCCGATGGCGCCGGTGATGGCGCTGAACATGTCGCTGAGCGTGGAGGCGATGATCCGCGCGGTGAACGTGGAGGCGTTCATGGTGTGGTCCGCGTAGAGGACGAACGTGGTGTCCAGCACCCGGGCGTCCGCCGGGTCCGGCTCCTCGCCCTGCAGCATCCAGAGGAAGTTCGCGGCGTGAGGGAGCTTGGGGTTGGGCGGCACCACTTCCTGGCCGGTGCGCAGGCGCTGGAAGCAGGCGATGAGCGTGGGGATCTTGGCGATCAACCGCAGAGCCTTGCGGTATTCGGCCTCGGGCGAATCGTCCCAGCCGTCGGGGTCATACGCGGACGCGGCGCTGACGCAGGTTCGGAGCATGGACATGGGCGATGCCTGCTGAGCCAGCGTCGGCATGATGGTGGCCAGGAACGGGCTCATCTCGCGTTCGCTGACCATGAACTCGTTGAGTTCTTCGAGCTGGGTGCGGGTCGGCAGCTCTGTGTGGTGGAGGAGATAGATGACCTCCTCGAAGCTGGCGTGCTGGGCCAGGTCGGCGATGTCGTAGCCGGCGTACCAGAGCCGGCCCTTGTCGCCGTCGATGTCGGAGATCTTCGTCCTCGCGGCGACGACCTCGCGCAATCCCTTGTCCGGCATGGCTTCCGTGTCCCTGGTCGCGGTGGAACGCCCGGGCACCCCGGACGGATTCTGCAAGGATAGTCCCCGCGCCGCCGGGCAACCAAAACGGTGGCGGATCCCAGGTCAGATGTCCGATGAAGGAGCGCGGTGGGTCACGACGTAACGCTGATCCCCGGTGACGGGATCGGGCCCGAGGTGATCGAGGCGGCGCGCCGCGTGGTCGAGGCCACCGGTGTCTCCATCACATGGGACCGTCAGGACGCCGGCGCGGCAGCGTTCAGCCGCCGGGGCACGCCACTGCCTGCAGAAACCCTCACGTCTATCCGGGACCGCGGGGTCGCGCTCAAGGGTCCCGTCGAGACGTCGGTGACCAGCGGATACCGAAGCGTGAACCTCGAGCTCCGGAAGGAACTTGGCCTGTTCGCGTCGGTGCGTCCGTGCGTTCTCTACCCGGGGGTGCCCAGCGTGTTCGAGCACGTGGACCTGATCGTGGTTCGCGAGAACCTCGAGGACATGTACACGGGCTACGAGTTCGAGATGGGAACGGCCGCGGCCACCGAGCTGATCGGGTTCATCGAGGACGCGACGGGCCACCACATCCGCGAGGACAGCGGGCTGTCCATCAAGTCGATCACCGAAGGCGGGAGCGACCGCATCGTTCGGTTCGCGTTCGAGCTGGCCCGCGAGCGAGGGAGGGAGAAGCTCACCGCAAGCCACAAGGCGAACATCATGAAGTTCTCCGACGGGCTGTTCCTGGAGGTGGCCCGGCGCGTGGCGACCGAGTATCCGGACATCGAGTTCGAGGACCGGATCATCGACGCGCTCTGCATGCAGCTGGTCCAGGCGCCCGAGCGGTTCGACGTGCTGGTGCTCCCCAACTTCTACGGCGACGTGGTGAGCGAGCTGGGTGCGGCGTTGATCGGCGGGCTGGGCGTGGCGCCGGGCGGCAACTTCGGTGACGACGGACGGGCCGTCTTCGAGGCCACGCACGGCACCGCCCCGCGTCTGGCCGGAACCAACCAAGCGAACCCGGTCGGCGTGATGCTGAGCGCAGCGATGCTGCTCCGCCACATCGGGGAGACCGAGGCCGGCGACCGGCTCGAGGCCGCGGTGGTGGCCGTCCTGGCCAGCGGTGTGCACGTCACCCACGACCTCCGCGCCGACGACGACGACCGTCCAGCTGCCGGCACTTTCCAGGTGGCCGAAGCCGTTATCGCGCTGCTCTAGGCCGCCGCTCTCACCGTGAAGCGGATCCGCCACTTCGGGTATGAAGGGGCGTGAACGCGACGAACCGAACCCCGCCAACGGCTGCCGATCTCTCAGACGCGGAGCTGATCGCCGCCTCGGGAGCTGATTCCGAGGCATTCGGGGTTTTGTTCGACCGGCATGTGGATGCCATCCACGGCTACATCCGGCGGCGCGTGGGAGTGGCGCTTGCTGAAGAGCTGACAGCTGAGACGTTCGCCAGAGCGTTCGCGGCGCGTGGGTCGTTCGTGGCGATGCATCAGAGCGCGGGCCCGTGGCTGTACGGCATCGCCACTAACCTCATGCATAACGCGAGCCGCGCCGAGCGGCGACAGCTGGAGGCGTACGGGAAGGCTGCGGCGATCTCGACCAGCCCGTCGAGTGACTTCGAGCAGGCCGACGCCAGGGTCGATGCGTTGCAAGCGACTCCACGTCTGGTCAGGGCGCTCTTGGAACTGGAACCGGGGGAGCGGGATGCGCTCCTGCTCTTCGCATGGCAGGACCTGTCTTACCAAGACGTGGGAACCGCAATGGGCATCCCGGCGGGGACCGTGGCATCGCGGATCAACAGAGCCCGGCGTCTGGTTCGAGCGTCTATCGGCGCTGTCGGAGAACCCAACGATCTGAAGGGAACGGTGTGACATGGATGACCTCGATCTGCTGAAGGAACTGCCGGGCCGCGTCGATCCGCCCGACGAAGAGACGAAGTACCGGATGCGGGCGCAGATGGAGACGCGCATCACGTCGGCGCCGGTGCGTAGTTCCCGGCGCGTGGTGAACATCGGCTTGCTCGGGATCGCCGCCGCACTCACTGCAGCGAGCCTGGCCGCGGCCATCGCCATCCATCCCTGGACGGATGATCAGCCGGTGACGATTGGGGTCGGCACCTACCCCGCCGGGTCCGGCTCTGAAGGCAGCACCAAGGTTGAGATCTCGGATCCGAGCGGACTGCTCACGACGCCCGCCGACCTCACGGCCGCCGTTGCCGAGTTCGCCCCGGCTATCAGGCTTCCCGAGGGCGGTACCTTCGACATGTGGACCCAGCACATCAACGCCGGCGAAACGATGACAGGTCACACGGCGATGGGTTTTCCGGTCCAGATCAGGATCTCTCGCAACTCGGTCGTCGTGGACATGGTGGGCATCGCGGAGTGTCAATGGGCGCAGCAGTGGCTGAACGCCTCCGCGCAAGAGGATCAGGCGGGTGCACAACAAGCGGTCCAGATCCTCGGCGGCGTCGGCGAGTGGATGCAGGTTGCCGTGAGTGAGGATCCCGCCTACCTGGCCGACCTCCTCGATCAGATGAAGAATGGCGAGAAGACCGGCATCCAGAGGTTCGAAAACGGCTGTGCGTACATGGGCTCGTGGGGGAACACCCCGGCCGAGCAAGACGCGAAGGCGACGGGTGACCTCACGTCTGCCGTCGGGACCGCGCAGGACTACCTGGTGAGCGGGGGAGACCCAGGGGCGTTCGACTATTCCAAGGCCGGGCGTCTTGCCCCGAACTTCGAATGGACCGACTCCACCATGCAGCCGGTGCCCGCAATCCCAGGCGCGATCTTCATCGCCCGATCAGCCCGTGCCGGCGTGACCCTGGTGTCGGTAAGCGAGGCCGGGACTCAGTTCTGCGCGGTCGTCACCGATAGTCAGGTCGTCCACGGAACGACAACCCACGATCTCAACGTGGTTCCGGACGAGCTTCCGGACGGCAGCACCGGCGCAAAGGCTGCCGATCCCAGCCCCGTTGACTGCACGACCGGCGGCTGGTGAGCTCGGGAACCTGATCGGCCGCTTCGGCGGCCGGTCAGGGCACCCGCTCCCTTCGTAGCATGGAGGCGTCTCCATCCACATCCACCGAAGGAGCTCCGTCATGAAGGTCACGGTTGTCGGGAGCGGGTTCGTCGGACAGACGGCCGCCATGCGCATCGTTGAGAAGGGCCTGGCCGAGGTCGTCCTCATCGACATCATCGAAGGCAAGCCTCAGGGCCTGGCTCTGGACATGAAGGAAGCCGCGCCCATCGAGCGCTACGAACCGGCCATCACCGGAACGAACGACTACGCGGACACCGCTGGCAGCGACGTCGTAGTCATCACGGCCGGGTTCCCGCGCCAACCCGGGATGAGCCGGATGGACCTGCTGGGCAAGAACGCCGGCATCATGGCATCGGTGATCGAGCAGGTCGTCCCCGGTTCGCCGGACGCGATCATCATCGTCGTCTCGAACCCCTTGGACGAGATGACCTTCCTGGCGGCGGAGAAGTCGGGCTTCCCGAAGGAGCGTGTGTTCGGGATGGCGGGCGTACTGGACTCGGCTCGCCTCCGGTACTTCATCGCCGAGGAGCTGGGCGTTTCCCCGCTGGTCGTGGAAGCGATGACGCTCGGCTCCCACGGCGACGCGATGATCGCCCTGCCGCGTCACGCGACCGTTGACGGGAAGCCGCTCCCTTCGCTCGTGGACCCGGCCACGCTCGACCGGTTGTTCAAGCGCACGCGTGACGGCGGCGCGGAGATCGTCGGGCTGCTGAAGACGGGGTCGGCGTACTACGCGCCGAGCGCGTCGGTCGTTGCCATGGTGAAGGCCATCGTGGACGACTCGGGCGAGGTGCTCCCGGTCTGTGCCTGGGCAACCGGCCAGTACGGCATCAACGACGTCTACGTGGGCGTTCCCGCCAGGCTCGGCCGCAAGGGCGTTCAGGAGATCGTCGAACTTGACCTCAACGAGGACGAGCTGACCCAGCTCCGCACTGCCGCCGAAGGGATCCGAACGAAGTGCGAGGATCTGGCGAGGCTCTAACCGGTTAGGGCTGGTCGGCTTCGGGCTCTACGGCCGCCTCGGGCTTCCGCGTGACCAACGCCAGGCTGAGCACCCCGCCGATCGCGCCCAAGATCCCGCCGAGTATGGTGACCGCGATCACCGGCTTGACGGTCACGGAGATCTGGCCTCCCAGTTTCGCGAGGGCCTCAGGGAGGGTGAGGTTGGGTTCCTTAGCCATCACCTGCTGTGCTGCGGTGTGGGCATCCGCATAACGGCTGGAGCCGGTGACCCCGACCACTCCCGCCAGCGCGAATGCGAGCACGCCGGCCAGGATGAGCACGACGGCCACGATCCGCTTCGCTTTCGCCTTCACCCCGCGCAGGGCGAGGATGCCGATGATGAGCACGACGCCGCAGACGAAGGCGCCCATACCCTCCGGGATGTCGATGCCCTTCCACTCGAGCCAGCCCGGAGGCGTCGCGCTTCCCGACCCGGCAACCCAGAGCTGGATCGAGCCGAACGCGACCATCACGCCGCCTCCGACCGTCAGGAGGAACCCCCAGAGGCGCAGCGGTGTCGGCTTCGAGGCGTCGATCGTCATGGGCGGGAGCATCCCACGGCTGATGCATCGATTCACGCACCGCCCAGGCCGCGCGCGGCCGTAGGCTGTACATATGTCAGACGGGTTCTTCCGCCAGGTGAGGCTCCACACCCGCAACTTCTTCACCAACTGGTCGAACTACGACGCGTCCGTCCAGACCAAGATCGCGCTCACGGTGAAGAACCGGACGAAGGCCCTGTTCTCCAAGGCGCAATGCTGCGGGAACCACGGCCAACCCGGCTGTTGAGAGCTGGGCGAGGACCTCGGTCGGGGTCCGGGCGAACACCACCACCACCCGCACTGACGCGAGCTAGCTGGGCCCGGGCTCCCAGTAGCTGACCGCCGCCGCGATCGCTTCGCCGACTTCCGCCGTCGTGCTCGTTCCTCCCAGGTCCGCCGTTCGGACACGCCCCTGGCCGAGCACCTCGTCCACCGCCCACTCGACGTTCTCCGCTGCGGTGTGTTCGCCCAAGTGGCGGAGCATCATGGCGCCCGAGAGGATCATCGCGATGGGGTTCGCCTTCCCCTGGCCGGCGATGTCGGGCGCGCTGCCGTGCACGGGCTCGAACACCGCGTACTCCCAGCCGATATTCGCCCCGGGGATCAGACCGAGGCCTCCTACCAACCCGGCGCACAGATCGCTCATGATGTCGCCGTAGAGGTTGGGAAGCAGCAGCACGTCGAACCCGCCCGGGTCCTTCACCAGCCGTGACGTCAGGTGGTCGATCTCGACGGCCTCGTAGTCCACACTCCCACGGATGAAGGGCGCCTCTCGTTCGACGGTCTTGAGGAACAGTCCGTCGGAGTACCGCAGCACGTTCGCCTTGTGGCCGACGGTGATCTTCTTTCGCCCGTTCGCCTTGGCGTACTCGAACGCGAACCGCACGATGCGCTCGGTGCCGCTCACGCTGATCGGCTTCACGGTGATCCCCGCGTCCATCGGCAACTCGAAGCCACCCAGCGCCAGGAGCTTCTCGCGCAGACCCTGCGCACCCTCCGACCCGCGCTCGAACTCGATCCCTCGATAGAGGTCCTCGGTGTTCTCCCGGACGATCACCAGATCGACGGTCTTGTGGCGGATGGGGACGCCCGGGTGCGCCTTCGCCGGCCGGACGGCGGCGAACAGATCCAGTTCCTGACGGAGCGCCACGTTGACGCTCCGGAACCCGGTTCCCACTGGGGTGGTGATCGGGCCCTTGATGGCGACGCGGCTGAACCTGATGGCGTCCAGGGTCTCCTCCGGCAGGAGCGCGCCGTGGGTCTGGAGCGCGCCCGCGCCCGCCGCGCATTCGATCCACTGGATGCCCACGTCGGCCGCGTCCATGACCAGCCTGGTGGCGGCCGCCACCTCCGGCCCGATGCCGTCTCCCGGGATGAGCGCTACGCGATGGTCCATCGGACGCTCACCCTACTCGCCCGTCAGAAGCGCTCGAACAAGATCTCGCGCTTGACTTCCTGGATGGCTTTCGTGACCTCGATGCCGCGGGGACAGGCATCGGTGCAGTTGAACGTCGTGCGGCAGCGGAACACGCCCGACTTCTCGCTGAGGATCTTCAGGCGCTCCCGCCCGCCCTCATCGCGCGAGTCGAAGATGAACCGGTGGGCGTTCACGATGGCGGCGGGGCCGATGTAGCCCTCGTCGCCCCAGAAGATGGGGCAACTGGTGGTGCAGGCCGCGCAGAGGATGCATTTCGTGGTGTCGTCGTAGCGCGCGCGGTCCTCGGGGGATTGGAACCGTTCCCTGTCGGGCTCGCCGCTGTCGTTCACCAGGTAGGGAAGGATCGACTTGTAGCCGTCCAAGAACGGGTCCATGTCCACGATCAGGTCCTTCAGGACGGGGAGTCCGCGGATGGGCTCGACCGTGACCTTCGGCATCACGTCCTTCACAAGCACCTTGCAGGCCAGCGCGTTCCGGCCGTTGATGAGCATGGCGTCCGAGCCACAGATCCCATGTCCGCAGCTGCGTCGCAGGGCCAGGGTGCCGTCGTGGCGCCATTTCACCTCGTGGAGCGCGTCCAGCAGCCGGTCCAGCGGATCGGCCTGGATAGTGAACTCGTCCCAGCGGTGCTCGTCGCTGATCTCCGGGTTGTAGCGGCGGATCTTCAGCGTGAGGGTGACGGACGTTGCGGCCTTCTTCTCGGCGCGTTCGGAAGCCTGCAGGGCGTCGGCGGCGGTCGCCATCAGTACTTCCTCTCCATCGGCACGTAGGGACCCATCTTCACGGGCTTGTACTCCTGGTGGATGGATCCGTCTTGGTTCCGGTAGCTGAGGGTGTGCTTGAGCCAGTCGACGTCGTCGCGGAGCGGGTGGTCTTCGCGGAAATGGGCACCCCGGCTCTCCGTCCGGGCGCGCGCGGCGTGCACCATCGCTTCGGCGCAGTCCAGCAGGTACCCCAGTTCCACGGTCTCCATGAGGTCGGTGTTGTAGACGCTTCCCTTGTCCTGCACGCCGAGCACGTCGTAGCGTTCCCGAAGGTCCTGCAGCGAGGTCTCCATCGAGGCGAGCCCTTCCTCGGAACGGACCACGAACGCCTTGTCGAACATCTCGTTCTGCAGTTGTGTCCGGATGTCGGCCGAACTCTCACCGCGTTCGCGCGTGAGGAGCCCGTCGAGCATGTCTAGGGTCTGCGAAGCGGCATCGGCCGGGACATCCGCCATGGTCGACCCGTTCGCGAACTCCGCGGCGTGCGCTCCGGCGCGGCGGCCGAACACGATGATGTCCAAGAGGGAGTTCGTGCCCAAGCGGTTGGCGCCGTGGACGGAGACGCACGCGCACTCTCCCGCCGCGTAGAGCCCGAGGATGGGGGTTTCCTCCGGGCCGGTGACGACGCGCCCGTCGATGTCGGTGGGGATGCCTCCCATGGCGTAGTGGGCGGTCGGCTGGATCGGCACCTGCTCCGTGGTCGGTTCCACCTCCAGATACACGCGAGCGAACTCGGTGATGTCGGGGAGCTTCTCCTCGATGAGTGCGGCCGGGAGATGGGTGAGGTCCAGGTAGACGTAGTCGCCGTTGGGACCGTCGCCGCGGCCCTCCTTGATCTCCTGGTAGATGGCGCGGCTGACCACGTCGCGCGGAGCCAGGTCCTTGATGGTGGGGGCGTAGCGCTCCATGAACCGCTCGCCGTCCTTGTTCCGCACGATCCCGCCCTCCCCGCGCGCGGCCTCGCTGAGCAGCACGCCCAGCCGGTAGAGGCCCGTCGGGTGGAACTGGAAGAACTCCATGTCCTGCAGCGGGATGCCGCGGCGGTAGACCACCGCGGGACCGTCGCCCGTCAGGGCGTGGGCGTTCGAGGTAACCCGGAACATCCGGCCGAACCCACCGGTCGCGAACACGACGGACTTGGCACGGAAGATGTGGATCTCGCCGGTGGCCAGCTCGTAGGCGACCACGCCGGCAGTGGCGCCGCGGTCATCCAGCAGCAGGTCCAGGCAGTAGAACTCGTTGAAGAAGCGGACATCGCGCTTAACGCACTGCTGGTAGAGCGTCTGCAGGATCATGTGGCCGGTGCGGTCGGCTGCGTAGCAGGCCCGCATGACCGGACCTTCCCCGTGGTTGCGCGTGTGCCCGCCGAACCGCCGCTGATCGATCTTCCCGTCCGGCGTCCGGTTGAACGGAAGACCCCAGTGCTCCAACTGGTAGATGGCGTCGATGGCCTCTTCGGTCATGAGTTGCGCGGCCGGCTGATCGACCAGGTAGTCCCCGCCCTTCACCGTGTCGAACGCATGCCATTCCGGCGAGTCTTCCTCGACGTTGGCCAGGGCCGCGCATACCCCGCCCTGCGCCGCGCCCGTGTGCGAGCGGGTCGGGTAGAGCTTGGAGATCACGGCGGTTCTGCTCTTGTCCGATGCCTCGATGGCCGCGCGCATGCCAGCGCCGCCGGCGCCCACGATGACCGTGTCGTACACGTGCGTCGTGGTCACTTGAGCGGCCCCCACTTCGTCGGATCGAACGTGAAGACGATGACCGTTCCCAGCACGAACAGCATGAAGCCCAGCATGTAGAAGAACATGTTGATGACCAGCCGAAAACCGGGCAAGCGCACGTAGTCCAGCGTGATGTTGCGAAGGCCGTTGATCCCATGGATCAGGGCCAGCACCAGCAGGGCCCAGTCCCACGTCTGCCAGAGCGGGTTCTGCCAGCGCAGCGCCACGAACGCGAAGTCGACACGGCTGACCCCGCCGTCGGGGATGTGCATGATCAGGACGTGGCCGACGGCCAGCACCAGGAGCAGGATCCCGCTGATCCGCATGAACAACCACGACCAGAGCTCGAACCCGCCGATCGGGCGATCGCGGCCGCCACCACCGGCGCTCGGGCGCGAGGAAGGTCGCGGGGCGGAGCCGCGAGGTTCGGTTGCGGTGGCCATGGTCACTTGCCTCTGAAGAGGTCGACGACCTGGCCCAACATGATGATCGTGATGGGGATCATGGCCAGGAGGAATGCGACGGCGGTCGCGAAACCCAGCGTGCGGATCTTCGTGGTCAGGCTAGGGAAGAAATCGATGAGCAAGATCTTGATCCCGTTGAACGAGTGGTAGATCACCATCGCCACCAGCCCGAGTTCAAGCAGCCGAACGAACGGATTCTCATAGGCGTGGATCACGCGGTTGTACGCGTTGGGACCCCACCCGATCACGGCGGTGTCGACCACGTGCGCGAACAGGAACAGGATGATGCCGACGCCCGTGATGCGATGGAAGAGCCAGCTCCATTGGCCCTCATGGCCCTTGTAGACGGAGCCGTAGTCGCTCTTCTGCCTCTTCGTCCGTTGTGCCATAGGTGTGATCGTCCTCAGCGTATCGCGGGCGTACATGGTCCCTGCAACCGGACCGTCCAGAACCGCGCGGAGTCTACTGCGGAACGTCCA
>JBBRTK010000020.1:0-25712 GCA_038244455.1 Actinomycetota bacterium
CGCGGGTCCGACTCGCTGTTCGTGCTGCAGCACCTGCGGGACGAAGCGCACCGGTTCGCCATCGGCTTCCACCGAGAGACGCGAGGCAAGCGGGCGCTCAGATCGCCGCTGGATGACATCCCGGGCGTCGGGCCGGCGCGAAAGAAGGCGATGCTCAAAGCGTTCGGTTCGCTCACGCGCCTGCGGCAGGCTCCCGAAGAGGATCTCGCTGCAGTCCCGGGGATCGGAACCGAGCTGGCGCGCACGGTATTCGACGCGTTGCATGCGCCGGTGACGGCGGGAAGGGAGAGCGCGTGAAGGCTGAGCCGGAACCCGTCGAGGCGGCCGCGCCGACCCCGGGGTTCACCATCATCACGGGGCTATCGGGGGCCGGCCGGTCCGAGGCTGCGCGCTCCCTGGAAGACATCGGCTTCTTCGTGGTCGACAACCTCCCTCCGGCGCTCCTGCCGAAGATGGCCGAGCTGGCGGCCCGCCCGGGCGGGCCGGTGCGTCTGGCGATCGTCATCGACGCCAGGGGCGGTGTGTTCTTCGGCGAGCTCTCTAAGGCGCTCGAGGAACTCAAGCAGCTCCATGTGGACTACCGGATCCTCTACCTGGAGGCCTCGGACGACACACTGGTCAACCGGTACGAAGCCACCCGTCACCGTCACCCTCTCGCCCCGGCGGACCGAGTGGTCGAGGGCATCCGCAAGGAACGCCTGATGATGGAGAGCCTGCGCGGGGAAGCCGATCTGGTGATCGACACCTCGGAGTTCACCCCCCACGAGCTGCGCGACCGGCTCCGCGACGCCTTCTCCGAGGGTGCGGCCGACGCCGCGCTCCGCGTGTCGGTGGGCTCGTTCGGCTTCAAGTATGGAGCTCCCCGTGACGCGGACCTGGTCCTGGACGTCCGGTTCCTCCCCAACCCCCACTGGATGGCCGAACTCCGTCCGTTGGCTGGGACGGACGACCGGGTCCGGGCCTACGTGGAGGATCAGCCGGTGTACGCCGACTTCAGGGCGCGGCTCCGCGACCTCCTGGACGTCGTGGTCCCGGGCTACGTCGCGGAAGGTAAGTCCTACCTCACCCTAGCCGTCGGCTGCACCGGGGGCCGGCATCGCTCGGTGGTCGTGGCCGAGGACATCGCGGCGTACTTCAAGGAGAAAGGGATGGCCGTTTCCCTGGATCACCGAGACCTGGACCGCGGCTGAGGGACGCCGCCGCGCCCGTCTAGCTAGGATGAGGGCGCGAATCCCCGAGGAGGTCTCCCACCCATGACCGTGAAGATCGGCGTCAACGGCTTCGGCCGGATCGGCCGCAACGTCTACAGAGCCGCCCGTAAGCGAGGCGTGGATCTGGAGTTCGTCGCAGTGAACGACCTGGGCGATGCCAAGACCATGGCGCACCTGCTCAAGTACGACTCGGTGCACGGCCGCTTCCCCGGTGAGGTCTCCGTCAGCGCGAAGGGTCTGACCATCGACGGCAAGGAACTGCTCGTGCTGGCGGAACGCAACCCGGCGGACCTGCCCTGGAAGGATCTCGGTGTCGCGATCGTCCTCGAGTCCACCGGTATCTTCACCGATCGCGAGAAGGCTGCGGCCCACATCGAGGCGGGCGCCCAGAAGGTGATCATCAGCGCCCCCGCTAAGAACGAGGACATCACGGTGGTCCTGGGCGTCAACGACGACGCGTACGACCCGGCCACCCACCACGTCATCTCCAACGCCTCCTGCACCACGAACTGCGTTGCCCCCATGGCCAAGGTCCTGGACGACGCATTCGGGATACAGCAGGGGTTCATGACCACGGTCCACGCCTATACGAACGACCAGCAGATCCTGGATCTGCCCCACAGCGACCTTCGAAGGGCCAGGGCTGCCGGCGTCAACATCATCCCCACGTCCACGGGAGCCGCGAAGGCCACAGGTCTGGTCCTCCCGCACCTGAAGGGCAAGCTGGACGGGATGGCGATGCGAGTGCCGGTCCCCGACGGTTCCGTTACCGATCTGGTGGCAACGCTGAGCCGCGAGGTCACCGTCGAAGAGGTCAACGCCGCGTTCAAGGCGGCGTCGCAGGAAGGTCCGCTGGCCGGCAAGATCGTCTACACCGAAGACCTGATCGTCTCCTCCGACATCGTCGGGTCGGACGCATCGTGCACGTTCGACGCCAGCGCTACCATGGTCATGGGCAACGTCGTCAAGGCCATCGGCTGGTACGACAACGAATGGGGCTACTCGAACCGCGTGGTCGACCTGCTAGCGCTGGTCGCGTCCAAGCTGTGACGCTCCGAACGCTCGACGACATCGGTGAGGTAGATGGGACCCGCGTCTTCGTTCGCGTGGATCTGAACGTGCCGCTGCATGGTGGCGCGGTGTCGGACGACAGCCGGATCTCCGCCGTCGTCCCGACGCTGCGCGAACTCCTGAGCCGGGGGGCCAGCCTGGTCTGCGCCTCGCACCTGGGCCGTCCCGGCGGTCGCCCCGACCCCCACCTGACAATGGCTCCCGTGGGGGAGCGCATGGCGCAGCTGTTGGACCTCGATGTGGTAACCCTGGACAGCCCGGCTCCCGAAAGGGATGATCTGCCGGATGCCGACGTGGTCCTCCTGGAGAACCTCAGGTTCGATCCAGGCGAGGAGGCGGATGATCCGGTGTTCGCCGGGCGCCTGGCTGAACTGGTAGACGCCTACGTGGACGATGCGTTCGGTGCCGTTCACCGCCGGCATGCGAGCGTCTCTGCTCTGCCGGAGTTGATGCTCGCCTCCGGCCGCCGCGCGGTCGCCGGCCGGCTCCTGGAGGGGGAGGTGCAGGTGCTCAGCGGGCTGCTGGCCAAGCCCGCCCGCCCCTACGTGGCCATCCTGGGCGGGGCCAAGGTCTCGGACAAGCTGCAGGCCATCGATGCCCTGCTGGAACGTGTCGACGCGCTGCTCATCGGCGGCGCCATGGCGTTCACGCTCATCGCCGCGCGCGGCGGGAGCGTCGGTAGGTCGCTGGTCGAGCCCGACCGGTTCACGGACGTGCTCGTGTCCCTTGAGAAGGCCGAACGCCTCGAGGTACCCATCACGCTTCCCACCGACGTCGTCGCGGCAGCGTCGATGGACCGGCCCGAACCGAACCGGATCGTGGCCGCCGACGCCATCCCCGACGACCTCATGGGGTTGGACATCGGCCATGAGACGATCGCGGCGTTCTCCGAGATCATCTCCGGGGCCAAGACAGTCCTCTGGAACGGACCGATGGGTGTGTTCGAGATGGCCCCGTTCGCCGCGGGAACGAACGGAGTCGCAGCCGCCATCGCCGACGCGCCCGCGTTCACCGTGGTCGGCGGAGGCGACAGCCTCTCGGCGGTCAGGCGCGCGGGCTTGGAAGCCCGATTCGATCATCTCTCCACGGGCGGCGGCGCTTCGCTCGAATTCCTCGAGGGGCACACGCTCCCCGGCATCGCGATCCTGGAGGACTAGATGACCAAACGCCGGCCGATCATCGCGGCCAACTGGAAGATGCAGAAGACCCACCTGGACGCGATCCAGACTGTCCAGAAGCTGAGCTACCTCCTGGACAAAGCCGACGGGGAGCAGGTGGAGGTCGTCATCTGCCCGCCGTTCACCGCCCTCCGCTCGGTGGGGACCCTCATGGAATCCGACAAGCTGCCCTACGCATTGGGCGCGCAGAACGTCTACCCCGAGGACAAGGGCGCGTTCACGGGAGAGATCTCGCCGCCGATGCTCGCGGCCCTCAAGGTCAGATACGTCATCGTGGGGCATTCTGAGCGCCGCCAGCTGTTCAACGAGGACGACCTCTTCGTGAACAAGAAGGTTCGGGCGGTCTTCGCGCATGGGATGACCCCGATCCTCTGCGTCGGGGAGTCCCTGGAGGAACGCGAGGCCGACGGCACCGAAAGCAAAGTGGCGCAACAGGTGCGGCGCGCCATGGACAACGTCACCCCCGAGCAGGCGGCAACCCTGGTGGTCGCGTACGAACCGATCTGGGCCATCGGAACCGGCCGCACTGCGGAACCTGCCGACGCCGGAAGGGTGGCCGAAGTCATCCGGGCCACCATCAACGAGAAGTACTCCGTGGAGGTCAGGCAGGCGGTCCGCGTCCAGTACGGCGGCAGTGTGAAGCCGGGCAATATCCGCGAGTTCATAGCGCACCCTGAGATAGACGGCGCGCTCGTTGGTGGGGCGTCGCTCGATGCGGAGGATCTGGCGCTCATCGTGAAGTACCGCCCATGAAGCTGCTCTACGTCTGTCTGGACGGATTGGGGGACGATCCGAATCCGATCTTGAACGGGCAGACCCCGCTCGAGGCGGCCGACACGCCCAACCTGGACATGCTGGCCTCGCGCGGGCGAACCGGTACCACCGTGACCGTCGGTCCCGGGATCGCGCCCGAGTCCGATATCGGTGTGTTCGGCATCCTCGGGTATGACCCGCAGGAAGAGCATCCGGGACGCGGGGTCTTGGAGGCCATGGGGATCGGCATGGACTTCCGCGACGGCGACCTGGCCTATCGCATCAACTTCGCCACGACGCAGTGGCCGGAGATCGTGGACAGACGGGTCGGACGCAACCTCACGTCGGAAGAGGCGCATGCGCTCGCCGATGACGTCAACCGCGAACTCACGCTCTCCGGCGCCACATTCGAACTTCGCGCCACCATCGAACACCGGGGTGCGTTGGTGATCCGGGCGACCGATGGACGCTCGCTGGCGGCCAACGTCACGAACACCGACCCGGCGTATCGCCGGGAGGGGCACCTGGGCGTGGCGCTAGAGACGTTCGAGCCGATCGTGGCAACGTGCGAGCCGCTGGACGACACCGAGGCCGCGCGCAACGCCGCGGACTTCACCAACGCGTTCGTCGAACGGTCCTCGAAGGTCCTGGACGGATCGGAGGTCAACCGGGCCCGGCTGGCTCAAGGGAAGCTCCCCGGCAACCTGATCCTCACCCGCGACGCCGGCGATCATCGCCCGAAGCTCCAGCCGATCGCTGAGCGGTTCGGCCTGAGCTGGGGGTGTTTCGTGGAGATGCCGGTCGAACGCGGGATCGCGCTCGCGTTGGGGATGGAGCCTGTGTCGGCGCCTCGGCTGGATCCAGCGGGCTTCGGCGCAGCGGCCGAGGAGGCCTACGCCGCGTGGGCACAGATCGCATCCGAGGCGCTCCAGACCTACCAGGCGGTCTACGTGCATCTGAAAGGGCCGGATGTGCCGGCCCACGACGGGCGCGCCGAGGACAAGCGCGATGTGATCAGCGCCATCGACCGGGCCTTCTTCGGCGAGGTGCTCGGCTGGCTCGACCCCCGCTCTACCATCGTCGCGGTGACCGGGGACCACTCGACTTCATGCATCCGGATGGCCCATACGGCCGACCCGGTACCCCTGCTGATCAGTGGGGGACCGGTCACGCAAGACGGCTCGACCAGGTTCGGAGAGCGCTCCTGCGCCCAAGGCTCCCTGGGTGAGTTGCTCGGTCCCCAGATCCTGCCGGGGATCAGAGATCTGATCGGGTCCTAACTACGTACTGTTCGGTGAGCGAGGCCAGAGCACCCGTCGTATAGTTCTCCAGTCGGTGGAGATTGCTCGGTCGAGCACCCTTGAGGGAGCGTGATGGCGAAGGCGGCAGTGGAGCCAGATCAGCTTCAAACGGAGCTCTCGGCGGCCACCCCAAAGGAGATCGTCGGGCGATCGCCGGGCGAGATCCTGTGGAGGCGGTTCCGCAAGGACAGCTGGGCGATCGGCGGCATCGTCGTCATCATCATCATCGTCATCCTGGCCGTCACCGCGCCGCTCTTCGCGAAGTGGGTGGGCCACCCGGTCGCCCAATCCTACGTTTCCGACATGACCGGCGTGGGGCCGAGCTTCGGGGCGTTCGGGCCATCCCTGGGGTTCCCGAAGGGGCCGACGCTGCATAACGCCGCAGGGGTGTTTCTTTTCGGCGCGGACGGCACCGCGCACGACCTGTTCATCCAGGTGTTGTACGGGGCGCAGACGTCCCTGGAGGTCGCGCTCAGCGCCACGCTCATCGAGGTTGTTCTTGGCGTCGCGTTCGGGATCGTCGCCGGGTTCTACGGCGGCAAGACCGACACGTTCGTCATGCGGATGTGCGACATCTTCTTCGCGCTGCCGACGCTGCTCCTGATCTTGGGCATCTCGGCGGCGTGCGGCGCGCAGCCCCCCGGCCAGGAATGCCTCGGCGGGCTGCTGAAACCGGGGAAGGGACTCATCATCATCCTGATCGGGTTCTTCTCCTGGCCTTACCTCGCGAGGATCATCCGCGGGCAGGTGCTGTCCATCCGGGAGAAGGAGTTCATCGAGGCGGCCCGCTCGCTGGGATCATCCGGGCGGCGGATCATGGTGCGTGACATCCTTCCCAACGTGCTCGCGCCGATCATCGTGTACTCCACTCTCCTCATCCCCACGAACATCCTTGCCGAGGCGGGGTTGTCGTTCCTGGGTCTGGGCGTGCCGCCGGATGTGCCTTCGTGGGGATATCAGATCTCGCAAGCGTCCAGCCTCTACCGAACGGCGTGGTGGACCATGGTCTTTCCCGGCGTCTTCTTGCTGTTGACTACGCTCGCCTTCAACCTTGTGGGCGACGGCCTCCGTGATGCATTCGATCCGAAGACATCGTGATCTCGTAAGGATGAGATGAGGGCTTGAAAGGAGCAGACTCGAAGCCACTGACCAAAGGTCAGGGCCAGGGCAACCCTAGGATCGAGGAGGGGCAATGAGCAGGCATCTGAGATTGGTGGCAGCGGCGGCCGTACTCACGCTCGCGGCGGCCGCGTGCGGGAACAACAGCTCGAGCACCAGCACAGGCGGGTCGCCCAGCGGCGGAGGCAGTGCGCCCGTTGCCGGAGGGACCCTTCACGCGGTCATGACTCAGGACTTCTTCCACGGGCTCGACCCCACGCAGGAGTACTACTCCGTGTCGTGGGAAGCGCTGCAGTGCTGCCTGGCGCGCAGTTTGCTGTCCTACAACGGGAAGCCGGCCGATCAGGGCGGCGCCACCCCAGAGCCCGACATCGCGACAGGGATGCCCCAAGTTTCGAGCGACGGGCTGACCTACACGCTGACCATCAAGGACGGCGTCAAGTTCGGCGACCCGTTGAACCGTCAGGTCACGGCGACGGACTTCGTCAACTCGTTCAACCGGTTGGCGGACTCCAGCGTGAATACCCCTGGCTACTCCTACTACTACACGGACATCACGGGATTCCAGGACGTGCTGGACGGCAAGACGAAGACCGTGTCGGGAGTCACGGCGGTCGACAGCAAGACCCTTCAGATCAAGCTCGACCAGGCGAACCCCGACATGCTGTACCTGTTGGCCATGCCGGCGACTGCGCCGATGCCGTCGGAGGCGCTGAAGTACCACTACAAGGGCACCGAGTACGGGCAGTTCCTCGTGTCGACGGGCCCTTACCAGTACGACGGGATGACCGGGTTGGACCTCAGTTCGAAGAACCCGCCCTCGGGCATGGACATCGGGCGCAACTACGTGTTCGTTCGGAACCCGTCCTACGACGCGTCCACCGACACGCTCCGCAAGGCGTACCCGGACCGCATCGAGATCCAGGTCGGTGGAGAAACGCAGACGCTGTTGGACAAGGTCGCAGCCGGCGGCGCCGACTGGTGCATCGACTGTCTGGCAACTTCGGCAACGCTGCAGAAGTACGGCAACGACCCGAACCTGGTGGACAAGGTGAAGATCTATCCGGCCGACTCCCTGTCCTACATCGGCCTGAACATCTTCCAACCTCCGTTCGACGATGTGCACGTCCGGAAGGCCGTGAACTGGGCCGTTGACAAGAACGCGCTGTGGACGTTGGCTGGTGGAGATCCGGCGGGGATCATCGCTGGGCACTTCATCCCGCCGAGCATGATGGGGAACCAGCTCGCCACCTACGATCCCTACGCCACCCCGGGCAACAAGGGGAGCGTCGCGGACGCCAAGAAGGAGATGGCGCTGTCGAAGTACGACAAGAACGGCGACGGGATATGCGATCCGGGGCTGGCCGCCTGTACGGTGACCGACCTCATCGTGTCGAACGACAACGACCAGCTGAAGGGGGCGCAGATCCTGCAGCAGAGCTTCGCTCCGATCGGGATCAAGCTCGACATCAAGCAGCTGGCCTACAACGCCCTGGTGACGAAGTGCGCCACCCTGGCCTCGCACACGGCGTTCTGCGGTGCAGCATGGGGGAAGGACTACCCGAGTCCGTACACGTACTTCTTCCCGCTGCTCGATGGTGGAGAGAACGGGTCCAACTACTCGTTCATGGGGACCACGGCAGCTGACCTGCAGAAGGCCGGCTACCCGGTGCCGGCAGGCGGAATCCCGTCCATCTCGGACAAGATCACCGCGTGCCGCAACACGGCTATCGGAACCGCGCAGGACACGTGCTGGGCGAACCTGGACAAGTACGTCACGGAAACGATCGTGCCGGTTATCCCGCGCCGTTTCCCGACGAACATCGACGTCCTGGGTGCCAACATCGACAACTACTCGTATAACCAGTTCACGGGTGTTGGCGCGTTCGACCAGATGTCTTTGGTCAACGGCGGTAAGTAGCAGGAAGCGGCAGGAAGTAGGCAAGTGGGGGCCCGGAAGGGCCCCCACTTCGCACGACGACGGACGGAGATAGATGGGTCGCTACCTCATCAGGCGCACGCTCTTCGGCATCTTGGTGCTGTTCATCATCTCGTTGCTCACGTTCTTCATCTTCATCAAGCTTCCGCCGGGTGACACCGCGCGGCGCCTGGCCGGCAAGATCAACAACGCCCAGGTGTTGGCCCAGATCCGGCACAACATCGGCCTCGATCAGCCCATTTGGGTGCAGTACGGGCGTTTCGCCAAGGGACTGATCCCCTGGCCCGGCTTCTGGCTGAACCCCAAGGTCTACTACTCATGGTCCAACAACCAGGTGGTGAGAGACGAGATCGCGAGGCGGATCCCATTCACGGCGGTCTTAACGTTCGGCGCGGCAGCTCTGTGGCTCCTCATCGGGATCCCGATCGGCATCGTGTCGGCCACGCGCCGGCGGAGTTGGATCGACCGGAGCGGGGTGGTGTTCGCGTTGCTGGGCGTTTCCCTGCCCATCTTCTGGCTGGGCTACGTCCTCATCTACATCTTCTACTACCGATTAGGTTGGGCACCGACCAACGGCATCGACATCGGTCAGACGTGGTGGACGGCCATCTGGCATGGCAAATACGTCCTCGCGTGGATCGCGCTGGCGGTGACGTCGGCTGCCTTCTATACCCGGATCGTCCGTGGCAACATGCTTGAGGTGCTGACCGAGGACTACATCCGAACGGCCCGAGCCAAGGGGATCTCGGAGCGCAAGGTCGTGTACAAGCACGCCATGCGCGCCTCCCTCACCCCCGTGGTCACGATGCTCGGCCTGGATGTCGCCGGCCTTCTGGGCGGGGCCGTGATCATCGAGAAGGTGTTCCAGCTCCCGGGCATCGGCGCCTACGCACTCGATTCATTGAACGGGTCGGACTTCCCTCCTGTGATGGGGGTCACCGTGGTCGCCGCGCTCTTCATCGTGGTGGCGAACCTGATCGTGGATGTCGTCTACGCTGCCCTGGATCCGCGCGTTCGATACAACTGAGGAAGGTCGATGCCTGAGCCACTGCTGGAAGTGAAGGATCTGCGGGTGCAGTTCCCGACGGATGACGGGCTGGTCAAGGCCGTCGACGGCGTGTCGTTCTCGCTGCAACCCGGCGAGACCCTGGGCATCGTGGGGGAGTCGGGGTCTGGGAAGTCGGTGACCTCGCTCGCGATCATGGGCTTGGTGCCGAAGGCCCAGGCCACCATCTCCGGGCAGGTCATCTTCGAAGGCCAGGATCTGCTGCAACTCTCGCAAACCGAGATGCGCGAAGTTCGTGGGAAGAAGATCTCGATGATCTTCCAGGACCCGATGACCTCTCTGCATCCGTTCTACCGGGTGGGAGATCAGATCGCCGAGTCCATCCTGGAGCACGAGGACGTCACGAAGAAGCAGGCGGCCGAGCGTGCGGTCGAGATGCTCTCGAAGGTGAACATCCCCCAACCCAAGGACCGCGCGAACCAGTTCCCCCATGAGTTCTCCGGTGGTATGCGGCAGCGGGCGATGATCGCCATGGCGCTGGCGCTGAACCCGGATCTGCTGATCGCCGACGAGCCGACCACAGCCTTGGACGTGACCGTGCAGGCGCAGATCCTGGACCTGATCGACTCGCTGCGCTCGGAGTTTGGGGCGGCAGTCATCATCATCACGCACGACCTCGGTGTGGTGGCAGAGCACTGCGACAACATCCAGGTGATGTACGCGGGACGCGCCATCGAATACGGACGGACCGAGGACATCTTCTACCACCCACATCACCCCTACACATGGGGTCTCCTGCAATCCATCCCCAAGCTCGGTTCAGAGACGGACAGGCTCACGCCCATCCGTGGTCTGCCGCCCTCGCTGATCAACCTCCCGCAGGGATGCTCGTTCGCTCCGCGATGCCCATACGTGTTCGAACGCTGCCACGAGGAGGCGCCCGAGCTCCTGCCGTCGGACACCTTCCACGCCTCGGCGTGCCACCTGAGCCTCGCCGACAAGGAACGGATCGCCGCCGAGGAGGTGCTCGCCTCCTTATGAGCGTGCAGACCACGGGATCCAGCCGGCCGCAGATCAACAGGGAAGGCGAGCCGCTCCTCAGCATCAAGGGCGTGACGAAGCACTTCCCGATCACGCGCGGCATCCTGTTGCAGCACAAGGTGGGCGCCGTGCACGCGGTCGACGGAGTGGACCTGGACATCTATCCCGGCGAGACGCTGGGGCTGGTGGGGGAGACCGGCTGCGGGAAGTCGACGCTTGCCCGCGTCATCATGCGGCTGTACGACGCCACCGCCGGGAGCATCATGTTCCAGGGCCGTGACATCACGCACATCCACGGACGTGAACTGCGCGACATGCGCAGGGACATGCAGATGATCTTCCAGGACCCGTACGCCTCGCTGAATCCCCGCAAGACGATCGGGTCGATCATCGGCGAGCCGTACCAGCTCCACAAGACGGTTCCGAAGAACAAGGTCAAAGGAGAAGTACAAGAGCTGATGGCGCGCGTCGGGCTTAACCCCGAGCACTACAACCGATACCCCCACGAGTTCTCCGGGGGCCAGCGCCAGCGGATCGGCGTCGCGCGCGCACTGGCCCTGCGGCCGAAGGTCATCGTGTGCGATGAGCCCGTGTCCGCGCTTGATGTGTCGATCCAGGCGCAGATCCTGAACTTGCTGGAGGACCTGCAGACGGAGTTCAACCTGACGTATCTGTTCATCGCGCACGACCTCTCGGTGGTCAAGCACGTCTCGGACAGGGTCGCGGTGATGTATCTGGGCAAGATCGTCGAGACGGCCGACAGCGACACTCTGTACAAGACCCCGAAGCATCCCTACACGGGGGCACTCCTGTCGGCGGTCCCGGTGGCCGATCCCCGGGCCGCGGCAACCAAGAAACGGATCATCCTTCAGGGCGACGTGCCCTCACCGATCAACCCGCCCAGCGGGTGCCGGTTCCATCCTCGCTGCCCGAAAGCCCAGCTTCCGAAGTGCGCGACGGACGATCCTGAGCTGGAGCCGCAGCACCCGGGCCAGCTGGCCGCGTGTCACTTCCCCCTCGATGACCCTAGTATCGAGGCCTCGAACTAGGAGTTCTCCGATGCTCAACACCATCATCATCGCCATCGACGTGCTCTCAGCCCTGTTCCTTACCATCACGATCCTGCTCCACTCAGGTCGGGGAGGCGGGCTCTCGGACATGTTCGGCGGCGGCAGCACCCTTTCAGGCGGAACCCGCATGGAACGAACCCTGGACAAGTTGACGGTCATCTCCGCGCTGCTGTTCGGGTTCTCCACGTTCTGGTTGGCCTGGAAGTGGACCCCGTAGGCGGGTTCGGTGGAGTGAAGGGCCGCTGGTAGACTCGCCGCGCTTCGTCGGAGTGGCGGAACCTGGCAGACGCGCTAGCTTGAGGTGCTAGTGGGCTTTACAGCTCGTGGGGGTTCAAATCCCCCCTCCGACACCGATGTGATGGGGACTGGATGGAACTACGCGATTGCGAGTTCTCCGGCAGCCTCTCGACGCCGCGCGAGATATGCAGCGATGGGTTCGGTTAGGGCGCCGCACAGACCGATCACGGCGAACGAGACGACCCACGAGGGAAGGATCTGGAGACCCCCGTTCGCGAGGAATCCACTGGTGCCTGTTCTCAGCAAGAGGAACAGTGTCAGATCCAGCCACGCCATCAGGCCGAGGAGACCACACGCCATTAAGGCCTGACGTGCCGGACGTCCGTAGACGACCCCGAGGGTGAACAACCCCACCACGAACGCCTCTGGGACCCCGGCGCCCGACCACGACTCGGGTCGGATGAGCCCGATCACGGCAAGAGATACGCCGACGAGAGCGATCCCTGCCAGGATGGCTAGCACCCATTCTCCGATGTGGCTCGGCCGAGTTGCCACTTTCGGAGCGAGCCTCGACGCCATGATGACCGACGGCAGCGCCGCTAGGACGAGGCCGACGATGGATGCGATCGCCCAGTGAGTCTGCCATCCCGGTGCCTGCCAGTGCCATCTGGAGTTCCCGCGTTCCAGTTCGCTAAGCCACGTGTGGGTCGCGAACGCGAACGCGAATACCCAGTTGCGTAGTCCGGTCAGGAACAGCGACCCGATTGCCGGCACCGCGAGCGGAAGGATGAACGCGCGACGATGACCACGCTTGGCGAGGAGTACACCCGGGACCGCCATGAACCCGAACTGGAATATGACCGCCAAAAGGGTCGACGCGACGATCCTCGTGGATGTGCCGCACGTCCCCTGTCCGCTTTGGCACAGCGTTGCCTCCGCCTTGATCTGGAGTTGCAGGTAGGGGAGCGCAAGCATCGACAGGTAGGCGATCCCGGCAGCTGCGCTCAACGCGAATGCGACCCGGCCATTCCACCAGCTTCGCGTTGCTGGGCGCCCTGACTCCCTCTCCATCCCTGGAGTTTCGGCAGCACACGGTTTCTACTTGAGTCAACTTCGTTCAAGGCGTTCGGTCGGAGGCGCCACGTAATCGAACTCGCCAGGTGTTGTTCTTCTTCGCCGACCCTCCGACACCACTCACGTGTCACTTACCGTGGAGCGTCAGCGCCCAGGGTCCTCCCACCAGTCCGACAGATAGGTCCGGCGGATCCCGTAGTTCACCATCACGGCCCCGACGATCAGGAGCACCTCCAGCGGCAGGGCGACGTTACGCGACACCCGCTCCAGCGGCAGGAGCGCGATCAGCCCCAACAGGAGCGCCGCTTCCAGCAGCAGGAACGCGAGCCACCCCATGGGGTTAGAGAGCAGGCGGTGCAGGCGCGGGGCCGGAGGCCCGGGGCGTTCGTTCGTGGGCTGGGGCATCTGCCCAGCATAGGTGGCCCGCGGCCCACCCGTTGCTACACTCGATCGATGGACTAGCAGGCCTTCCTCGACGCGCCGGCGTGCGCGTTCCGCGGCTCACGATCCGCCTCGGAGGTCATCCCTTGTCCGTGTCCCCGATCCGCTTCCCGAAAGGTTCGTCCCGATGAGCACGCTCGACGTGCGCGATCTGTCCGTCGAGGCAGGCGGCCGTACGGTCGTCCAAGGCCTCACGTTCAGCCTGCGCGAAGGCGACAAGGTCGGGGTGGTCGGACGAAACGGCGCGGGCAAGACCAGCACGCTCAAGGTGTTGGCGGGGGAGGAGCTCGCGCTTGCCGGGACCGTGGCCCATGTGGGGGCGGTCGGCTACCTCCGCCAGGACCCCCGCCAGCATCGCGAGGATGACGTCCACACCGGGTTGGAGCACATCCTTGGCGCCCGCGGTTTGGTCGACCTCCAGCGGAGCCTGGAGAAGGCACGCGTACACATCGAAGAGGACCACTCCGACCGGAACGTCCGCCGGTTCGCCCGGCTGGAGGACGAGTACAACGATCTCGGGGGCTACCAGGCCGAGTCCGAGGCTCGCGCGATCACGCACGGGCTGGGTCTGGCGCAAGATCGATTGAGCCTGCCTGTCGGAGCGCTCTCCGGTGGAGAACGCCGTCGCTTGGAGCTGGCGCGCATCCTGTTCGGCGGGTCGGATCTGCTCCTGCTGGACGAACCGACGAACCACCTGGACGCCGACGCCAAGCACTGGCTCATGAAGTTCCTGGCCGGGTACAAGGGCGCGCTCATCGTGGTGAGCCACGACCTGGGGCTGCTCGATGCATCGATCACGCGGATCCTGCACCTGGACCTGGACGGCGTGGTCGAATACCGCGGCACGTACTCGCAATACCGCGACGCGCGCGCGAAGGACGAGATCCGGCTGACCGCGCTGGCCGGACGCCAGCAGCAGGAGATCCAGCGGCTGAAGACACTCGCCGACTCCATGCGCGGACAGACCGCCAAGCGAGCCCGCAAAGCCAAGACCATCGATACCCGCCGGGTGAAGCTCGAGGCCAAGAAGGTGACGGGCCCCGCGCGCGAACGCACCTTCAAGTTCCGCTTTCCGGAGCCCCCGCATTGCGGGAAGACGATGCTCACCGCGGACGGACTGACCAAGTCCTACGGCGGGCCCGCGGTGTTCGAGGACGTGGCGTTCTCCGTCGGGCGCGGGGAGCGCCTCCTGGTCATGGGGCTGAACGGCGCGGGCAAGACCAGCCTGCTCCGCATCCTGGCGGGCCAGTCCGATCCGGACCGCGGCTCGTTCGAGTTGGGCTACGGGGCGGAACTGGGCTACTACGCTCAGGAGCACGAGGGACTGCAGGACGGCGTGGACGTCCTCACCCACATGCGGCAGGCTTCCGGAGCCGACGACCAAACCCTTCGCGGACTCCTCGGGATGTTCGGCTTGTCAGGCGCGATGGCGTTCCAAGATGCGGGGACCCTCTCAGGTGGCGAGAAGACGAAGCTCGCTTTGGGCCAGCTGGTTGCCGGGCGGAAGAACTTCCTCCTGCTGGACGAACCGACGAACAACCTAGACCCGCCGTCCCGAACCGCGATCGCGGAGGCGCTCCAGGACTGGCCGGGTGCGATGATCATCGTGAGCCACGATCCAGAGTTCGTGGAAGCGCTTGCCCCGGAACGCGTCCTGATGATGCCGGAAGGTCAGCTCGACTACTGGGACGACGGGCTGCTGGACCTGGTCGCTCTGGCCTGAGCGCAGCGCACTCCCGGCGCGCGATGGGTATGCTTCGGCGACTCGAGCGTGGGGGAGCGATGAGCGCGAACGGATCTGCAGCGGACCTGATCTTCGTGAACGGCGACGTGTACACGGTGGACGGCGTCCGCAGCTGGGCGCAGGCCGTCGCGGTGACGGACGGGCGCATCCGCGCCGTCGGATCCGAGGATCAGATCAAGGAACTTCGCGGCGAGAGCACCGAGGTCGTCGATCTTCACGGCGGCATGCTGCTTCCGGGGTTCCAGGACGCCCATATCCACCCCGTGGGCGGCGGGCTGGACATGCTCGCCTGCGACCTGCACGATCTCCATTCGCTCGACGACTACCTGGACGCGATCCGCTCCTACGCAGCGGCCAACCCCGACAAGGAGTGGATCATGGGCGGCGGCTGGGCGATGGACGTCTTCCCGGGCGGCACGCCGACGAAGGATCTCCTGGATGCCATCGTGCCCGACCGCCCCGTCTACCTTCCCAACCGCGACGGCCACGGCGTCTGGGTGAACTCCAAGGCCTTGGAGGTGGCGGGCATCACGAAGGACACGCCGGATCCCGAGGACGGCCGGATCGAACGCACGCCGGACGGCGAGCCCTCCGGAACACTGCATGAAGGCGCCGGCGACGCCGTGGAACGCCTGACGCCCACCCCATCCCTGCAGGAGCGCCATGACGGCCTGCTGAAGGCGCAGGAGTACCTTCACTCGCTTGGGATCACTGCGTGGCAGGACGCTATCATCGGGACGTTCGGGTGGGCGGACAACCTGGACACCTACCTCCGGGCGGCCAACGACGGAACCCTGACGGCCCGGGTGATAGGTGCGCTGTGGTGGGATCGCACCAAGGGCATGGAACAGGTGAACGACCTGCTCGGCGCGCGGGAGCGGGGACATGCCGGCCGGTTCGCGGCCACCAGCGTGAAGATCATGCAGGACGGTGTCTGCGAGAACTTCACCGCGGCGGTGTTGGACCCCTACCTCGGCTCCGACGGGAGTCCAACGGATAACCGCGGGATCTCCTTCGTTGAACCGGAGTTGTTGAAAGAGGTCGTCACGCGGCTGGATGCCGAGGGGTTCCAGGTGCATTTCCATTCGCTGGCCGAGCGCGCGGTTCGCGAGGCCCTGGACGCTATCCAGGCAGCTCGCTCAGCGAACGGGATGAACGATCACCGTCACCATCTTGCGCACATCCAGCTGATCCACCCCACCGACATCCCGCGGTTCCGTTCGCTGGGCGCCGTCGCCAATGCCCAGCCGCTCTGGGCGGCGCACGAAGACCAGATGGACGAACTCACGATCCCCTTCCTGGGAGCCGAACGCGCGGGGTGGCAGTATCCGTTCGCCAGCCTTGTCAGGGCGGGGGCCATGTTGGCGATGGGGAGCGATTGGGGTGTCTCGACGCCGGACCCCATCGAGGAGATCCACGTGGCGGTGAACCGGCAGATGGCGCCACAGTACCTCTACGGCAACGACAACCACGAGGTCTTCATCCCCGAAGAACGGCTGGACCTGCCCGCGGCCCTGGCCGCCTTCACCATGGGCTCGGCGTACGTGAATCACCTCGATCACGAAACAGGCTCCATCGAACCAGGCAAGCTCGCCGATCTAACGGTGGTGGACCGGAACCTGTTCGCCCATCCGGTGGGGGATATCTCCCAGGCGAAGGTCGTGCAGACCTTCGTCGAAGGCGTCCGCGTCTTCGCGGGGGCCGGCGCTTAGGGCGAACCTGCGGCTGACCGATAGTCAAAGGGGGGTTAGCGACCCGGCCTCCTCCGATGCTACGGTCCTCGCATCCCGTCACGCGGTTGCGAGCCCGCGCGGACCGTTCGGTCGGCGGGCCTATCCAGGAAGGCTACGCCGGTGTCTGCTGCTCCGATCGGCTACGAGAAGCTCCGCCCCGCCCTTGGCGACGGGCTGGACGGAAGCAAGACACTCCCGGCCGAGGCGTACACGTCGCAAGCCGTCTTCGACTGGGAGACCGAGCACTTCTTCGAGAACGGCTGGGTGTGCATCGGCCGCTCGGACGAGCTCGGCCAACCCGGCGATCAGAAGGCCGTGCGGATCGGCGACGAGGGGATCCTCCTGGTCCGCGACCAGGATGGGCACCTGAACGCCTTCTACAACACCTGCCGCCACCGTGGCCACGAGCTGCTGGAGCCGGGAGCGACCCGGAACGTCCGTGCGATCAAGTGTCCCTACCACGCGTGGGTCTACGGTCTGGACGGAGCCCTGAACGGCGCGCCGCGATTCGGAGAGGTTGCCGGGTTCGACAAGGCGGACTACCCGCTGGTGGCCGCACGCGTCCAGGAATGGCACGGCTGGGTCTTCGTCAACGCCTCGGGGGAGGCGTCCGCGTTCGAGACGTGGGTCGGGAACCTGGACGGCTTGGTCGCGCCGTGGGAGCCCGAGCGGATGTTCGTTGCCGCTCGCCACGAGTACGTCATCAAGGCGAACTGGAAGACGATCACCGAGAACTACCACGAGTGCTACCACTGCCCGTCGATCCACCCGGAACTGTGCGTGGTGACCCCCCCGGATTCGGGCGAGAACTTCGAGCATGATGGCGGCTGGGTGGGCGGCAGTATGGAGCTCAAGGACTTCGCCCAGACCATGTCGCTGACCGGGGAGTCCAAGGGTGTGCGGATCCGCGGGCTGGATGACAAGCAGGCGCGCGAGGTCTACTACTTCGGCCTGTTCCCGAACCTTCTGCTGAGCCTGCACCCGGACTACCTGATGACGCACAGGTTCGAGGCGATCGGACCGGGGGAGAGCAAGGTTGAATGCCAATGGCTCTTCCCCCCCGAGGCGCGTGAGCGTTCCGACTTCAGCCCCGACTACGCGAGCGAGTTCTGGGACATCACGAACCAGGAGGACTGGGTGGCTTGCGAGTCCGTCTACCGGGGTTTGCAGTCGGGCGGGTTCCGTCAGGGGCCGTTCTCGTGGAGCGAGGACGAGGTGCATGCGTTCATGGCCATGGTGGCCCAGGGCTACCTTGACGGCTATGCGAGCAAGCCGCCTGCGATCCACGAACTGCCCGGTACCGGTGCCTGACGTTCCCTGACCAGGGGTCGGGGACCTGGGTTGCGCGTTCCCCTGTCTGCTCCCACCATGGGTCGGCACCATTGGAGGGCGCAGGCTGGCCGGCGCGGCGCCGGGGCCGAAACCCAGACCCGAAAGGAAGCACATGCCTGAGCCGTTCGACATGAGTCTGGTCCAGCGAGGCGCCCGGAACCGGCGGACCCCCTACTACGAGGCCACCCAGCGCTACGGACCCAAGGGTTTCACCGTCTACAACCACATGTACTTCCCCATCCGCTTCTCCTCCTTCGAGGACGAGTTCGACTCCCTGTTGAACGGGGTGACGCTGTGGGACGTAGCGGTGGAACGGTGCCTGGAGATCAGCGGGCCCGACGGGTTCGCGTTCGCGCAGCTCTTGACGTCGCGCGACCTCTCCACGTGCAAGGTGGGCCAGGCGAAGTACGTGCTCATCTGCGACAGCGACGGCGGGATCATCAACGACCCCGTGCTCACCCGGATGGATCAGAACACGTTCTGGTTCGCGCTCGCCTCCTCGGACGCGCTCCTGTTCGCGCGCGGCCTGAAGAACGCCTACCCGGACTTGGACGTGAGCATCAAGGAGGCCGACGTGGCACCGCTCCAGGTGCAGGGTCCGAAGTCCAGGGACCTGATGCTCAAGCTTCTGGGACCGACGATCTCCGACCTCAAGTACTACTACTGGACGAACGCGGTCATCGGCGGCGCGCCGGTCGTGGTCACGCGGACGGGGTGGACATCTGAGGTCGGCTACGAGGTCTACCTCACCGACGGGACCAAGGGAACCGAGGTCTATGAAGCGCTCATGGAGGCGGGGGCGGAGTTCGGGATCAAGCCAACCGGCCCCTCCGACATCCGCCGCATCGAGGGCGCCATCTTCAACCAGGGCGCCGACATGAGCTACGAGAACAACGCCTTCGAACTCGGACTCGAGCGGCTCATCGACTTCGACCTCTCCGACGAGGCGTCGATCTCCATGGCGGCCTATCGGAAGATCCAGGCCGAAGGCGTGAAGAAGCGGATCAACGGGGTGACGTTCGACGGGGATCCGTTCCCCGGGCTGAACAACGTCAAGTGGCCCGCCTCGATCGGCGGCACCCGCGTCGGCAAAGCCACCTCGGCCATCTACTCTCCGCGTCTGGAGAAGAACATCGGCTACTGCTGGCTCCCCACCGAACACTCGGTGGAGGGGCAACAGGTGAGCGTCGACACGGAATGGGGTCCGCGTACCGCCACGGTTACGCCGATGCCGTTCGTCGATCCGGCGAAGACCATCCCCGTCTCCTAACCGCTGCATCCCGACCGCCGTTCAGGGTTCGGGCCGGGCCGCGAGGACTATCCCTCGCACGGCTTCGGCCCGAACCCTTGCGCGTTCGCTACGCGGGAGTCGATGCTGGCCCCTGATCCGGACCACCGAAGCCCGGGCCGAGCGCGAGGAGACGTGCGATGGTGAACGAACGGCAGGAGATGCTCGAGAAGAGCGCGACGCTGTACTTCGGCCCGTGGTACCGGAAGTCGCCGTTCTTCGAAGCGACCAGGCGCGCCGGTTGCACCTCCTACGACATCTACAACCACATGTACCTCCCCGCGTACTACGACGACGTCGAGGTCGAGTACTGGGCGCTCAACAACGGCGTCACGGTCTGGGACGTGGGCGTGGAGCGGACCGTCCAGGTTTCTGGGCCGGACGCGGACAAGCTCATCGACATGATCACGTGCCGTGACCTGACGAAGTGCGCGGTGAAACAGGCAAAGTACATGCTGGTGACCGGACCGGATGGTTCCATCGTGAACGACCCGGTGCTCATCCACGTCGCGAAGGACACGTGGTGGATGCAGCTCGCCGACTCCGACGGGGGCTTGTACGCGCTCGGCGTGGCAGCGGCGTCGGGACTGGATGTCGAGGTGAGTCTCCCCGACGTCCACCCCATGCAGGTCCAGGGCCCCGATTCGGGCAAGACCCTTGAGAAGCTCGTGGGCACCGGCATCTACGACATCAAGTACTACTGGACGCAGGAGTTCGAGGTCAAGGGGATCCCGGTCCTCATCAGTCGCACCGGGTGGACCGCCATCCCCGGCTTCGAGGTCAATTTGCTGGACGGAAGCCGGGGCGACGCGTTGTGGGACGCGGTGATGGAGGCGGGGCACGAGTTCGACATCCGGCCCATCGCGCCCTGTGAGGCACGCCGCATCGAGGGCGGGATCTTCAACTACGGGTCGGACATCAAGCTCGGCGACACGCCGTTCCACGTGATGGGCCTGGAGCGCCTGGTCGAGGAGCAGCCACAGGACTACATCGGCAAGGCGGCCTTGGAGTCCCTGCGCAAGAACGGTGTGGACCGCAAGCTCGTGGGCATCGAGCTCGAGGGCGAGGAACTGCGCGCCGAGATGTCCGAGTACTGGTCCGCCTTCAAGGACGGGAAGAAGGTTGGGCACCTGACCGACGCCACATGGTCTCCCGGCCTGAAGAAGAACATCGGGTACGTCTGGTTGCCGATCGATCTCGCGACGCCCGGGACGACGCTCGATGTCGAGACCGAGGACGGTGTCCACCTGGCCGGTATCACCGCGGCGATCCCGTTCGTCGATGCGAAGAAGGAGCGGCCGGCGGCGCCCCTTAACGCCTGACCGAGCGGGAGGCTCGTCGGCGCATCCGGGCGGGCGCGATACCCTAAGGGTCGAACCGCCGGGGACCTCAGCGCCGAAGGGTTTCCGGCAGACCGCCCGAAAGGATCTTGATGCGCCGCCGCCTCTTCCTCGTGCCCCTCGTCCTGGTGGCGATGGGCGCCAGCGCGTGCACGTTCACGTTCGGTGACTCCTCAGCCGCTTCCAATGCCCAGGTAGACAACCTGCCGCCGCTGCCGACCTCGCCACAACCGGTGGAAGCGGTTGTTCGCCGTGTCCTGCCCTCGGTCGTGAGCGTAACCACTGATCTCTATCAACCCACTCAAACGAACAGTGCGCAGACCGGCCAGGGCGTCGGGACGGGGTTCATCGTCCGTTCTGACGGCATCATCGTGACGAACTGCCACGTGGTCGAGGGTGCGACGGGGATCACGGTCGCGACCTCTGCTGACCATCCGCAGAAATACGCCGCCCGCGTCATCGGCGGGGATTGTCAACACGACGTCGCGGTGCTGCAGATCAAGGCCACGGGACTGCCCACGGTGCAGCTCGGGAAGTCCTCGGGCCTGCAGCTCGGCGAGAGCGTCGTTGCACTCGGCTACGCCTTGGCCCTGGACGGGGGTCCCACGGTCACCACCGGGATCGTGTCGTCGCTGCACAGGACGATCAAGGCGCGGGACCCCGGATGCACCACTTGCCCCAACTTCGTCCGCACCTACAGCGACACCATCCAGACCGACGCCGCCATCAACCACGGCAACTCCGGCGGTCCGCTCGTCGATATGGCGGGCCGGGTAGTGGGGATCAACAGCGCCGGAGTGGACTCGGCGCAGAACATCGGGTTCGCCATCGCCATCGATTCGCTGAAGGCGACGGTGGCCGACGCGGAGGCCAACCCGCTGGCCCCCACCGGTTACCTGGGGATCGACACCAGGAGCATCACCCCGGCCATCGCCCTGCAACTCGACCTTCCGGTGAAGAGCGGCGCCTACATCTTGGCGACCACGGCGGGCGGGCCGGCTGAGAAGGCCGGGATCAAGCAAGGGGACGTGATCGTGTCGGTGAACGGTCACACGATCGCGGTGGCTGATGACCTCACGCCGATCCTCCTAGCGCTCAAGCCCGGAACCGTCGCGTCGGTGGTTGTCGTGCACAAGGACGGCTCCCGGTCGACGCTCAGCGTCACGCTGGGCGAGAGGCCGATCCCCACGCAGCTGCCTTGACGAACAGGTTCCTGTCGTGACGTAGTCTTCCCCCCATGCGCCGCTTCCGGATCCCCGTGGGCCGTGTCCTCGGCATCCGGTTGTGGCTCCATGCTTCGTGGTTCCTGGTAGCAGGCCTGGCCGTGTGGGCGACGGCAGGCGCGTTCAAGGAAGCCTTCCCGGGGCTCCCACTGACCGAGCGTGTCCTGATGGGCGTGGTCACGGCCGCGTCCTTCTTCGCCTGTCTGGTTACCCACGAGCTCGCCCACGCCGTGGTCGCACGTCGGTTCGGGGTGCGGGTTCGCGGCATCACGCTCTTCATGTTGGGCGGCGTGGCCGAGATCGAAGGCGAACTCCCCACACCGGGCAAGGAGTTCGCCGTGGCATTCGTCGGGCCCGCCACTTCACTGACGTTGGGAGCCGTGTTCGCGCTGCTATGGAGAGCGGCAGTGACGGCGGGGTGGACCGGCGTGGAAGGCGTGACCTTCGCCGTGGCCGCCGTCAACCTTGGGGTCGGTGTGTTCAACCTGATCCCTGGCCTGCCACTGGACGGCGGCCGGCTCCTTCGCGCGGGACTGTGGCGGAGATCGGGCAACTTCGAAGCGGCCACGCGAACGGCATCGGCGGCCGGCCGGATCGTGGCCGTGTTGCTCGCGGTGATCGGGCTTGGAGCCGCAGCGTCCGGGGATATCGCCGGCCTGTGGTACGTGCCCATGGGAGGGTTCATCTTCTTGATGGCGCGCTCGGCGGGTCAGGCGCCGGCCCCCGGAACCGGTGGTGCGTTAGCCTGGCCCGATGAATCCGCCGTTCGAGCCCGGGGAGAAGGTCATGTTCGTGGATCAACGTGGCCGGACGTACCTGGTGAAGCTCCAGGCGAAGGGCACGTACCACACCCACAGTGGGATCCTCGCGCACGACGAGGTCCTAGGTAAGCCCGAAGGCTTGCGCGTGGAAACCTCAGGCGGGATGGTGCTCACCGCGTTCCGGCCGCGGTTCGCCGATTTCGCCTTGAAGATGCCGCGCGGGGCCCAGGTGATCTATCCGAAGGACCTCGGGCCGATCCTCATGTACGCGGACGTCTATCCAGGGGCCCGTGTCTTGGAAGCGGGGACCGGTTCGGGGGCGCTGACGATCGCCCTGTTGCGGGCCATCGGTGACCATGGCGCGGTCACGTCCTACGACCTCCGGGACGAACACCAAGCGCACGCGATCCAGAACCTCGAAGCCTTCTTCGGCAAGGTCCCCGAGACGCTCACGCTGCGCACCGGGGACGTGCGCGACGTGCCGGAAAGCGAGTCCTTCGATCGGTGCGTCCTGGACCTCCCGGAGCCCTGGGGTCCCCTTCCGGCCGTCCACCGGGTGCTGGAACCGGGCGGCATCGTCTGCGCGTACCTGCCCACCACGGTGCAGGTGCAGCAGCTTGTAGTCGCACTCCCGGCCCAAGGGTTCCTCCATGTGGAGACCTTCGAGGTGATGCACAGGGGCTGGCACGTGACCGAGCGCAGCGTTCGGCCCGATCATCGGATGGTGGGCCACACCGGCTTCCTTACGATCGCCCGGGCTGTCGCCTCACCGGCCTAGCCCGCTCGGGGGCGGTCCGAACGCCTCGGTGGATACCCTGTTCTAGGCGTAAGCCGAAGGGCCCGGTGTGCCGTATGAGAGGGGAGAGGACCATGTTGCCGAGCTTGCACCGTCGGCGACAAGGTCGCCCATATACTGAGCGCTTCTGACGGGAGATGAGCACCGATGGCTGGTTCTCACGAGCAGATCGAACGGTTCGAGCACGAGAAGCACGAACTGGTGACGCAGGTGAAGTTCCTCGAGGAGGAGGTCGGCCTGCTGCGCAGGCGCCTGACCAACGCGCCCCGTCAGGTCACGCTCCTTGAAGAGAAGCTGCTCGAGACACGCGATCAGCTCACGCGAGCCATGAGCCAGAACGAGAAGCTCGTGGAGGCGTTGCATACCGAACGCGAGAAGATCGAGGCCCTCCTGGAGGAGGTCGAGAAGCTCAGCCAGCCACCCGCCTCCTTCGGCGTCTATCTCAGCTCGAACGAGGACGGTTCGATGGATGTCTTCACCGCCGGCCGGAAGATGCGCGTCGTCCCCGCGCCCGACCTTGACAAGGAGAAGATCCACCCGGGTGCCCAGGTGATCCTCAACGAATCGTTGAACGTGGTCGAAGTCTTGCAACCCGACGGCGCCGGAGAGATCGTCAAGGTCAAGGACCGTCTGGACGAGCGTCGCGTGATGGTGGTCGGTCGCGGCGAGGAGCAGTGGGTCGCCCACATGGCCGGCGACCTCATAGAGCAAGGCGTCAAGTCGGGGGACAACCTCTTGTACGATCCGCGCTCCGGTGTGGCCTTGGAGCTCCTGCCGAAGGAGCAGGTCGAGGAGCTGGTTCTCGAGGAGATCCCCGATGTCAGCTACGACGATATCGGCGGTCTCGAGGGCCAGATCGAATCCATCCGCGACGCGATCGAGTTGCCGTTCCTCTACTCGGAGCTCTTCCACGAGCACGAGCTGGAGCCGCCGAAGGGCGTGCTCCTCTATGGACCTCCCGGATGCGGCAAGACGCTCATCGCCAAGGCGGTGGCGGCTTCCCTGGCCGAGAAGGTTGCCGAGCGAACCGGTCGCACCGACGCGCGGTCGTACTTCTTGAACGTGAAGGGCCCCGAGCTGCTGAACAAGTACGTTGGGGAAACCGAGCGTCAGATCCGTGAGATCTTCCAGCGGGCGAAGGAGCGCAGCGAAGAAGGTCTGCCGGTGATCGTCTTCTTCGACGAGATGGAGTCGATCTTCCGGACGCGCGGCACCGGCATCAGCTCCGACATGGAGTCGACGATCGTCCCGCAGCTACTTTCTGAGCTCGACGGCGTGGAGACGCTGAAGAACGTTATCGTCATCGGGGCGTCCAACCGTGAGGACCTCATCGACCCCGCCGTGCTCCGGCCCGGTCGCTTGGACGTGAAGATCAAGATCGAGCGTCCGAACGCCATCCAGGCCAAGGACATCATGGGCAAGTACCTGCACCCGGTGGTCCCCATCCATCCGGACGAGGTTGCGCGCTACGGCGGCGACGCTCAGCAGGCCTGCCACCGCATGATCGACAAGACGATCGAGCAGATGTACGAACTCAACGACATCAACCGGTTCCTGGAGGTCACCTACGCCAGTGGTGACAAGGAGATCCTCTACTTCAAGGACTTCAACTCCGGCGCCATGATCGAGAACATCGTTCGCCGGGCCAAGAAGGACGCCATCAAACGGTTCCTCTCCAAGGGCGAGAAGGGGATCAAGACCGAGGATCTGCTCACCGCCATCCGGGACGAGTTCAAGGAGAACGAGGACCTGCCGAACACCACGAACCCGGACGACTGGGCGCGGATCTCGGGCAAGAAGGGTGAGCGGATCGTCTACGTGCGAACCCTCCTGGGCAGCGAGGGCGACGGCCGCCAGGTTGAGCGCATGAGCGCGGGCCAGTACCTATAGGCTGGCCGGATGGCCATCCCGAAGGTCTTCGGCACCGAGACGGAGTACGGCATCGCGGCGGCCGGCGCCCCGGAGTTCAACCCGGTGCTGTCGTCCTCGATCCTGATCTCGTCCTACGCGGGTTCGCTCCGTCGCATCAGATGGGACTACGAGGACGAGTCGCC
>JBBRTK010000021.1:0-25209 GCA_038244455.1 Actinomycetota bacterium
AAGGAGGCGGTAAGCATGGTGGGAATGCTCGCAGCAATGGGGGGCGGACTCCTCTGGACGATCCTGGTGGTTGTACTCATCATAGCCGTCGTGGTCTGGATCCTGAAGCGCACTTAGGGCCGAGGATGGTCGAGATTGACGCAGGCTCTATCGGTAGGGGATGAGTGAATGAAGGGGTCGTAGCAGTCCCGATTCGCGGGCGCGAGGCGGAGATTATCTTGGTTCCTGGCGGCTTTCGCCCGGCTGGTGCCGAATCATCCTTCGCCGGGCCGGCATCGGCCCGGCTCGCAGGAGGGACGGTCCGACCTGGCCTCAGTTCCTGAAGGCCCAGGCGGACGGCATCTTGGCCTGCGACCTTCTTCACCGTGGAGACCGTCTTCCTTCGCACCCTCTACGTCCTGTTCTTCAGCGAGGCGGCTCGCCGCGGATCCAGATAGAACCAGATAGAAGGGGTGTACGGCGGCGGTGTTGGGCGGGGGGCGGGGTCGACCCCCTTGCTGATGTTCTGAGCTGCCTCCGTCACGGAGATATTCCCGGCATCGGCCGCACGCTGCAGCATCTCCTTCGTGATGTTGTCCTCATTACTATCACTGTGGACAAAACGCAGGGACAGAAATGCGATGCCGGCGTAGCGACTTACGCCGTGTCCGACATCGGTGGTTGGCGCCGAGGCAGAGTGGGGTCACTCCTCGCTCGCTGAGGCCATCTGAGCCGCGAGGATGCCATCGGGCTAGACTTCCCAAGTGGACGCTTCGAGGCACCCCGCTGCGTTCGAGTCCCCGCTGGTGGTCGTATCGAACCGCGGCCCCGTCTCGTTCAGCGTCGATGAAGGTGGAGAGCTCTCGGCCGTGCGCGGCTCCGGCGGGCTCGTCACCGCCCTCGCCGGCGCGTTGTTCGAGTCCGACGCCACGTGGCTAGCCGCGGCGGGTACCGACGGAGACCGTGCCGTCGCCGCCTCCGGGCGACCCATCGACCTGGCGCCCGCGGGCAGAGCCTCCTTCATCGATATCCCGGAGGAGCGATACCGGGGCTACTACAACGGCGTCTCGAACCGGATCCTGTGGCTCCTGCACCACTACCTGTTCGACCTGTCCTACCTGCCGGCTTGGGACGCCGAAACCAGGGTGATCTGGGATGACTACAGGGAGGTGAACCGGCAGTTCGCGCTGGCGCTGGACCGTGAGAGCGACCGCCGGCCGGTGTATCTCATCCAGGACTACCACCTCTCACTTGTGCCTAAGTTGCTGCGTGAGCTCCAGCCCGACGCGCTGATCACGCACTTCACGCACACACCGTTCGCCGGGCCTGCCTACCTTAAGGTGCTCCCGGCTCCCCTACGCGAAGAGCTGTTGCGCGGGATGCTCGGCGCGGACGTCCTCGGCTTCCAGGCGGAGGCGTGGGCCGAGAACTTCCTGCTCTCGGTGCGCGACTCGCTCTCAGACGCGCGCGTGGATCTTCGCCGGCGCCGCGTCCACCTGGACGGTCGAACGGTCCTGGTGCGCACGTATCCGGTGTCACTGGATCCAGGGCCGCTTCGCCTAACCTCCCGCGACCCTGAGGTGAAGCGCATCCGCCGGGAGCTCACGAGTTGGCGAGGCGACGCCAAGCTCCTGCTTCGCGTCGATCGTCTCGAGCTCTCCAAGAACATCCCGCGCGGCTACTTAGCGTTCGATTCGTTCCTCACCGACCACCCCGAGTGGCACGGACGCGTCCGCTTCCTCTCGCTCCTGCCGCGCTCGCGGGCCGAGATCCCCGAATACGAGACGTATGCTGCGCGTTGTCTGGAAGCGGCAGAGGCGATCAACGCGAAGTACGGTCCCGACTGGATCCCGATCGAGGTCAGGACCGATGAGAACTACCACCAGGCTGTGGCCGCGTACGGGATCTACGACGCGCTCATCGTGAACCCCATCTTCGACGGCATGAACCTCGTGGCGATGGAAGGACCGCTGGTGAACAAGCGGCATGGGGCACTGATCCTGTCGCACAACGCGGGTGCCTACGCACGGCTCGGCCGCCACGCGATCGGCGTGAATCCCTTCGACGTCGCCGAAACGGCAGCGGCTATCTACCAGGCGCTCGAGATGCCCGAGGACGAACGGATCCGCCGAGCGCGTGGCCTGACCCGAGCCGTGCTCACGAGCAGCCCGGTCCGATGGCTCACCGCGCAGCTCCGCGATCTGGACCGGGCGCGAGCGCCCGAGGTGCCCGACGGTTCAGAGGCCGGCGAGCACGTCGAGCAGCCTTTCGGGACCGTCGACGGTGAGGTCAGCCATAGCGATGAGCTCGGCGGGAGTTTCTGAGCCGAGGACCGCGATGCGACATACCGACAGCCGCTTCGCCAGTGCCGGCTCGCCCAGGAGGACGAACGCCTCGATGTCGGCGACGTCGTCCCCTGCGTAGAGCACCGCGCGGATGAGCGGCGCCGCCACCATCACGCCGACCACCGACCCCTTCCCGCCATCCTTCGGTGCGATCTCAAGGACCCGCTTGCCTTCCAGGAGCACCATGCCGTTGCTCTGGGCGATGCGGGCGAGCGGACCCCGCAAGCGCGCGGCGGCGGCATCGGGGCTGGGGGCGGTCCGGACGTGCACGGCGATCGTCGAGCCCTTGTCTTCGATCCACGCGCCGGGGATGCCTGCGGCCAGGGCCGCGACGTCGGTGCGCACCTCGGGAGTGACGTCGGGCGCCCCGCCGGCTCCGTAGAGCCCGACCACCTCGAGGCTAGGCACCGGTAACGTGTCTCTCACGAACGAAGCCGGTCGTCCGGTCACCACGGCGACAATGGCTACCCGGCGGACGAGCGCCGTCAAGACGTCCGCGGCCCCGGGTAGTGGCCGGGAATCCTCGGGCCGATCCACGATGGGCGCGAGTGTCCCGTCGAAGTCCAGGAGGATCGCGGCGGCCGAGAGCCGCGATCGGACCGCCTCGAGGGCGCCTTGGTTCATCGTCCGCCTCCGCGCGCGCGGCGTATTGGCGCCGGCAGTGTTCGGGGCCAAGCGCGGCGGGTCCGCCGTTGCGCCGGGCCTTCGGCTCCCCGGGAGAGGTTCCGCGCGGTCCCGATCAACGACACGTGGGAGAAGGCCTGCGGGAAGTTCCCCACGAGCCTGCCAGTCACCTGGTCGTACTCCTCGGACAGCAGCCCGACGTCGTTGCGGACGGACAGCACCCGCTCGAAGAGCTCCCGGGCCGCCGCTGTTTCGCCCAGCAGCGATAGACAGTCCGCCAGCCAACATGTGCACGGCAGGAACGCGCCCTCGGTGCCCGTCAGGCCGTCGACCCGCGATCCCGTGTCATATCGCATCACGAAGCCGCCCACGAGGAGCCGTTCCTGGATCGCGCGGATGGTGCCGACGACACGGGGGTCGGTCACCGGCAGGAACCCGAGGAGCGGGATCATGAGCACCGACGCGTCCAGGTCCTTCGAACCATAGGACTGCACGAATGCCCCGAGATCGGCGTCGTATCCCTCCCGGCACACCTCGGCGTGGATCTCCTCGCGGAGCGCGCGCCAGCGCTGGATAGGGCCGGGGAACCCGAAGAACTCGACGTCGCGGATGGCGCGGTCGACGCCGACCCAGGCCATGACCTTGGAGTGGGTGAAATGGCGCCGGCCCCCGCGCACCTCCCAGATCCCCTCGTCGGGCTCACGCCAGTTGGATTCGAGTACGTCGAGCATCCGCAACTCCATGTCCCAGACGACGGGCTCGTGGCGGAGTCCCTCGAGAGAGGCCTGATGGAGCAGGTCGAGGACCTCGCCGTAGACGTCGAGCTGGAACTGTCGGGACGCGTCGTTCCCGATCCGCACGGGCAGCGAGCCCTCGTAGCCAGTCAGCCAGTCCAACTCCATCTCGGGTATGCGCCGCTCCCCGGCGAGGCCGTACATGAGGCGAAGGTCGTGCGGGTCGCCGGCGACCGCCCGGAGCAACCACGTTCGCCACGCCTCGGCCTCCTCCTCGTAGCCTGCCTGCAGGAGCGCATAGAGCGTGAACGTGGCATCCCGAAGCCAGCAGAACCGGTAGTCCCAATTGCGGGCCCCACCGATCTCTTCAGGAAGCGATGTCGTGGGCGCGGCGACGATCCCGCCTGTAGGGCGGTAGGTCAGGGCCTTCAGCGTGATCAGCGAGCGGACCACGGCGTCGCGCCATTCGCCCTCGTAGGTGCAGCGGGCCACCCATTCGCGCCAGAACCGGGTGGTTCCCCGCAGCGCGTCCCAAGGGTCGATCTTCGGCGGGGCCTCATCGAACGACGGATGCCAAACCATGACGAACGAGACCCGTTCACCCGCCGCGACTCGGAACGAAGATCGAACCGTCCCGGTGGCAACCTCCAGCGGCGCATCGGTCCGAAGCTCCACCGCATCCGGGCCGGCGACCGCGGTCACCAACCGCTTACCGACCCTCAGCCAGGGGACCGCGAGCCCGTAGTCGAACCGCAGGGCAAGGTCGGACCGCATCTCGACGACCCCACGGACGCCCTCCACCAGTCTGACCACCCGCGCTTGGGCGCGCCGAGGGGTCATGAAGTCGATCACGCGAACGACGCCGGTGGCCGTCGTGTGTTCGGTTTCCAGGATCAGGGTCTCGTCACGATAGCGCCGGGAAGTGGTGACCTGGTCGGTCGCGGGTGCCAGCAGCCACCGTCCTCGGCTCTCGTCGGCCAGGAGCGCCGCGAAGCACGCCGCCGAGTCGAAGCGGGGCAGGCACAGCCAGTCGATAGATCCATCCCGGCCGACGAGGGCTCCGGTGTGCGTGTCGCCGATGAGCGCGTAGTCCTCTATGGGGAGTGCCACCACGTGAGGCTAACGCCTGGGGGTCCAGGCCCGCCCGGGCGCGCTGGTCCTCACGAGCTTGCAACATGTTCGGCAGGGCTCTTTAGGCTCGCACTTGTAGCGTGGTGGTCGTGCGATCCCCTCTGATAGCCGCCCTTCTCCTCGCGGTCTCCTGTTCGTCGACGGTGGCCGTGCCGACCGGTCATCCGCACCGACGGTCGAGCTCCGTCGCCGTTCCCACCACGGGGGCGCCTGCCCCAACCCCTCCGCCGGTGGCGATGCCGACGGCGATCCGGCCGGTCGTGCATCCGGCCCTTCCGGGCGAGGGCGTGTGGAGGAGCGCGGCACCTTGGGTTCCGGGAGGCGCTCCCGTGCAGGTCTCCTGGTATCGGTCCGCGCCGGCGGCGCCATGGCTCCACGCGACCGTGATGTGGATCGATCCCGCCCGCACGCAGATCGGTCTGTATCCCGGACAACTGAACCCACCGCCCTCCTCGTTCCCGCAGGGCCCGACGATGGTGCCGACAACCGCGCGCCGCAACCTGCTCGCCACGTTCAACAGTGGGTTCTACCTCTCGACGCCGAACGGTGCGCAGCCCGGCGCCGTTCGCGAAGGATTCGCCGTGAACGGCACGGTCTACTCGCCGTTCGTGCATGGGCTGGCCACGCTCGTCGTCACCGCTACGGGGGGTGTCGACATCGCGGCATGGACGGGCGGAGCTGCTCCTCCAGCCGTGGATGTCGTGGCGCGTCAGAACCTACCGCTGCTGGTGAACCACGGGGCGCCGACGCCGGCGGCGGCGCGGCCTACGGTGTGGGGAGAGACGCTCGGGGGAGTCCCGGCCGTGAGCCGGACCGCGCTCGGCATCGACGCCGCGGGGCATCTCCTCTACGTCTCCGCGCCATCGCAGACCGCCGCGAGCCTCGCGACCATCCTGGTGCACCTGGGCGTCGTGCGCGCGATGGAACTCGACATCAACCCGGAGTGGCCCGTGGCCATCACCTACCACAAGCGTGGCGGCCATCTGCCCACGATGCTCTTCCCGAACTACCAACAGAGCCCCGGCGTCTTCCTGAGCCCGGGGCAGAAGGACTTCTTCGCGGTGTATCTGCGAGACCCCGGGACGCCGCTGGGTCATGTGCCTTGGTAGCGTCCGTCCACGGCCAAGTTCACTCCGTGGGCGCGTCCGCCGCGACGCGAGCCAGCGTGTCGGCCGCGAACCGAAGGTCGTCTTCGGAGTGCGCCGCCGACACCTGCGTGCGGATCCGCGCCTTGCCGAGCGGCACCACCGGGTAAGAGAACCCAACCACGTGCAGCCCTGCGGCGAACACACCCTCGGCGATCGGCGCTAGCACGCGTTCGTCGCCGAACATCACCGGGACGATGGGGTGGCGCCCCGGCAGCACCGTTAGGTTGGTGGCCCCGATCAGCCCGCGGAACAGCGAGGTGTTGCGCTCGAGCCGGTCCCGCAGCTCAGTCGAGGCGGACAGCAACTCGATCGCTCGCAGCGAGCCGGCGGCGACCGCCGGCGTGATGCTGTTCGAGAACAGGTAGGGGCGCGAGCGCTGGCGCAGCAACGCAACGATCTCGCGGCGGGCCGCGGTATACCCGCCGCCTCCGCCCCCGAGCGCTTTGCCGAGCGTGCCGGTCAGGATGTCGATCCGGTCACGCACGCCGTGATGCTCTGGCGTGCCACGGCCGCTCGCCCCTAGAACCCCGACCCCGTGCGAGTCGTCGACCATCACGAGCGAGCCGTACTTGTCGGCCAGGTCGCAGATCGCCGGCAGGTCGGCGATGAACCCGTCCATCGAGAACACGCCGTCGGTGGCGATCAGGATCCGGCGTGCGCCCTGCCCTTCCCGCAGCCGGTCTTCGAGATCGTTCATGTCGCCGTTGGCGAAGCGCAGACGCCGGGCTTTCGACAGGCGGATGCCGTCGATGATGCTGGCATGGTTCAGCGCGTCGGAGATCACCACGTCCTTCTCGGTGAGCAGCGTTTCGAATAGACCGCCGTTCGCGTCGAAACACGACGGGTACAAGATCGTGTCCTCGGATCCCAGGAACTCGGTCAGCGCGTCTTCGAGGTCGCGGTGCAGCTGCTGGGTCCCGCAGATGAACCGGACCGACGCGACCCCGAAGCCCCAGCGCTCGAGCGCCTCAGCCGCCGCGGCGACGATCGCGGGGTGGTTGGCCAGGCCCAGGTAGTCGTTGGCGCACATGTTGACGAAGCGCTCGCCCTCCCGGCCCGCGAGGCCCACGTGGGGTCCCTGCGGCGAGGTGAGGACACGCTCGGCCTTGAACGTGCCCGCCTCGCGGACCGCGCTGAGTTCCGCGTCGAGCTGCGCGCGGATCTCCCCGTTCATGGCTCCCCTCGCCAGTACATGAGCACCTTGCCGGCCTGTCCCGAGCGCACGGCCGCGAACGCCGCTTCGTGGTCGGTGTAGTGGAACCGGTGCGTGATCACCGGTGCAACGTCAAGGCCGCCCTGCAGCATCACGGTCATCATGTACCACGTCTCATACATCTCCCGTCCGAACACGCCCTTGATCGTGATCATGTCGTGGATGACCAGGTTGCAATCGATCTCGAACGGACGGTCGGGCAGCCCGAGCATCGCGATCTTGCCGCCGTGACACATGTTCGCGAGCATCGCTTGGAACGCGTCGGGGCTACCGCTCATCTCCAACCCGACGTCGAAGCCCTCGCGCATGCCGAGGTCGTGCTGCACAGCTTCGATCGAGGTCTCGCGGATGTCGACCACGCGCGTGGCGCCGAGCGCCCGCGCGAGCTCGAGCCGATAGGGGTTCACGTCGGTGACGACCACGTAGCGGGCGCCCGCGTGCTGGGCCACAGCGCACGCCATCAAGCCGATGGGGCCGGCGCCGGTGATCAGCACGTCCTCGCCCAGAACCGGGAACTGGAGCGCTGAGTGCACCGCGTTGCCGAACGGATCGAAGATGGCGGCAACGTCGCGGTCGACGCCGGCGTCGTGAAGCCAGACGTTGGTCATCGGCAGCGCGAGGTACTCGGCGAAGGCGCCTGGGCGGTCGACGCCGACGCTGGAGGTCTGTGCACACAGGTGGCGCCTGCCCGCCATGCAGTTACGGCACCGGCCGCACACCACGTGCCCCTCGCCCGACACCAGGTCACCAGGATGGAAGTCGGCGACGTTGACACCGACCTGGGCGATCTCGCCCACGAACTCGTGGCCGACGATCAGCGGCGTGTGCACGACGCCCTGCGCCCACTCGTTCCAGTCGGCGATGTGCACATCGGTGCCGCAGATGCCGACGCGATCGACGCGGATCAGCACGTCGTTGATGCCGATGACGGGTTCGGGGACGCTCGCGAGCGTGAGTCCGGGTGCCGCCGTCTGTTTCGTGAGGGCGTCCATCGACCCGGTCATGATACGTATCGAGCTACGCCGGGCACGAGGCCGCCGTCCGGCCCGCATCCGAGGATCAGTCGTGCGGGTTCCCGTGATGGCCGCTGTTGCCGTGGCCCGAGTCGCCGTGAGCCGGGTGAGCCGGGTGGCTGTGCGCCGGGTGTTCGGGGTGGCTGTGCGCCGTCCCACCGGCGTGTGCGTGGCCGGGCCGGCCGTTCTCTAGGTGATCGATGTTCCGTCGGCGATGCCTGCGGCGGTGGCGGACGCGATGCCGTCGGACCTTCGTGAGACGGCGGGCGCTTGGGTTCGGCTGCGTTCCGCCGGATCCAGTACCGGTGGCCTCTGTGCTCGCTTCGCTCACGGGCGCAACGTTCACCTGTGGCGCGGGGGAGACAGGAGGAGGAGTGACCCGGGGCGGTTTCGAGACCTGTGGGTGGTCTCGCCCGCCGTTCCCGCCTGGCCCGGAGCTCCCTGGACCCGCGGTCGGTCGAGATGTTGGCGCCGGAGGAAGCGCCGCGACCCCCGAAGGGGAGCCCGGTTGTGCGCCGACGGCGACCACGAACGCGAGGAAGATGCCTGCGGCAGCCAGCGCGAGCGAGGCTCGGGTGGGGAGCGATGGCGTCGCGGCCACCACGAGGTCCGGTTCGAGGATCGGCTGTTCGGCCTCGAGGTCGGGGACTACGAGCAGACCCGCGCCGACGATCGGCGGGGCGGAGCGCACGTAGTGACGCCGGGTGGCTGCGAGGACGGCGGCTCCGAGTTCGGCGGGCGCCCTGGATGGTTCCACCTGCTGGTCGGCCTCTTCCGTTCGCACCCCTGCGGGCCACACGACCACGATCGCTACCCTGGGAGCACATTCCCGGGCGGCGAGCATCGCCATCACCCCCGTTTGGGCGTCCAGTACCAGGGCCTCGACGTCCACCAAGGGCAGGACTCGAGCGAGGTCGTCTGCCGTGCCGACCAGGCCCACGACATCGAACCCTTCGGCTTCCAAGATCGAGCGCAGAGAACCGTGGACCGCCGGCTCGGCCTCGCAGATCGCGACGCGGACGCCAGCGCCACCAGACAGATCCCCCATCAGTGCCGCTTCCCCCCATCTCTGGCTGCTCGGAGTCGATCACTAAGGTTCGCGTGGCGGGTCGCCTCCGATGGTACGTGCTTCGGCATCCGGCTCGTAGGAACTGAAGCCCGAAGCGTCACGCACTGGCCAAGTGCTACCCCGTGCCTCGGGCCCGGCGTCGGGGGGCCGTTCGGCCCTTCCTGGACCTCTCGCCGCATCTACCCTCGGTAGAAGGAGGCATGCGTTATGGCCAGATGGGAAGGCTTCGTCCAGTGCCCGGGGTGCGGGTACGATCTCGCGACCGGAGAGGGCGAGCGGTCGTGTTCGTGGGGGGATTGTCCGTACCTGCCGACGGAACTCGACGTCTACTGTCCCGACTGCAGGTTCAACTACTTCACCGGCGAAGGGAACCCCCCGTGCGGCGCCCCCGAAACGTGTCCTCACGGGATCGAGCCCAGATCGCACGTCCAGAACCTGCAGGCCTGGGCGGCCGCCCACCCTCGTAACCGCGCTACCCCAGGATAGGAATCGGCTGATACGCGCACGCCGGATCTTCCGCGAGCGCGTCCCCGAAGGTCGCGAAGGCGCGCGCGCGTGACCCTCCGCACGCATCCGCGTACTCGCACTCCCCGCACCGTCCGGTGAACGTGGCGGATCGGATCGAACGTAGGAGCTCGTTGTCGCGGTAGAGGGCGACGATGTCGTCGGTCTTCACGTTCCCCAGGCGGTAGGGCAGGAACCCTGCCGGGTACACCTCTCCATCATGCGAAACGAACAGGATGCCCTTGCCGTCGCGTGTCCCGACGCTTTGGGCTCGAGAGTTCCCGGGTTCGCCCAGGAGTTCGCGCAAGCGGGTCGTAAGACGGCGATACAGCGGCCCCAGACCGAAGACGACTGCGGGGTCCTCGAGCGGGTCCAGGCCCTTACGTTGGGCGACCACTCGCCGGAACCACGGGCCTTCCACCGTTCGAAGGATGAAGCCGTGATGCGACGCGTCGAACAGGAAGTGCGCGACGTCCTCGTTCTCTTGCGGCGTCAGCTCCTCCAGCTCGGAGCCGCGGCCGACCAGGATGAGGAAGAACACCTCCCAGATGTTGGCACCCCATCCCGCGACCAGCGCGGCGATGTCCGCGAGCTGCTCCACGTTGCTCCGCATCACGGTGGTGTTGATCTGCACGGTGTGGCCTTCGTCCACGAGCATGCGCACCGCTTCTTCGGTCTTGAAGAAGTGGCCCTGGACCTGCCGGACGCCCTCGTGGGTCTTCGCGTCGGCGCCGTCCAGGCTGATGGAGATGGCCTTGGCGTCGACCTCGAGCATCCGCCGCGCGGCCTCGCGCGTGAGCAGCGGGGTAACGCTTGGCGCGAAGCCGATCGGCATCCCGTAGGACCGCGCGTGCGCGGCCAGCTCGAACAGATCCGCTCGCATGAACGGGTCACCGCCTGTGAAGATGATGACCGGGAACCTGGGCGTGAACGTGCGCAGGTCGTCGATCAGCCGCATGCCCTCTTCGGTCGTGAGCTGCCCGGGCACACCTCCAGCGATCGCCTCGGCCCGGCAGTGGCGGCACGCGAGGAGGCACGCCTTCGTCGTTTCCCAGAAGAGCAGGATCGGCGCCTGCTCGAAGTTCACCGGTGACATCCGTCCCCTTCGTCTCTCTTGCTTCCACGTACGACTGGTTCGAGCCTAGCAGCACGCACTTAGGCCACCGCTTCCGGCAGACCGCCGACGGTACGGGTGGCGATCAGCGACCAAGACCCTCGGACTTCGGCCCGCACGCAAGGGGACCTTCGACGCGCCTGAGATGGATCGCCGGGAGATACTTGGAGCGATGACCACATGGGTATTGCTGCGGGCAGCCGGTGTCGGCGCCTATCTCATGTTGTTCCTAGCGGTTGCTTGGGGTCTGGTGGGACCCACCGGCGTGCTGGGCAAGCGGGTATCGAAGGTGACGGCGACCTCGGTGCACCAGTACCTCGGTGCCGCCGTACTGCCGCTGCTTGCCATCCATCTGGGCGGGTTGCTATTGGACAGGTTCCGCCCGTTCCGCTTCCTTGATGTGGTGGTGCCACTCCACAGCGTGTACCGACCGCTGGCGGTAGGGTTCGGCGTGCTGGCGATGTACACGATGTTCGTCGTGCTGCTCACGTCCTGGTTCAAGAAGCGGATCGGACTGGCATGGTGGCGGCCGTTGCACCTGTCCGCGACACCCGCGTTCATCCTGGCGATGGTGCACGGGATCTTCTCGGGAACAGACTCCGCCCGCCCCTGGCTCTGGTGGACCTATGTAGGTACCGGCGGCATCGTGCTGTTCCTCCTTCTGGTGCGCGTGTTCACCTTCGGCGAGCGGCCGGAACGCAAACAGCTGCCGGCGGGGGCGCGCGCCCGGCCTGCGAAGCCGGTGACGGCCGCCGGTCCACCGGAGTCAGAGGCTGCCGGCGACGAGTCGGAGGTCACGGTGCCCGGCGATGGGTAGTTCGCCCCAGGAACGGGGCGGGGCCGCGCGCATCGAAGAGGCGCCCGGCGTCCGCCGCGCTGCGTTCCGTGCCATGGGAACCGAGATGTTCCTGATCGCCCCCGAGGCCGCTCGCGGGTTCGACCAGGCGTTCGTCCGGGTTCGCGAGACGTTCGAACGTCTGGAGCAGCGATTCTCCCGCTTCCGATCCGACAGCGAGCTGTCCGAGGTGAACCGGCGTTCCGGCGCGTGGACCTCCGTATCGGAACCCTTCGCCGAGCTGCTGGCGTTGGCGCTGGACGGCGCCCGCCGCAGAGGCGGGCTGTTCGATCCCACGATCCTGCCCGCGCTGGTGACCGCCGGGTACGACCGCGACTTCTGGGCGCTGGGGGACGCGCACCCGCAGCCGCGGCCGGTAGATGGTCCCGCCCAGACGGGGCGGTGGGAGGACGTCCGCCTAGAGGATGGGCGGGTGTTGCTTCCGGAGGGCGCGGCCTTGGACTTCGGCGGGATCGGGAAGGGATGGGCCGCGGACCGCGCCGTGGAGTTGGTCGACGGGCTGCCGTGGGCCGTGGTGGACGCAGGCGGGGACCTGCGGATCGGCGGGTCGCCGCCGGAAGGGGGCCTGGACATCGCCACCGAAGATCCGGTCGCGCCGGGGTCCGAGGTCGTTCGGCTGAAGCTCTCGTTCGGCGCGTTGGCGACATCGTCGGTCACCCGGCGGGTGTGGGGGCCGAGGCTGCACCACGTCATCGACCCTCGGACCGGCCGGCCGGCGATCACCCGCGTGTTGCAGGCCACGGCCTGGGGCGAGACGTGCGCCGAAGCCGAGGTGCGAGCTACGTGGGCCCTGCTCGCCGGTCCCGCCATCCTGGACGCACTCCCCGCGATCTTGTTCCTGGAAGGTGGAGAAGTCCGGCTGAACCTTGCGGCGGTTCCCGCCGCGAGCCGCGGCTGAACGACCCGGGGATCAGGGGTCCATCGGCTCGCGCCCGGCCCGCCCTCGCGCCTACTGTGGATATGAGATCTAGGAGGCGCGAACATGACGAAGCAGTCGGCCATGGTCACGGCCGGAGTTCTGGTGCTCGGACTGATGGCAGGTGTCGTGGGTCATGACCTGACCCAGCGCCCGCCGGCCCAGGGCCCGCAGATCGTCATCCAGATCGCCCCGGGTGGGGCGGTCACGACGGTCGGGCCGTCTGTGGCACCCAGACCGCCGGGCGAGGGTCGATGAGCACGCCCGCGACTGACGCAGCGCCTCGCGCGAAGCCCAAGCGCATGAAGAAGCGTTCGCTCATGGTGCTGGCGGGTGGGGCGGCTGCGGTTGGGTTCGGGCTCCCGTGGGTCACCATCCAGGCTCTGCCGAAGTCGGTGCTTCCGGCGGACCGTCAGGTCATCGTCGTTCCCGCCAGCGACCAGTTCCTTGTGAGTTCCGGATCGACGGCGGGGGCGGGTGTCGCCGTAGGGCCGGCGACCGCTCCTCCCGTAACCACCACGCGCGCGTCCGCGCCGGCCCCTCCGGGGGCCTGACGCGATGCCGCGCGGATCCCGAGCTTCACGGCCCGCGGCGCGCCCCTCCTTCGCGGCGATCAGCACCGCCGCGATTCTCCTAGCGTTCGTCGTGACGTCCTGCTCGCGAGGCGGTTCGACGTCGAACAGCCCGGCGGCGAGCCCCGGCGAGGTCGCTGCGGTCGCCGCACTCACCGATTACTTCGTCAACGGGATCGGCGGGGGTAACTGGGCGGTCGCGTCGCAGCGGTCGACGGGTTCCCTGAAGACCGCGGCCGATTGGCTGGTCACCCAAGGCATCTCCGCATCAGAGGAACAGCGAGGAACCTTCGCGATCGGATCGGTGGCGGTCCGCTCGATAGGCGCTTCGACCGCATCGTTCAGCTTCAAGGCAACCCAGACCGGGTCGAACTACACGACCACCTACGCAGGCCCCGTGTCCATGATCAAGGGGGCCGACGGGTGGAAAGTGGCCGACTATCTTCGGGACGGGCGTGATGCCGCCGCCGCGATCCTGCCCAACGCGCACGGGAGCGCGACACGCTCGGGCGTCACCGTGAGCGTGGTGGGCGCGCAGCTGGAAACCGCCCACGTGGACGTCTGGGTCCAGATCTCGAACCACACGTCGTCGAGACTGTCGTGGGATCAACCGATCGTGATCATCGACGCGTCCGGGAGGCAGCTGGGACACGGCGTCCTGTTCGTTTCGTCCGGGGATACCAGCGAGCCGTTCGAGCTGCTTCCCCATGTCTCGGCCTTCGGGGACTTCCTGGTCGACAGCGTGACGTTGCCGCTCTCCACCACGACCTTCCGCCTACTGGTCGGGGCGACGGACACGTCCACGCACGCCCAGATCGATCTGAGTGTCCCCGTGGTGCTCCGCTAACGGGGCTAGCTGGGCGGATACACCGGCTCCCAGATGGCAGCCTCGACCGCCGCTTCGATCTCACCGTCGTTGAAACTGCGGCCCAGCCCCAGGTCGCGGGCTTCCGTCGCGACGCGTATCGCGATCCGGCGCGAAACGTCCCGGAGCGAGGACACCGATGGGTACAGCGCCCCTTGAGCCAGCCGGTCCGCGTCGACGCAGCCGGCCAGTTCCTCCGCAGCGCCCAGGAACATCTCGTCGGTGACCTCCCGAGTCTCGCTCACGATCGCCCCCAGCCCCACCCCCGGGAAGACGAACGCGTTGTTCGCCTGCCCGATCAGGTGTGTGCGGCCTGCGTGGTCGACGGGGTCGAACGGGCTCCCGGTGGCGATCAGCGCCCGCCCGTCGGTCCATTCGATGGCCCGCGCCGGTTGGACTTCGGTCTTGGATGTGGGGTTCGAGAGCGGGAGGATCACCGGCATGCGCGCGTACTCCGCCATCGCGCGGATGGCCGACTCCGTGAACGTGTCGGGCGTGCCGCTCGTGCCGATCAGCACCGTCGGCCGAACATGGCGCACGACGGATTCCAGGTCGAACCGCGATCCGGGTTCCACCTCGCCGAAACCGTGGAAGGCCAGCGCGCCGGCGCCCAAGGCGAACTCCAGCTTGTCCTGGTCCAGCGGGTCCCGCCCCTCGAACGTCAGGCCGTGAGAATCGAGCATCGCGATCGCGTGACCCACCGTCTCCTCGTCCGCCCCTTCGCGGCGCATCGCCATCCGCACCAATCGCGCGATGCCGATGCCGGCCGCGCCGGCGCCCAGGAACACGAACCGCTGCTCGGACATCGGTTCCTCCAACCGGCGCAGCGCGGAGAGCACGCCCGCCACGACGACCGCAGACGTTCCTTGGATGTCGTCGTTGAAGCTGGTGAGCCGATGCCGGTAGCGATCCAAGAGACGGATCGCGTTGTGCTGCTTGAAGTCCTCCCACTGGAGCACGGCGTGGGGGAACACCTCCAGGATCGATCCGACGAAGGCCTCGATGAACCGATCGTAGGGCTCTCCGCGCAGGCGCGGGTGACGCCAACCCAGGTAGAGCGGGTCATCGAGCAGCTCGGCGTTGTCGGTGCCGACGTCCAGGGAGATCGGCAGTGTGAGCGTGGGGTGGATGCCCGCGCCCGCCGTGTAGATGGCGAGCTTGCCCACGGGGATCCCCATGCCGCCGGCGCCGAGGTCGCCCAGCCCCAGGATCCGTTCGTTGTCGGTCGCCACGATAAGCCGAACCTCGCCGCGGCCGGCGTTGCGCAGTAGTTCCGGGATCCGGTCGATGTCGTCGGGCGTGATCCACAGCCCGCGCGGGCGCCGCATGATGTGGCTGAACTCCTGGCAGGCCCTTCCGACCACCGGTGTGTAGACGATCGGCAGCAGTTCTTCGAGGTTGTCCACCAGAACCCGGTAGTAGAGGGTCTCGTTCCGACCCTGCAACGAGGCGAGTCCGATGAAGCGTTCAAGGTCATCGACCTTGCGGCGCAGGTGCTCCATCTCCAGCTCCACCTGGGCCTCGATCGTGGTGACGCTGACCGGCAGGAGCCCGCGCAACCCATAGCGTTCACGCTCCTCCTCGGAGAAGGCCGTGTCCTTGTTCAGCAGTGGGTGCTCGAGGAGGTCGGCACCCGTTGGGTCCGTCTGGTCGCTGAGCATGACTCATCACCTTCCGCGCGCGGCCGGACACGGACGCCCGACGTACATCAAGCATGAGCGGCGCGCAGGGTGGTCAGGAAGGACATCCGGCCCCCTACCGAAGGGCCGGATGCCGACAGCCCCGGTGACCGCGATGTCTGCGGGCTACTATCGAGGGGGCTACGTATCGTGGCCCCGACCCGTCGCCAGGGAGCTGATCCGTGAAGCCCGGAGGGATCGACGAACGAAGGGGCCGCCTCGGCTTACGCTGGATCGGCATCGGTCTCTGGCTCGCACTGCTAGCCGGAAGTGCGCTTCTCGTGCGGGCCGCCGACTCGACCTCCTCCGCCCTGCCCTACGTTGCCATCACGGGCCTCGCGGCGGTCGGCGTGATCGGATTGGTCGCCTTCGCTCGGTTCTCGAGCGCGCCGCCTCAGCTGCGGACCCTGGGGGTGCTCGCGGTCCTCCTGCCGTCGCTGTTCATCGTTTGCATCGAGGCGATCTTGTTGATCGTCGAGGCCGACGATCTGCTCACCGAGGTTGGGGAGCACATCCTGGCGACCACCGTCCTTTCACTGTGCGCGATCCCGTTCTCGCTGTGGATCTTCCGGTCCTTCTCGGCGCTGCGGGACGAGCTTGCCCGCCACGCGGCCCGACTCGAGCGCCTTCACCGAGCGTCGCTCGCGGTGACCGGGGAACCATCGGCGCCGCGGCTGTACGCAGCGATCGCCGCCGGTGCCCGCGGTGTGGTCGAGGCGGACCGGGCCGTTGTGCTGGTCGCCAGAGCGGACGGCACAGAGATCGTGCTGTCGGATCCGAGTGCTCCAGGACCGGGCGCGACCGAGCGTCGGCTCCTCCACGAGACCGACGCGTCCACACGTCCCGATGGTCCGTACCTGACGGTCCACACACGAGGCATGCAGCCGCATGTCTTGTTGGTCGGCAGGTCGAACGGCCCTCCGTTCTCTGTGGAAGAGGGCCTGGTGCTCGACATGTTCGGCGTGGCGGCGGCTGCCGGGCTCGAGAACGCGCGGCGCCTTGAGGAGGTCCAGCGGCTGGCGACGGTCGAGGAGCGCGAACGGATCGCACGAGATCTGCACGACGATCTGGGGCAGCTCCTCGGCTACCTCACGACGAAGATCCAGGCCGCGCGCGAGCTGGCCTCGACCGGCCGGGCGGCCGCGGCCGCCGACGAGCTCGCCGAGCTCGAGGAGGCGACGCGCGCGCTTAGTGCGCAGGTGCGAGAAGCGATCCTCGGGCTTCGGACAGCGGTCGGCCCCGATCGGTCGCTAGGTCAAGCGCTCGAGGACTACACCGCGGAGTTCGGCATCCAGGCGGGGCTCCGCACGGTGTTCTCGGGTGCGTCTGTCGCCGGGGGTTCGCTCGGCACTTCGGATCGCTACCAAGTCATGCGGATCGCTCAAGAGGCGATGTCCAACGCACGCCGACACGCTGGCCCGACCACACTACGCGTCGGACTCGAAGAGCGGGATGGGGCCATCGAGCTCTCGGTGTGTGACGATGGTGCGGGGTTCGACCCAGAACAGGCGGGCCACTCAGGTCGGTTCGGACTGACGACGATGGCCGAGCGGGCCCGCGCCGTGGGGGGGACGTTGGACGTGCGATCATCCATCGGCGAAGGAACGACGGTCACCCTGACACTCCCGGCGCGCCCAGGGGGAGCTTGACGTGCGGGTGCTGCTCGCTGACGACCACGCGCTCTTCCGTGAGGGGCTAGTGAGCCTGCTCCGCACGCGTGACATCGAAGTCGTAGGGCAGGCCTCGGACGGGGCGGAGGCGGTCGTCCTGGCCCGCGCGCTCGCCCCCGACGCCGTCTTGATGGATCTCACGATGCCCGGCATGGGGGGCCTCGAGGCCACGCGCGTGATCAAGGCAGAGCTGCCGGACATCAAGGTCGTGATCCTCACGGTGTCTGAGGCCGACGAGGATCTGTTCGAAGCGATCAGGAGCGGGGCGCACGGATATCTCGTGAAGAGCACGCCTGCCGAGGACTTCTTCGACCTGTTGGAGGCGCTCGACCGCGGTGAGGCGCCCCTCTCCAGAGGGCTCGCCGGTAAGATCCTGCGCCACTTGGCATCGGGCGGCGCGGGCGAGGCCACCGCGCTCACCCCCCGGGAGGACGAGGTCCTGCGGCTCGTCGCTGAGGGGCGCACGAACCACGACATCGCGACCGCACTGGAGATCTCGGACGCCACCGTGAAGTTCCATATGTCCAACATCCTGGGCAAGCTCCATCTGGAGAACCGCGCCCAAGTGGTGGCCTTCGCGCATCGACACGGGTTCACCCAAGACGCCCAACGATCCCCCGGCGACCCGGCGTCGGGCCTCTAGGTCCCCCCCTGACCTAGCCGAACGTCGAGGTCTCCTCCCCGTCTTCGTCGAGCAACGTTCAGGGCCGTTCCGCCCTCCCTCGGGACCCTCCGCGCGTCTAGGTTCATGCCATGAGCGATCAGGTCGAACGAGAGGACGCGCCGAGCGCAATGGCGGAGACGCACTCGGGGGTGAGTCGCCGCTCGTTCATCGGGAAGGTGTTCATCGCGGCGGGTGCGGTCACGCTAGGCCGCAACACCGTCGCCTTCGCCGATGACGTCACCGCGCCAAGTACCGCCGCCGACGCCCCACAGTGGGCGATGGCGATCGACCTCGCGCGATGCGACGGTTGCAAAGAGTGCACGAAGGCGTGCCAGGCGACGCACTTCACCGGCGACCAGGAATGGATGAAGGTCTTCGAGGTGAAGGATGAGGCCGGGAATACGGTCTTCCTGCCACGACCGTGCATGCAGTGCGAGAACGCACCCTGTCTGAACGTCTGTCCTGTCGGCGCCACGTTCCGCAACGAGAACGGCACCGTCCTGGTCGATCACGAACGCTGCATCGGCTGCAGGTTCTGCATGGCGGCATGCCCCTATGACGCCCGCTCCTTCAACTGGGGCGAACCCGAGAACCCCCCCGGGGCCACGTTCGCGCAGTATTCACCGGAGTTCCCCGTCCCGCACCGCAAGGGGACCGTCGACAAGTGCATGTTCTGCGCGCATAACGCGATGAACGGTCAGCTCCCCGAGTGCGCCCAGGCGTGCTCGATGAGCGCGATCTGGTTCGGTGACCTGCGGGCCGACATCGCGACGAACGGCCTCGAGACCGTCCAGCTCTCATGGCTGCTATCCACGAGGAACGCCTATCGGCTCAAGGAAGAGCTCGGGACCCGTCCGCGGGTCTGGTACCTGCCCGGTCACGGCGAAGGCTCGAAAGTGGTGCTGCCGCAATGATGGAGGCCGCGCAGGACCGTCGCACGCGACTGCTGGAGCGAGCCGAGGCTCCCGTCCGCGCTGGCGCCTGGGGAAAGAAAGGGCGACTCCTGGTTGGCGGACTGGCGCTCGTTGTGGCCTGGGGGATCTTCGCGTGGATCTGGCAGTTGAAGCACGGGCTGGCCGTGACCGGTCTGAACAACCACGTGAGCTGGGGCTTCTACCTCACGAACTTCGTGTTCTTCATCGGGATCAGCCACGCGGGGACCTTGGTCTCGGCGATCCTCCGCCTCACCCACGCCGAGTGGCGCCGTCCGATCACCCGCCTCGCGGAGATGATCACCGTCGTCGCGCTCGTGATCGGCGCCAGCATGGTGGTCACCGATATGGGGCGCCCCGATCGCTTGCAGTTCGTGCTGGTACACGCGCACCTGCGGTCGCCGATCCTCTGGGACGTCCTTTCGATCAGTACCTACATCGCGGGGAGCCTCCTCTACCTCTACCTGCCGCTCGTGCCGGATCTCGCGATCTTGCGCGACGCAGCTGTCGGAGGGCGGATCCGCCGCCGTCTGTACTCAGTGCTCTCCCTCGGGTGGCATGCGGTGCCCGAACAGCGACGCCTTCTGGTCCGCGCGATCGGGATCATGGCGATCGTGATCGTCCCGGTGGCCGTCTCCGTCCACACGGTCGTGTCGTGGGTCTTCGGGATGACGCTCCGCAGCGGCTGGAACTCCACGATCTTCGGCCCATACTTCGTCGTCGGCGCGATCTTCTCGGGCATCGCCGGGATCATCGTCGTGATGGCGATCTTCCGCCGTGCCTACCACCTCGAGGAGTTCATCACCGAGCTGCACTTCAAGTACCTGGGAACGCTGCTACTGGTGCTCGGGATCCTCTACGCATACTTCACGCTGTCGGAGTACGCGACCGTCGGCTTCAAGATGGAGGTCGGCAGCGCGACACTCCTGTCGGCGCTTCTCGTCGGACAGTACGCCCCGTACTTCTGGTTCTTCACGATCTGCGGCCTGATCACGCCCATCGTGTTGCTGTCCGTACCTCGTACGCGCACGATCAAGTGGATCGTCACTGCCGCCGCGCTCGTGAACATGGGCATGTGGCTCAAGCGGTTCGTCATCGTGATCCCGTCGATGGCCGTGCCGTTGATGCCCTACGAGTGGGGCTCCTACCGGCCGACGTGGGTGGAATGGTCGATCACGGCCGCCGCGTTCGCTGGGTTCGCCCTGCTGTTCGTCCTTTTCGCCCGTGTCTTCCCGGTGATCTCCGTCTGGGAGGTCGAGGAAGGATGGGAAGTCGAGTCCGCCAAGCGTGGGCCGCTCACCTCGACCGAGCTTGTCCCCGAGCTCGTCTCCGCGATGGCCGCGACGCCCGTGGGGGATCGCTCATGAGGCGCCTGCTGGCTGTTGCCGCCTTCGGCCTCATGTTCGCGAGCGCCGGGATCTCACGCGCCTGGGCCGGCGGTGCCACGCCCACAACGGTCGTCGCCAGCCAAGGGACCGTAACCGTGAAGGGGCAGGCGGTGTTCATCCATGTGCAGGTGCGGGACGCTAAAGGGAGACCCGTCACCGGAGCGCTCGTCCGGCTGCTCGTTCCGGTCTCGTTCATGGGATCCACGAAGGATGAGATCGTCGGCGAGGGAACGACGAACGAAACCGGGCACGCTGCGATCCGATTCGCGCCCGCGCAGACCGGCGCCGTCCAAGGCACCATCGCCTTCTGGGGGTCCCAGGGGTACGCGCCGTCGGAGGCCACCATCGCACTCGACGTGCAGAGCCCGGTCTTCACGTACGCACCCGAACCTATCGGGATCCAGGCGTGGTGGGCGAGGAGCTACTTCATCCTCGTGCCCTTCATCGTGATCTGGTCGATCTACCTCATGCTCCTTTGGCTCGTTGTGCGGGTCAAAAGGGCGGGCGCAGCGGCGTCAGCGCCATCCGATATCGCCGCAACGAATTGAAGGAGGGAATGATGCGCGGAACGAAGAGATCGCGGAGAGCGTTGGCGGTGGTGGCCGGGGTGGCCGCCTTGACGCTGACCCTGGCGGCGTGCGGTTCGTCGAGCGGGGGATCGTCGAGCGCCGGTACCGGTGCAGCGGTTGCCACCGAGGCCGCGACCACATCGGCGCCGACCACCTCGACGAACGGTACGCCCGTCGCGGTGGCCGTCGGCGAGACCGACGTGCAGCACATGTACATGAACGTGGACGCCAAGACGGTGCCGGCAGGCCCCGTCACGTTCACCGTCACGAATGACGGCGTCAAGAAGCATGAGTTCGTTGTCCTTTCCACCGACGCGAAGGCCGCCGAGCTCCCGTTGAAGGGCGACGAGGTCACGGAGGACGACTACGCGGCGGTCGACGAGATCGGGGATCTGCCCGTGGGTGCGACATCGACCTTGTCGGTCAACCTGAAGCCCGGGCACTACTCGCTGATCTGCAACATCAAGGGGCACGTCCGGATGGGGATGGTCTCGGACCTCACCGTCACGTAAACACGATCCCCCAGGCGACGAATCAAGGGCGGCCTTCGGGCCGCCCCGTCGCGTGTGGATCGAATAGGGTCTGGGTAAGAAAGAGTTCCGTAGCGGTGGATCAGCCGAGGTCAGCAGCCAACGTCCGATAGCATCGGGGGCATGAAGGTGCGTGTCCTGGTGGTTGAGGACGAAGAGGCCATCGCGGAGCCGCTCGCGGATCGCCTTCAACGCGAGGGTCTGGACGCGACGGTGGTCCCGACCGTCGAGCGGGCGCGAGACTCCATCGAGGCCGACCCGCCAGATGTGATCCTGCTGGATCTGATGCTTCCCGATGGGGACGGCCGCGATCTCTGCCGCGAGATCCGCAAGACCTCCGATGTGCCCATCATCATCCTCACCGCGCGAGGGGAAGAGGTGGACCGCATCGTCGGCCTGGAACTGGGTGCCGACGACTACGTCGTGAAGCCGTTCTCCGGCGGAGAGCTGGTCGCGCGCATCCACGCCGTCCTGCGGCGAGGCCGCTCCACCGCTCGTCGCGGACTGATCGAGGTGGCCGACATCCAGCTGGATCCCGCGGCGCGAACGGTCACCCGAGGCGGCCAACCCGTCGAACTGTCCGCGAAGGAGTTCGACCTGCTGCATATCCTGATCGCGAACGCGGGCCAGGTCTGCACGCGCGAGCGCATCATGGACGAGGTGTGGGATCCCCACTGGTTCGGTCCGACGAAGACCCTCGATGTCCACATCTCGTGGCTCCGCAAGAAGCTCGAGGACGACGCTGCCGAGCCTCGATACATCACCACCGTTCGAGGGGTAGGGTTCCGGTTCTGTTCGCCGGACGATGCCACCGGCCCGTGAACACCGCGAGGCCGGAGCGGTGAAGGTCCGCACCCGCCTGGTTCTCGCGTTCGCATATGTGTTGGTTGCGGTGATCGTCGGTCTGACCATCCCGCTCGCCATCAACCTTCGCGCCCGGGCGCAGACCGAGCTGGAGACCCAGGCGCTCGTGCAGGTGCAGGCGATCGCGGCAAGTATCGGGAAGGAGGGTACGACCGACCCGACCCAGCTCATGACGGACGTGCGACGGTATGCCGGCCAGCTGGGGTCGGGCACCCGCGTGATCGTCACCGATGCGACCGGCGTGGTCATCGCCGACTCCCAGATACCCTCAGATGTCGGCGTGAACTACGACACCACGGGGCGCCCGGAGATCCAGGCGGCGCTGAACCCAACCGACCCACACGCGACGTCGATCCGCCGCCACAGCGACACGTTGAACTCCGACATCATGGCCGCCGCCGCTCCGATCCTGGACGAAGGACTCCAGGGCGCCGTTCGTGTCACCCAGAGTGTGAAGACCGTCGCCGACAATGTCCGGCGCATCACGCTCGCGCTGATCCTGGTCGGGTTCACCGGCCTGCTCGCGGGTCTGATCATCGCCTACGCGCTGGCCGGCTCGTTGGCGCGCCCACTCACCCGGCTGGCCGAGATCGCACGCCGTCTGGGCAGAGGGGAGCTCTCGGCACGTGCGATCGACATCGACGGAGCCTCGGAGATAGAGGAACTCGGGCGTTCGTTCAACGACATGGCCTCCCGGTTGGAGCAAACGGTCCGGGCCCAACGTGAGTTCGTCGCCAACGCCTCGCACCAGTTGCGGACGCCCCTGACGGGGATGAAGCTCCGTTTGGAGAGCGCGATCGCCGAAGCGGGCTCCGAGGAGTTGCGGACGGAGCTGACGGCCGCCGATCGAGAAGTCGATCGTCTCGCCGAAACGGTAACCCGTCTCCTCACGATGGCCCGCCAGATAGAGGAGGGGGAGCCCACCACTGTCGACCTGGGCGAGGCGGCCGTGCGCGCTGTCGAGCGCTGGCAGGAGCGCGCGGTCCGCCTGGGGGCGACGATCGAAGCCCGCGGCACGGGGGGCAGAGCCCTGGCCAATCCGCACGACATCGATCAGGCGCTTGACAACCTCCTGGACAACGCCGTTGCCTACGCACCCGGTCCCATCCAGGTCGAGACGGGGGAGGCGGGCGATCGGGTGTTCATCGCCGTGCGCGATCGGGGGCCGGGCGTCCCGGCCGGCGAACACTCCCGCGTAACCGAACGCTTCTTCCGTGGGACCGGGGCGCCTCCCGGTGGCACGGGGCTCGGTCTGGCCATCGCGAGGGAACTCGCAGAGAAATGGGGAGGCGCGTTAACGCTGACCGAACCCGGGGACGCCGCGGGCGGGTCGGGGGGCACGCGCGTCGAGATCAGGCTTCGGCCGGCGGGGTCCGAGCCCGACCAGCCAGTTCCTTAGTCCGCTCTTAGCCTGGGCCGGCCTAACCTGCACCCATGAGGAAAGGGCTGCTCTGGGTCGGGTTCGGTCTGGCGGGTTTGGCCCTGGCGCTCGGACTGTCGATCGCGGCTTTCGCCATCACCCAGAGCGAGTTCAGACTGCCGGCCAGACCGTTGATCCACACGGAGCGCCAGGCGGTCGCTCCATCCGAGAAGCCGTCGGTCAGGCCGAAACCGCATCGACCGAAGCACCACCATCGGCCGACCCACACCCCACCACCGCCGCCACCTCCATCCTCACAGCCGCCACCCCCCCCGCCTTCGAACACGGCACCGGTCCCCGCGTCCCCGGCCCCGCACACGTCCGGCGGTGGCTCTGACGACCACCACCCCAGCGGCGACAACTGATCCCAGCTCCTTGAGCGCGTAAGGCTCCCTTGAACGGGGACCTTCGGCCCCCTATCGTCCGGCCGTTCCGCGGGATGCTTAGGGGGAACAGAAGGAGTTCGCGATGTTCGATCGGATCGTGCTCGCCGTCGATGGATCTAGGCCCAGCGAACGGGCCGAGGCCGTGGCTGCGGAGACCGCGGAGAAGTTCGGTAGTGCCGTCACCGTGGTTCACGTGCTCGAACACGAGTTCTCATGGATGGGCGACCTGGTGATCGAGACACCCGACGAGGCCTCGCAGCTGGCCGACGACGTGGTTCGCCGGCTGAAGGACCGAGGCCTCACCGCTCGCGGGGAGGTTCGTCATGCGCCGGTGGCGTTGGTCGCCCGCGAGATCCTCGATGTGGCCAAGGAGGCCGACGCCGGCCTCATCGTCATGGGGACCCGTGGCCTGACCGACTGGAAGGGTTTGCTCCTGGGCAGCGTCGCTCACAAGGTGGTTCAGCACGCGACCTGCCCCGTTCTACTCGTGCGCGTTGAGGAGGAGCTACATGGATGACACGCTTTCCGTGGTCCTGTTCTCTGGGACCGACGACAAACTGAACGCCGCTGCGGTGCTCACCGTGGGGGCCGCGGCCATGGGCCGGAAAGTCAACATCTTCTTGCAGTACTGGGCGCTGGACGCCTTCCGCGCGGACCACGTCCACAAGGATCACGGCGTCGCGCCGGAAGCCGGCCCCGAAGGGGCCGCCGTCTTCCAGCGGCATGCCGCCAACCACTGGAGCGATCTGTTCGCCCAGGCGAAGACCATCGGCGAGGTGGGCATCCACGCATGTTCGCTCTCGATGGAGATGTTCGACATCACGAAGGACGACTTGGATCCACTGGTCGACAACGTCGAGGGTGTCGCCTCCTTCTTCATGGAGGTCGACGGCCCGGTGACGTTCATCTAAGGAGGAGAGACCCATGGCAACGACCGAAGGGATCACCCGCTCGATCGACGCACGGGGCATGCCCTGTCCCGGTCCGCTGATGAGCCTGATCGGCGCGATCCGCGAGGGCAGCG
>JBBRTK010000022.1:0-23275 GCA_038244455.1 Actinomycetota bacterium
CGCGGATGCGGCGTGCCACCGACCGCGCGCGGGCGGTGATGGGCGGGCGCGCCGAGATCGCGAGCATGCTCGGGCACGAGGTGAAGGGGCCGGTGGCCACCATCCGAGGGTTGGCCGGCACGACGCTCACCCACTACGAACGGCTCTCCGACGACGAGCGTCGCGAGTTCCTTTCGCTCATCGAACAGGAGTCGCGCAGGCTCCTGGTCACCGTGGATCAGACGTCATTGGGGATGAAGGTTGATGCGGGCACGTTGTTGTTCGACCGGCACCCGACGGATCTGGCGGTGGTTGTACGCGACGTGCTGGACGGGTTCGATCCGGGAGCGCATCACCTGACCTTCGACGCCCCGGAACCGGCGGCGACCGCCACGGTTGACAGGAAATGGCTGGCAGAAGCGCTCCGCCAGATCGTCCTGAACGCAGCCACGTATTCGCCGCCTCAGGCGCCCATCCGGATCGTGGTTCGGGTCGCGGACAAGGCCAACGCCTCGATCGACGTCATCGATGCCGGCCCGGGGATCCCACCGGACCAGCACGAGATCGTGTTCCAGAAGTTCGCCCCGTGGCGGCCGGCAGGGTACGAGGACGCTGCGGGGACGGGTCTCGGACTCTTCATCGCTCGCGGCATCGCCCGAGCCCACGGAGGTGACGTCCGTGTCTCGGAGCGCGCCAGCGGGGGTACGATGCTCTCGATCCTGCTCCCGTTGGAGGGGCCGATGGAGGGAACCACGTGAGTGGAGACACCCGCAAGGTCACGTTGCTGATCTGCGACGACCATAAGGTGCTGACCGACGCGCTCGCCATGGTGGTCGGCCTGGACCCCGACCTCACCATGATCGCGGACCCCGTGCACACGGCGGAGGAAGCCATCCTGATCTGCGCCGAGCATCTGCCCGATGTGGTGCTGATGGACATCGTCTTCAAGGGTGGGATGTCGGGCATCGATGCCACGCGCGCGATCAAGGCCGCGTCTCCTGCCACGAAAGTGGTCATCATGACGGCGCACGACGACGAACGACTGCTCGTCGAGGCCGTCGAAGCAGGCGCGTCGGGATTCCTGGGCAAGAACGAGGCAGCCGAGGAACTCCTCTCCGCAGCGAAGGCCGCCGCCGAAGGTGAGGTCCTTATCGACCCGGCCACGCTGACCCGGCTCCTGCACAGCGTGGCGCTGGAGCGCGAGGAGCGCAGGGACGCACTCAACCTCCTCGGCGACCTGACCGAGCGCGAGAAGGAGATCCTCCAGCTGCTGGCCGAGGGCATGCGGAACGATGGCATCGCCGCGAAGCTCTTCATCAGCCCCCAGACCGTGCAGACCCACATCCGGAACATCCTGGGCAAGCTCAGGGTGCATTCGAAGCTGGAGGCCGTGGCCTTCGGGGTCCGCCACGGCGTCATCTCCGTCTAGGCCCGAACCGGGCCTAAAGTCCGTCCCCCCACCGGCCGAAGCCTTTCGAGAACACAGCACGGCGCACAGCGCGCCGCCCGGTCAGGGTCGCCACCCCCTCGGTGACTCCGAACGGATGTTGGGCCCGAGTCCACCCCTCCCGGACTCGGGCCCTTCACTTTGCGGCGCAGGCACTTACTCGAGTTCCCGGCGCCGCACCTTGCCGGAGGCGGTGCGCGGGATCCGGGCACAGACCACCACCTCGCGAGGGGACTTGAACCGGGCCAATCGGCCCTCCACGTGGGTCTGAAGCTCGGCCAGGGACGGCGGGTCGTCCGGGCGCTCGGGGACCACGAAGGCCGTCACATGTTCGCCCCATTCGGGGTCCGCGGACCCGGCGACGGCCACGTCCGCGATCTTCGGATGGTCGGCCAGCGCACGCTCCACCTCTTCGGGCCACACCTTCTCCGATCCGGTGCGGATGAGGTCGTCGGATCGCCCCGACACCGTGAGCCGGCCGGCCTCATCGAACGCGCCCAGATCTCCGGTTCTAAGCCACCCGTCGGCGGTGAAGGCTTCGGCGGTGGCCTGCGCATCGCAGCGATAGCCGCTCATCAACGTCGGCCCTCGGAGTTCGATGGCGCCGCCGGACGCGAACCGAACGTCCGTTTCGGGGAACGGGACGGCGTCGTAGGCCACCCCGCCGCACGTCTCGGTGAGTCCGTAGGTCGTGACGACCCGCGCGCCGGACCGCTCGAGCGCCTCGCGCGCCGGACGGTCCAGCCCTCCTCCGCCGACCAGCAGCGTGACGCCGGGCAGCGCGGCGCCGCGGGACACCAGTCGGTGCACCATGGCCGGGACAACCGACACGAACAGCTCCCGGTCCGCCTCGGCGGCCTCAACCGCGAGCCGTTCGGGCTCGAACGCTTCGTGCACGATCACCGGGGCGCCAAGCAGCGCCGCGCGCAGGAGAACGAGCATGCCGCCCACATGCGCGGGCGTTAGGCAGGCAACCCACGGAGCATCCACCGCGGCCCCCAACGCGCGGGTGGACGAATGAACAGCGGCGCTCACGGCTTCCCTCGAGATCTCGGCCAGCTTCGGGGCGCCGGAGGTACCGGAGGTCGGCATGACCAGGCCGATCCGTTCCCCGACCGACCGGCCCGTGTCGCGGATCTCCGTGCCCTCAACGGACACGATCACGGCCGGGTCCGCGAGCGCGACGATGGCCCGGAGTTCGGCGGGTGAGGAGCGGACATCCAGCGGGAGGATCGCGGCACCGGCAGCCCACAGATCCGTGATCGCCTCCAGCCAATCGGGCCCGGGAGGCAGGCGGAGGGCGACCAGATCGCCGGATCCCACCCCGAGTCGTTCGCTCAGGCTCACGTCGGGTAGGCTAGCCGAAACCTGCGAGTAACCGCTCTAGGAGTCGATGGTCACATGGTGCAGACGATGGGATGGCAGCCGTCGGGCGAGTGGAGCGACATCCGCTACGAGACCGCCGAGGGCATCGCGAAGATCACGATCGACCGGCCCGAGGTTCGCAATGCATTCCGGCCCCTGACCACGAAGGAGCTCATCCAGGCCTTCGACATGGCTCGTGACGACCCGGACGTCGGGGTGATCATCCTCACCGGCCAGGGCCCCGAGGCGTTCTGCTCGGGGGGCGACCAGAAGATCCGGGGCGATGACGGCTACGTGGACGAACGTGGGATCGGCCGGTTGAACGTGCTGGATCTGCAGATCCAGATCCGGCGCCTGCCCAAGCCGGTCGTGGCGATGGTCGCAGGGTATGCCATCGGAGGCGGCCATGTCCTGCACCTGTGCTGCGACCTCACGATCGCGGCGGAGAACGCCCGGTTCGGGCAAACCGGCCCGCGCGTCGGCTCGTTCGACGGGGGGTATGGGATCGGTCTGTTGGCCCGACAGATCGGCGAGAAGCGGGCGAAGGAGATCTGGTTCCTGTGTCGTCAGTACGACGCTGCCACCGCGCTGGACTGGGGGCTGGTGAACGCCGTGGTGCCGCTGGAAGAACTGGAATCGACCACGGTGGCGTGGTGCCGGGAGATGCTCGCGGAGAGCCCACTCTCGCTTCGTCTCCTCAAGGCCGGCTACAACGCCGGCGTGGACGGACTGGCGGGCGTGCAGCAACTCGCGGGCGATGCGACCCTCCTCTACTACATGACCGACGAGGCGCAGGAAGGCCGCGACGCGTTCAAGGACAAGCGCGAGCCTGACTTCACGCGCTTCCCGAAACGCCCATGACGCAAGCGAAGGTCTGGTGGCAGGGCGCGCGTCCTCGAACCCTGGGTGCCGGACTGGTGCCCGTGCTGGTCGGAACCGCGGTCGCCGGACACCTCATCTGGTGGCGGTTCGCGGCCGCGCTCATCGTCGGCGGAGGACTCCAGGTCGGTGTCAACTTCGCCAACGACTATTTCGACGGGGTCCGAGGCGTGGACACCCATGATCGGATGGGCCCGCCGCGGCTCACGCAGGGCGGCTTGGCGTCACCGCGCGCGGTGCTCGCGGCCGCGCTGCTCTCGCTGGGCGCGGCCGGCTTCGCGGGCCTCGCGCTGGCGCTGGCGACGTCGCCGGTCATCATCCTCGCGGTCGGGGCGCTGGCGCTCCTGGCCGCGCTCCTCTACTCCGGCGGTCCGCGACCGTACGGGGGCCTGGGCCTAGGCGAGCTCATGGTGTTCGCGTTCTTCGGACTTCTGGCCACATGCGGAAGCGCCTACGTCATGGTGGAAACGATCCCCGCCGGCGCCTGGTGGTGCGGATCGGCGCTCGGCCTCCTGGCCGTGGCCATCCTGATCGCGAACAACCTCCGCGACATCCCGACGGATACGCAGGCGGGCAAGCGAACGGTCGCGGTGAGACTGGGCGAAGGACGAACCCGGCTCCTCTACCGGACCTGCGTCGTCGGTGCGTTCGCGGTGGTGGCCGTCGGCGCGCTAGTGCACGTGTATGCGCCCAGCGTAGGCGTCACGCCCTGGGCGCTGCTGGGGCTGGCCGCATGGATCCCGGCGATCAAGCCCATGGAGCTTGTGGGCGCGGCAACCGGACGCGACCTGGTCCCCGTCCTCATCGGCACGGCGCGCGTTCATGCGGTGTTCGGCCTTCTGGTCACCGCCGGACTGTTCCTCTCGCGCCACGTCGGTCCGGCCCACCCACTCCACCCGCGCCTATGAGCCTCGGCGATATCTCCCTCGCACACGCAGCCGTCCTGGTGGACGAGCTGGTCGACCGAGGCATGGCGCACGCGTGCGTGTCGCCCGGATCGCGCTCCACTCCCCTTGCCCTGGCGCTCGAGCGCGATCCGCGCGTTCAGACCTACGTGCACCTTGATGAACGCTCCAGTGCGTTCTTCGCCCTGGGGATCGCGAAGGTGACGCGGCGGCCGGTGGGCGTCGCGTGCACCAGCGGCACCGCCGCCGCCGAATTCTTCCCCGCCGTCGTGGAAGCCTTCCAATCGCGAACACCGCTGGTCCTCATGACGGCCGACCGCCCGCCCCATCTTCGCGGCACCGGCGCGAACCAGACCATCGACCAGACCGAGCTCTACGGGCGCTACGCGTCGTTCGTCGAGCTGCCGTTGCCGGCGGTGGACGGACCCGTCGCCGGGGGCATGATCCGCTCCCTCGTGGCCGCCGTGTTCGAGCGGGCCTCGGCGAGTGGCCCCGTCCACATCAACGCGCCCTTCGATGAGCCGCTGATGCCTGAGGGCGCCGTGATCGGCGTCGACGAACTGGACGGGCCGGAACCGGCGGGCAGCGGTGCGGCGGACACGCCGGCGACGCAAGAGGAGCGTGCGAGCGCAGTAGAGACCGTCGCGCGGGCCATCGCCGGAACGAACGGCGTGATGGTCATCGGGTCCCTGCCCGAGGGTCCGCTTAGGAAGGTGCTGTCGCTCGCCGAGGCCCTAGGATGGCCCGCGGTGGCCGAACCGCTGAGCGGATGCCGGGTCCCCGCCTCGGCCGGCGGCGCCACGGTCTTGGCCGCCGGCCAAGCCCTGATCGCGGATCGAACATGGATGGGCGAGCACACCCCGCACTCGGTCGTGCAGTTCGGCGCCACGCCCACAACCCGCGCATCGCAAGGCCTGGTCGCGTCCGCCGGACAGCAGATCGTCGTGGACCGGCATCACCTGGACCCGGACCCGGAGGACCGGGCGACCATCCGGCTGCGCGAGGATCCTGAGACGCTCGCGAGCGCGCTCCTCGAGCGCGAGACGCCGCTGCAACCGGCCGAAGCCGGCTGGCTCGCAGCTTGGCGCGACGCCGACTCCGTGGCGCGGACGGCGCTTGACGTGGCCCTCGACACAGGCCGGGATGCGTTCGAACCTCGCATCGCGCGCGATCTTGCGGCGGCGCTCCCGGCCGGCGCGACCCTGTTCGCCGGGTCGTCGATGCCCGTGCGCGATCTCGATCTCGCGATGGCGCCGCGCGCCCACGTTCGGATCATCGCGAACCGCGGGGCCAGCGGCATCGACGGCTCTATCAGCACCGCGCTGGGCGCGGCGGCGGTCGCCCCGGATACCGGCTCACATGTCCACGCGCTCATGGGCGACCTCACGTTCCTCCATGACGTTGGGGCGCTGCTGTGGCTCGCCCGGCGCGGGCACGACGCGGTCCTGACCGTCGTGGACAACGGCGGCGGCGGGATCTTCGGATTGCTCGCACAGCGCGATCTCCCTGAGTACGAGCGCCTCTTCCGGACCCCTCATAACCTCGAGCTGGAAGCGGTCTGCGATGCAGCCGGCGCCACCTACCAGCTGGTCGAACGGGCGGGTGAGTTCCTGCCGTCCCTGCATGAAGCTGAACGCGGGGGTGGCGTCGCGGTCGTGCACGTCCGCGTGGACCCCGCGTACGCGGTGCACCGGCGGCGGGCCGTGACCGCTGAGGTTGCGGACGCCCTCCGCCGACACGCCCAGGAGTAGTCGCCGGGCCGCCGAGGCCCCACCGCAGACCGACCGATCCGGTCAGGCCAGCTCGTCCTCCGTGGTGGTCAGGGCTCGCCGCTTCTTCCGAGCGCCGCCGAACACCTGGGTTGTCGCGATGACGATCCCGACCGAGAAGATCGCCGTCCCCATCACGAAGACCTGTGGGGGGATCCCGGTCTTGACGGCTCCGTACACCCACAGCGGGAAGGTGATCGTCTGCCCGGCAACGAAGTTCGTGATGATGAAGTCGTCGATCGAAAGGGCGAAGGCCAGCAACGCGCCGGCCATGATCCCGGGCCAGATCAGCGGCAAGGTCACGTAGAAGAACGTCCCCCACGCGTTGGCGTAGAGGTCCTTCGCCGCGTCTTCCACGTCTCGCGAGAACCCCGCAAGCCTGGCACGCACCACGATCGCGACGAACGCGACGTTGAACATGACGTGCGCGATGAAGATTGTCAGGAGGCCCCGCGTGGTGCCGAGCGTGACCAGGAGCGAGAGGAGCCCGGCGCCCAGAACGATCTCGGGAGCGGCGATGTTGAGGAACATCACCATCTCCAGCGCGCCCTGACCTCGGAACCGGTATCGCACCAACGCGAGCGCCATACCTGTGCCGAGCACCGCCGAGACCACGGTTGAGGTGACGGCGATGACGATGGAGTTCCACAGGGCCGCCGTCAGGTCGGGCACGCCGTTCCACTGACGCCACCAATCCAGGGTGAACCCCTGCCAGATCAAGGAGACCTTCGGCGCTGCAGCCGTGGTCGCCGCCGTTCCCTTGTTGAAGCTGTAGAGGATCATCACCGCGATCGGGACGATGAGGTAGACGATGACCAGCACGGTGAACGCCGGGAGGATGAGTGCCCTCAGCCGTAGACCGCGTTGCTGTCGCACCGGCGGCTGCTGGGGGGAGACCAACTGATCGTCGGGCATGGTCGCGATTGCCATCTAGAGGTACTCGTCGATCTGCCGGGTTCCGAGCGCCCGCGCGTACAGAAGGATCCCGGCCAGCAACAGCGCCATGAGGATGTTCGACAGAGCGGCGGCTTGGGCGTACTGCTCGCCCTGAAGGAAGAGGAATTGGATAACTTGCCCGACCATCGTGGTGTGCGGCCCGCCTAGGATGGTCGCCTCGACGTAGTCACCGGACGCGGGCACGAACGTCAGCAGGATCCCGGCGAAAACCCCGGGAAGCGAGAGCGGCAGGATGACCTTCCTGAAGACCAACGACGGTCTCGCGTAGAGGTCCTTGGCAGCCTCCACCGCTCTCCGGTCGATCTTCTCGAGCGCGACGTAGAGCGGGAGGACCATGAACGGCAGCGCGTTGTAGGAGATCCCCCAGATCACCGCTGTCGACGTGCCCAGGACGTGGAATCCGTGGGGGAGCAGATGGATCGCCTCCAACCCCCGGAACACCAACCCACCATCGGACAGGATGAACTGCCAGACCAGCGACCGGATGACGAACGATACGAAGAACGGAAGTAGGAGAAGGAAGAGGAACGTGGTCTTGTGGCGGCCTCCGTGGAAGGCGATCCAGTACGCAACCGGGTAGCCGACCAGGAGCGTACCCACCGTGACCGCGGCCGCGTAGTAGCAGGCTCGCCACAGCTGAGAGTGATAGAGAGACCACACCGCGTGGTAGTTGGCCCAATGCCACGTGAACGTGTAGGGCACGATACGGAACGTGTTGGAGAGCGGCTGGGACTTGAGCGACAGGATGAGCATGGAGAGCATCGGGATCACGAAGAACACCAGCAGCCAGATCGCGCCGCCTGAACTCAGGCCGTAAGGGGCGAGGCCGCGGCGGAGCCGCTGACCGCTCGACCGCCTTCGGGCGGGGGGCCCCGGCGAGGAACTCAACCCTGGATGATCGGCTCGAAGATGTTGTTCCACGCGTTGAGGTCCGTCTGGCCCTTGATGACGTAATACTCGCGGAAGTCCGATTGCATCTGGGCGTCGGGATAGACGAGCGAACTCGCTGCGACGGCAGCTCCCCCCGGCATCGCGGCGACCAATGGCTTGGATGCCGGCACCGGTGAGATGTACCAGATGTAGTTCGCCAGCATGGCCGCGATCTTCGGGTCGTAGACGAAGTCCATGTAGGTCAGCGCATCCAACGGGTTCTCGGCCCCGACCGGGATCATCATGTTGTCGGTCCAGAACATCGCGCCTTCCTTCGGCACGATGAACTTGAGGTCGGGATAGCCAGATTGGTTCGCGATGAACACATCCCCGGACCAGGCCTGCGTGATCCAGGTATCCCCGTTCTCAAGGGCGTTGATGTAGGACTGGTCGTAGTAGTTGCGCACGAGCGGCTGCTGCTGCATCAGGGAGGCGGCCGCGGCCTTCCACTGCGTCTGCGTGGATGTCGCGGGATCAACGCCGGTGTGCAACAAGCCGACGGACCCCAGCTCGGTGTTATCGCTCATCATGCCGACGTGGCCCTTGAACACCGGGTTCCACAGATCGGCGACCGAATCGGGCTCCCTGCCGAGCGCCGCAGTCGCCTTCGGGCTGAACGCGAGGCCCGTGATACCCGACTGCCACGCGACGGTGTAGACGTTCTTCGGGTCGTAGGTCGGGTCCTTCACCGCCGGCGAGGCGTACTTCGCGAAGTTGGGAAGCTTCGCAAGATCCAGCGGGATCAGCCAGTCGTTCGCGATCAGCTCCGAGAGTTGTACACCGTTGGTGATGACGACGAGATCCCAGCCGGTCGATTTGCCGGCCTGGAGCGAGGGTCGCAGCGTCTGGTAGAACGCGGCGTTGTCGTTGATCGGGACCCGGTAGTTGACTTGGATTCCCGTCTGCGTCTGGAACAGATCGAGACTCGGATGCGTGCCCTTGTGCGTGTCGATGTAATACGGCCAGTTCGCGAAGTTCAGTTTGTGATGCAGCTGCTGGGCGGCCCAATCGAATGATGCCGGTGACGAGGACGTCCCACCGGCGGCCCCGTCCGTCTTCGCGCCACACGCAGCCAGGAACGCGGACAACCCCACGGCCCCGGCGCCAACCCCCGCGTACCTCAGCATGTCGCGACGTGAGAGCCGCGGCTCCGTCAGTCCGCGGATCCAGGCCGGGTCAAGATGTTCGTTCGCCATGGTCCTACCCCCAAAGCCGGGTACGCCCGGCGCGCCGGGGCGAAGCGTAGGTCGGGCCACGGTGGAAGCGCAAGGGTGAATGCCACGGAAACCGTGCCAGCCGTGGGGAATCCCGGAGGATTCCGTTCGGTCAGTCGGCCAGGGTCGACTCGATCAGCGCGGCTGCTCCGCCGGCCAACCACTGCTCGTTCTCCTTGACGGTGCGCAGATACATGCGGGTCTCGCCTAGTTCCACACCCGGGATCCTCGAGATCCGCTCCGTGAGGGACAGGAGATGCTCCCGATCGCGGCACACTGCCTCGGCCTGCAGGTCGACCGAACCCGTGCACAGAACCAGGTGGCTGATCTCTGGGTTCTCGGCGACCTGTCCCGCCGCGCGGTCTCGCCCCGGCCCCTTCAGCCGGAGGCCGATCGACGCCATGATCCCGAACCCCAGGCTTATGGGGTCGGCGACGGCCACGATCGTGACGATCCCCCGGCGAAGGAGGCGTTTCGTTCGCTGGCGTACGTTCGCCTCGGAGACGCCCAGGGCTTCGGCCATCGATGTGTAGGACCTCCTGCCATCCTCCTGCAGCAGCGTCAGGATCCTCACATCGGTCGCGTCGATACGGTGTTCGGTCTCAAGCGGCATATGGGTGACTCCTTCCGTGGGGCGCGATCGGACGGTTACAACGATATCCGTACATTCCGTTCGCGTCTCGCCGCTGCCCAAAGATCTCGCCGGCCGGACCCCGTGGTACAACGTCGCTCCATCCGACCGAAATGGGGTCCGAAGTGGAGATCGCTCCGGGAGTATTCACCTCGAACGTCGATACGCAGGAGTGGGAGGCCGACCCCGAGGTCGGCGGCCTGGTGCACGTGCTGGCCGAAACCGAACGGGCGCAGGCGGGCATGTCGCGGTTCGATGTGATGCCGGCGGAGCCGGTGACCTACACGCCGCCCGGCAGGGAGACGATCGTGGTGCTCGAAGGTGCCGCACGGATCGACCTGAAGGACGGTCCGAGCGTGACGGTTCGAGCCGGCGACATCGCCTCGTTCCCCGAAGGCGTCGAGGCGACGTGGAACCTGCTCGAGGTTCCTTTCAAAGAAGTGTGGGTTCTGGCGTAGCGGGGAGCACGATCGTCACCAGGGCACCCCCGTCGACGTTCACGGCATCCACTCGTCCGCCGTGCGCTTCCGCGATCGCCCGCACGATCGCGAGCCCCAGCCCCGTTCGACCCGACCCGCTGCCGTTGCTACCGCGTGAGAACGGCTCAAAGGCCGAGGGGAGGAACGCCGGCGGGAATCCCCTGCCGCTGTCCTGCACGCTGATCCGCAACTGCCGGTCCGTCAGCGCCGCACGCACGCTGATGCGCCCTCCCGCCGGTGTGTGGCGGATCGCGTTGTCCAGAAGGTCGTCCACCGCCTGGCGGAGCCTGTCCGGATCGACGCTCGCGACCACCGGGGGCGCGTCGACGGCCAGGTCGATACCCGCTTCGGCAGCGCGCGGCCGGCTGTGCCGGACAGCCGAGTCCAGCAGCTGATCCACCGCCACCTGCGAGCGAAGGAGCTGCAGCTCGCCCTCCTGCGCCCGGGAGACCACCAGGAGGTCTTCGGCCAGCCGCACCAGGTGCGTGCTCTCCTCATGCGCGCTGCGGAGGGCGGCCAGGAGTTCCTCCGGCGTTCGGTCGTGGGCGGTCGCGAGGTCCAGTTCGGCGTGCAGGACCGCCAGCGGCGTCCGGAGTTCATGGCTCGCGTTGTCCAGCAGGCGGCGTTCGCGCGCGAACGAACCCTCGAGCCGGTCGAGCATGCTGTTCAGGGTCCGGGCCAGGTCGCCGATCTCGTCGTCGGCGGCGGGCAGCGTGAGACGCCGGTCCAAGTCGTCCACGGAGATGCTCGCCGCGTCGCGGCGCATCCGCTCGACGGGGCGCAGTGCCGCCCCCGCAAGCAGCCACCCTGCGAACGACACGACGACCAGTGCGATCCCCCCGCTCACCGCCAGCGCGTAGGCCAGTCCCAGCATCTCGTCGCGGCGGTCCTGCAGGGAGCTCCCGACCAGCAGCATCAGGCGATTCCCTTGGGACACCACAGGCACCGCCAGGATACGGGTGACGTTGTCGATGCCCGGGACCCGCCTGTCGAACCACACGGGCCGCGTGATCGTGGCGACGACGCTCGGCGCAAGCATGGGAGCGGCACCGACGATGGCGCTCGACTGCTCGAGTTGGCCGGACGATGAGAGGAGTTGGACGAACGCCTCGTCGTTCTCGATGAGGCTGGTGCCGACGTTCACCAACGTCGGACCCTGGTCGCGAACATCGGCCGACACCAGCTCCGCCCGCGATCGGAGCCCCGCGTCCACGGTGGCCAGCAGGTCCCGCCCCGCGCGGGCGTAGACGAACGCCCCGACCCCCGAGAGGACGACCGTCATCCCCACGGCGAAGAGCATGGTGAGCCTGACCCTAAGCGGAAGGCGTGCCCAGCGAGTCATCATGGAAACGGTAGCCCTCCCCCCGCAGCGTCTGGATCGAGGAGCGCCCGAACGGCCGGTCGATCTTGTCCCGCAGGTTCCGCACGTGCACGTCCACCACGTTGGAGTTCGCATCGAACGCGAAATCCCACAGGTGCTCGATCAGACGGGTGCGGGACAGGACCTCGCCCTGGTGCCGCATGAAGTACTCGAGGAGCGAGCGCTCCTTCGCGGTGAGCGTGATCGGCCGGTCGCCCCTGCGGACTTCCGAGGTAGCCGGGCTCAGCGTGAGATCGCCCGCGACCAGTTCCACGGGGCGATGGTCGCCGCCGCGGCGCACCAATGCCCGGATGCGGGCCAGGATCTCCTCGAACGAGAAGGGCTTGGTCAGGTAGTCGTCGGCTCCGACGTCGAGGCCGTGCACTCGATCGCGAACGGCGTCGCGTGCGGTGAGCATCAGGACGGGTGACCAGCGACCCTTCTCGCGCAGACGGCGGCAGAGGTCGAACCCGTCCTCGGCATCCGGTTCGCTGCTCAGCACCACGTCCAGCACGATGGCGTCGTACTCGTTCTCCGATGCCAGCCAGAACCCATCGGTGGCGTCACCGGCCACGTCGACCGAGTAGCCGCCCTCCTCGAGCCCGCGCTTGACCAGCGCCGCCATCTTCACCGAGTCTTCGACGACCAGCACGCGCAGGGAAGCTCACCTCCGGCCTGGAGCCTACGCCGCCCAGATGAAGCCTGGATGAAGAGCGGTCCGTTGCCGCTTCACGGTGGCTTCATCGTCCAGATGCGACGGTGGCCCCGGAACGAACCGAGCCGGCGGAACCGGCGCGATCAGGGAAGGGAGATGCACATGGAACGCAGATGGAGGAGAACGGCCGTGGTGACGGCTATCGTCCTTGGGGTCACCGGCGCCGGCGCGGGCCTGTTCGCATCGTTCGCCGGGGCAGCCACGCACCGGAGCACGATCGTGAGCTACGAGCCGGTGCTCGACCCGGCGAACTTCGTCTCGGTGATCGACAACCCGTTCTATCCGCTGCCGGTCGGACGCGTGTTGGTCTACCGCGGCGTGAAGGATGGCGTGACACAGCGCGAGACCATCACCGTGACCAACCAGACCCGCGTGCTCGAGGGCATCACCGCGACGACGATCACCGACGTGGCGACGCACAACGGCACCTTGCTGGAGAAGACCTCCGATTGGTACGCGCAGGACAAGCAGGGCAACGTCTGGTACCTGGGTGAGGACACGAAGGCCTATAGCCCGGACGGAACCATCGACACGTCGGGCTCCTGGCTTGCCGATGTCAACGACGGTGAGCCCGGCATCATCATGGAGGGCAACCCGCAGCCGCCCGACGCCTACCGCCAGGAGTACCTCGCGGGGCAAGCAGCCGACATGGGCTGGGTCGTCGACAGAGGAGGGTCCGTAACCGTCCCCTACGGCACGGTTCACGGCGTCATGACCTCGCTGGAAGCCAGCACGGTCGAACCCGGTTCCTATGATCAGAAGATCTACGCGCCGGGCCTGGGCATCGCGGTCGAGCGGTCGATCACGTCCAACGAGTTCGCGAAGCTGGTGAGCGTCACGGGCTGAAACCTCTACCGAGGAGGCAGGGCGAAAGGGCCGGGCGTCATCGCGAGCCCGGCCCCGCCCGCCGGTCAACCCCAGCGGAGCGAATCGAGGAACGCCCGGAACTTCCTCGCGGTCTCCTCGACCTCGGAGGCCGGGTCGCTTTCCGCGACGATGCCCGCGCCGGCGAAGAGCCGCGCGTGCTCGCCGGAGAGCTCCGCGCATCGGAGGGCAAGGGCCCACACCCCATCGCCGTTCGCGTCCACCCACCCGACGGGGCCGGCGTAGGAACCACGTTCGAACGGCTCGAGCTGGCGGAGCGTCTCCAGGGCAGCCGCTGCGGGGAAGCCGCCAACTGCGGGGGTTGGGTGCAGGGCCGCGACCACCGTGAGGACGCTCCGCACTCCGGCCCGGAGCCTGCCGCTGAACGGCGTAGCCAGGTGCCACACGTTGGCCGTCGCGTGCAGCACAGGCTCGTCAGGATGAGCGAGTTCGTCGCAGAGTGGAGCGAGCGCGACGGCGACCGCCCGGACCACGAGATCGTGCTCGTGCCGATCCTTGTCCGAACGGAGCAGCTGCTCCGCGGCCGCGCGATCGGCCGCGGGATCGCCGTGGCGGGGAGCCGAACCCGCCATCGGAGTCACGGTCAGGGTTCGCCCGGAGACCTGCGCCAGCAGCTCGGGGCTCGCGCCGACCAGCGTGCCCGTTGCCGTCGGCGCGGCGAAGGCGTACCCCGTGGGCTCCACCGCCCGCAGCCGCCTCAGCAGCTGCTCCGGGTCGAGGGTCCGGCCCGCGTCCACCTCCAGCGTGCGCGCCAGCACCACTTTGTCCAGGGCGCCGGCACGGATGCGAGTGCGCGCGGCCTCCACCAGGCCGGCGTACTCGGAGGCGGTGGGGCGTTCGGCTATCTGCAGCTCGCCGAACGGCGCGCGGGGCGAGGTACGTCCGGCCCACCGCGCGGGGACCGGCGGCCGGCTATCGCCGGCCGCCTCGCTCAGACCGGCCTCCCCGCGGGGACCGGTCACCTCCAACTCCCAGGCGCCGGCCGCGGTCCGCACGGTGGCCCTGGCGGGGATGACCAGCGAGCCCGCCGCGAGCGGGTCGAACGGCAGCGCGCCCACGGCTAGCGGCGCCGGACCGGCGCTGCCGGCGTGGATCGCCCCCAGGGCGCCCGCCGCCACCTCCGCCATGTCGGGAAGCAGGCCGTCCACCCGGGCCGCGACCCCGCTCGTCGAGACGCCGACCCCTTCTCGCTCGAAGAAGAAGTCCCCGGGTCCGCCATAGGTCGCAAGCAGGTCGAAGGCCGGGCCGAGCGGACGGGCCTCCGCGCGCAACGCCGCGCTCACGCCTGGGCCGCGCGCGTTCCGACGAACAGCTGGGTCAGCCCGCCGGTGAGCTGGAAGCGCCCTGCATCGGGGAACCCCACCTTCCGGAGCATGGCGAGCATCCCGCCGGGAGGCGGAAGGTAGGCCATCGACTTCGGCAGGTACGCGTAGGCGGCGCCGTCGGAGAGCACACCGCCGATGAACGGCACCACATGGTTGAAGTAGAGGCCGTGCCCCGCGCGCAGCGCGCGGTTGTCGGGCCTGCTGGCTTCGAGCAACCCGATCCGCCCGCCGGGTCGCACCACGCGCGCCAGCTCGGCGAAGAACGCGCCGAGGTCGGTCACGTTCCGCAGCGCGAACCCACAGGTAACGCCGTCCAACGCGGCCTCCCGAAGCGGGAGCCGGAGGATGTCGGCCTCCACCAACGGAGACGCGGTGCGGGCCGCCACGAGCATCCCGTGGGAGAAATCGAACCCGACCGGCCGCAGCCCGGCGCGCGCGGCCTCCCTGCAGAGATCGCCGGTCCCGCATGCAAGATCGCCCACCAGGGACCCGGCCGGCAGCCGTAGCTCACGCACCACCCGCCGGCGCCATCCCGCGTCCAGCCCGAAGGTCATCACGCGGTTCACCAGGTCGTATCGGCCGCTGATCGTGTCGAACAGCGAACGGACGGCGCGAGCCTTCTCTTCACCCTCTGGAAGCCGGGAACTCACGCGCTCACGTCCTCACGCCTCCACGTCCTCGATGCGATCTTCGGCCACTTCGAGCAGCACGCGGCGGAAATGGTGCGACACCAGGGTCGTGACCGCGGGAAGCAGCTCCCTGAACGCCTCCACCATCTGCTGGGCCGCGCCTTCGTCGTCGCCCGCGGTGTCGCGGATGGGTTTGCGAACATGTTCGTCGAACAGGTCCACCGCACGTTCCGCAAGCCCGCGCATGGCCCCGTCGGCGTCCCGCGCCAACCCGAGCAGATCGCCGAGCGGCAATCCGAACTCCAGCAGGCGGAGCGCCGTCCGCACCAGCTCGATGTCGCCGGAGGTGTAACGCGTCCGTCCGTCGGCGCTGCGTCCCAGCCGGATGCCTTCGCGTTCGACCGCCTGGATCAGGGAGGCGGGGACCCCACTACGCGCCGCGAACTCGTCCAGGTCCAGGAGCTCGTCGGCGCGCTCGCCCCGCTCCGCTGCCACGGCGGCGGCCAGGTCCGCGTCGGCCGCGCCCAACTCGCCGCGAACGACCCGCTCGATCGCGGCCAGCGTCAATCCCTTCTTCTGCAACGAGCGGATCTGCCGGATTCGCTCGGCGTGCGCCGGGCCGTACCAGGCCACGCGCCCCTCCCGTTCGGGCTGGGGCAGGAGACCGCGGGATTGGTAGTAGCGCACGGTGTCCACGGACACCTCACACGTCGTGGCGAGCTGATCGACCCGGTACCTCACGACCACTCACTCTACGAGTGTTCGCTCGAAGGGTCCATGTACCAACTCGCCGGGTCGTGCAGGGCGCACCGGCGTACGATGCGCGCCGTGACGCACACCGCCGGCCGGATCAGCCTCGCCATCGTGCTGGTGTGCGGCACGTTGACCTTCGGCGTTGGCGTCGCGTGGAAGTCCTACTGCTCCAACGGCAACTGGAGCGACACCCGCCAGTACACGACCGCGTGCTACACGGACATCATCCCGCTCCTTGGCACCGAGCAGCTCGCGAACGGACGGTTGCCCTTCCTGGACGCCTGCGTCAAGCCCGGCACCGGCAACTGCGACGAGTACCCGGCCCTCACGATGTACTTCATGCGCGCGGCCGCGAGCCTGTCCGGCCCCGATCCAGCGGCCTTCTTCTGGGTGAACGCGGCGATGCTCTGGCTCTGCGCGATGGTCGTGATCGCCTGCTGCTACTTCATCGTGGGGACGCGTGCCCTCTTCGTCGCACTCGCCCCCACGCTCCTGCTCTCGGGCGTGTTGAACTGGGATCTATTCGCGATGGCGCTGTCTTCGGCCGCGCTCCTGTACTTCTTCACTCGGCGCGAGGCCACCTCGGGCGCGTTCCTCGGGCTCGGCGCGGCAGCCAAGTTCTTCCCCGCGCTGCTCGTGATCCCCCTGGCCGTGGACCGCATCCGCTCACGCGCACCGGACCGGGCGATCAATCTCGCGTGGTCGGCGGCGGGGGTGTGGGTGATGACCAACCTGCCGTTCGCTGCGGTCGCGCTCGGAAGTTGGTGGGAGTTCTTCCGCTTCAACGCCACGCGGGGCGCGGACTACGACAGCCTCTGGTACATCGCCTACCGCCTCACGGGCGGCTACGCGTACGTGCACACCAAGATCATCAACCTGGGATCGGCAGGGCTCTTCGTCGGTCTCGTGGCGTTGGTCTGGGCGCTGAAGGCTCGCCGGCATCCGGACTTCCCGAGATGGACGCTCGGCTTCCCGATCCTGGTGCTCTTCCTCCTGACGAACAAGGTCTACTCGCCCCAGTACAGCCTGTGGCTGTTGCCGTGGTTCGCGCTGGCGCTGCCCAGCCTCTGGCGATTCGCGCTGTTCCAGCTGGCCGACACCGTCGTCTACGTCACGAGGTTCAAGTGGTTCGCCACGCTCGATGGACTGCCGGGGCCCTCCGAGGCGTTCTTCGAATCCATGGTGCTGCTGCGCGCCCTCGTGCTGATCGCGTGTGTCATCGCCTGGATCCGGTACGAGGCCGCGCCGCTGCCGATCCAGGTCGCGATGGGCGCGGGCGACGCGCAGGCCGATCGGTCCGAACCCCTGCCGGCATGAACACTGAGCCGCGAGCGAAAAGGAAATCGTGGGCTCCCACCGCGCTCCTGCTCATAACCGCGGTGGCGGTGCTCATCGCCTCGTACGCCTTGAAGGCGCAGTGCGTGGATCAGCCGTGGGACGGCCGCCAATGGAGCCACTTCTGTGCGACCGACATCCTGGTCGTCTACTACAACGAGCGATTCGACTCCGGCCGGACGCCGTTCCCGCCTCCGACCGTGGAGTATCCGCCGCTGATCGGCTTCTATGTGGGCGGGGCCGCTGCGCTTTCCTCGGGAGCTTCGGGCTTCATGCTCGCGAACGCGGCCGGTATCGCCGCGGCCGCGATCGCAGCCGTCCTCCTCCTGGCGAAGATGTCCCCGAGCCGCCGCGCGTACCTGTTCGTCCTCTCACCGACGTTGTTCCTGTACGCGTTCCAGAACTGGGATCTGCTGGTCGTGGCGTTGGGGTTGGCGGGATTGCTCGCCGCAACCCGGCGACGATATGGGATATCGGGCGTGCTCCTGGGCGTGGGAGCCGCGGTGAAGTTCTTCCCCGCCCTGTTGCTGCCCGGCGTCTACCTGGCCGCACGGGCGAAAGGCGGGGGCAGGGCCGGCTGGCGCGCCATCGGCGGCTTCCTGGCGGGGGTACTGCCGGCGAACGTCCTGCTGTTCCTGTTGTCCCGGCGCGCCTGGGAGTACTTCTGGTCGTTCCAGTCTGCCCGATTCCCGAATCCTGAGACGTCGTGGTTCATGGTCTTCCACCATCTTCGAGGCGGCCCCTTCGTCGATGGCTGGTGGGCGCAGAACTACCCCGGCATCATCAACATCGCGTCCATGGGTGCGTTGCTCGCGATAGGCATCTGGATCGTAGCGAAGGAACGACGACGACCCGAGCCCAGGATGGTGTCGACGGGTCTGTGTCTCACGCTCGCATTCCTGCTGACATCGAAGGTCTTCTCGCCCCAATACATGCTGTGGCTGCTCCCGCTGCTGATCGTGCTCGAGGTCCCGGTCCCAGCCTTGATCGGTTTCTTCGTGGTCGATGTGTGGTGCTTCGCGATGGCGAACGCCTACTTCCTCAGCATCGCGCGCGGCTGGGATTGGGCGATCCGCCTCGACATCTTGGAGGCCGGGGTGTGGGCTCGGTACGCCGTGCTGGCCTGGCTGCTGTGGTGGCAGCTGCATCCCAAGGAACCCCAGAGGCGGAGCGTCCTATGAAGGGGTTGCTCCGGCCCGAAGGCCCCACTGGATGTAGGATGGCGCGAACCGTCGGCCTCACGGAGGAAACGTGACGATCAGGGTTGCGATCGCGGACGATCATTCGCTCGTCCGGCAAGGGCTCCGCCGCTACCTCGAGATGGCCGATGGCATCGAGGTGGTCGGGGAAGCATCCAACGGCAAGGAGCTCATGGAGCTCGTTGCCGAGACCGAGCCCGATATCGCCCTCGTGGACATCCGGATGCCCGAGATGGACGGCCTGGAGGCCGCCCGAGACCTGCGCGACAAGCACCCGAAGGTCGGCGTGATCATGCTCACCGCCTACGACGACCGGCAGTTCGTGGTGGAGGCGGTTCGAAGCGGGGCCAGAGGATACGTCCTGAAGGCCCGTGACGCGGAGCACCTCATCCAGACGGTCCGTCTGGTGGCCGGCGGCAACATGGTGATCGACCCGCAGCTCGTCGTGGCGCTAGCCGAGGAGCTCTCCACCGCCAAGGATCGCGACCGCCGGGCGGAGACGCTCACCGCACGCGAGATCGAGGTGCTGCAACTCCTGGCCTTCGGCCACACGAACCGCGACATCGCCGAACGCCTCTACATCTCACCCGACACGGTCAAAACGCACCTCGAGCACATCTTCGAGAAGCTCGGCGCGTCGGACAGAACAGCGGCCGTGGCCGAGGCGCTCCGCCGACGACTCATCGAGTAGGTCGTCCGATCGCAGCCGACGGCGCGGGCGGCCTAGTCCGTCCGGCGTCGTTTTCTACCTTGGCTGGGTGATGGAGCCACGGCCCTGAACCCGCCATCATGGATGCCGATGTCCGAACCAGTCACTCCCCGATTCCGCGCCACCACCGGTGTGCTGTTGCTTGTCACCGTTGGGGCGGTGATCGCCGCCCGCGTCGTGCCCGTGCCGGGCACCACTGCCGCCTTGGTTCTCCCGAACGCCGCCGTGGCCTTGGCAGGGTTCGTCGCCGCCGGGGTGATCGCCTCGGCGAACCGCTTCCACCGGTGGGGCGGCTATCGAGCCCTCGTGTTCGGATCGTCCATCGTGGGCGTCACGGGAGCCGGCTTGGCCATCATCGCGGCCTCGGGCCGGACCATCACGACCCTGGGCCCGACCGACGTTCTCTTCTTGCTCTACCTGCCACCCTTCTTCTTCCTGCTGCGGGCGGAGCTGCGTGACCACTTCCCCGCGGAGCAGCGCTCGGAGTTCGCCGCGGACGTGCTGCTCATCACCGCGTCGCTCGCGTCGGTCATCTACCTGATGATCGTTCCGCGAGGCGCCAACCCGGCGGCCTTTGTCTCGGCCGGCACCTGGGCAGTCGTGGCCGCCGCGCAGGTCGCCATGTTCTTCTCGCTCATGTTCTGGGAGCCGAACCGCGAACATGTGACGCAGGCACTCTCGTTCGCCTTCGGAGCGGTCGCGGCTGCCGGCTTCGGTTGGGAATGGACCAGCGGCTCCTTCACCGTGGCCTCTCCGTTCGTCACCATATCCGCCGCCCTCTGCGTGGTGGGTCTGGCGGCAACCGCGGCGTTCGTGCGTCGGAGCGGCGGCAGCGGGGCCGGGCAACGAACGCCCCGACTCGCGCGACCGCTCATCGCGAACGGATCGGTCATCGCAGCGTTCGCCGCATTGGTCACGGTGGCCGTCATGGAGAACCGCAACCAGATCTCCGCAGCGCAGGAACTGGTCGTCATCGCGGCCCTTGGGATCGGCGTGACGGCGCGGATCATCGTGAGTCAGACGAAGATCACCCTCGCCCATCGTGAGACCACCGCAGCGCTGGAAGCCAAAGAGGTCGCACTGCAAGAAGCCGATCTGGCCCTTGACCGCGTTCGCGAAGCCAACGAAACGCTCCGTCAATCCGACGAGCATCTCCGACTGGTCTTCGAGGCAGCCGTGGACGGGATCGTGGAACTGGACGCCCGTGACACCGTCCTGCGCGCCAACGAAGCCTTCTGCGGCATGGTCGGGCTGGACCGCGCATCCATCGAAGGGCAGCCGTGGACTGCGCTCGCCGCCGCGATCGATGGGGCCGATGCGGGGTTCACGTCCCTGCCGAACACCGGCTCGGGCATGATCCAACGAACGGAGGGCCAGCCCCTGTACCTGGAATCGCGAACATCAGACGTCCCCATGGAGCCACCACGCCGCCTCCTGCTGGTTCGGGACGTCACGTCCGGCCGCGTCGCCGACCAGACCATCCGCTCCCTTTTCCAGTTCCTGCAGGACCGCGACGAAGACCGGACCCGATTGCTCCGCCGAACCAACGCCGCCATCGAATCCGAACGCAACCGGATCGCGCGAGACCTTCACGACGGGCCGGTGCAAGGGGTGAGCGCAGCGTCACTGAGCTTGGAGGCTGCGCTGCTGATGATCAAGGCGGGCGACGTGGACCGCGGCATGGAGGTCTTGACCAAGATCCGTAAGGAGCTTGCCGAGGAGGCCGACTCCCTTCGGGCGCTCATGTCGGGCCTACGCCCCCCCGTGTTGGAGGAGCGGGGGCTCATCCCGGCCCTGCGCGAGACCCTCATGCGGTTCGGCGCCGATCACGACGTGCTCACGTCGTTCAATGGATCGCTGGTAAAGCCCATCCCTCGGGACCTTGAGACGCTCGCCTACCGGGTGGTCCAGGAGGCGCTCTCCAACGCCGGCAAGCACGCGAAGGCGGGCCAGATCACCGTGAATGTCGAGGCGGATCTCACGCAGATCCGGATCGAGGTCGAGGACAACGGGACGGGCTTCGACAGCGCGCGTGCGCGGGAGTTCCTCCATCAGGGCAGGGTCGGGCTGGCCTCCATGCGCGAGCGGGTGGAGCTAGCGAGCGGTTCGTTCGTGGTCCGGTCCTCGGTCGGCCGGGGAACGACCATCCTGGCCACGCTGCCGGTCGACGCCGCTCCTGCGCTCAGGGAACTGGCGGTCGACGAAGCCCGCTGAGCTCAGGTCCGCCCGGCGCGGGGGATGGGCACGTGGGTGGGCTTCGGTGTCGGGGTCGGAGTCGGTGTGGGGGTCGGGGTCGTCGTGGGCTTCGGGGTGGGTGAGTGGCTCGGCTTCGGCGTGGATGTCGGGGTCGCCGAGGGCGTCGCGGTCGGGGACGACACCGGCGTCGACGGTCCGACCGTGTAGCCAGCGAACGTCGGCGGCGTGAAGGGGATCACTGGCTGACCGGTCAACGCCAAGGTCATGTAGTCGTGCCAGATAGATGCCGGGATGGTGCCCCCGAACACCGGAGCGACGCCTTCGACGCTATACATCGGGATCTCGCCCTGCGGGTACCCCATCCACACGCACGTTGCGAGCTGTGGGGTGTAGCCGCAGAACCATGCGTCCACGTAGGTCTGCGCCGTCCCCGTCTTCCCGGCTGAAGGGCGGCTCCCCAAGCCCTTGCCTCCGGCGGTCCCGTACTGCAACACACCCTGCAATGCGTAGGTGACGAGGTTCGCATCGTTCACGGGGAGCACCTGCCTCCCCGGCGACGCGACCGAACCCACCACATGGCCACCGTGCACTTTCAGGATCGGGGTCGCGTAGTGCCGCACGCCCTGCGCGGCGATGGTCGCGTAGGAGTTCGTCATCTCGAGCGGGTTCACCGCAACGCTGCCGAGCGTGACCGAACAGTACGGATCCAGGTGGCTGCGGATCCCGAGCTGCTTCGCAGTCTCGACCACCTTGTCCGGCCCCAGTTGGCTGACCAACTGGGCGAACACGGTATTCACCGAGTAGGCGGTCGCCGCCTTGAGGGTGAATGTTCCGTGCTCGGAGTCCGAGGAGTTCGATGGGTTCCACAGACCCGCCGCTCCGGCGCAGACGGGGTTCTGGATGACGATCGACGCAGGACCTTGCCAATAGGCATTGAGGTTGTAGCCCTCCTTCATCGCCGCAGCCAGCGTGAACAGCTTGAACGCCGAACCCGCCTGCCTGCCGCTGCCCCCGTAGCCGGCGGCCCCGGACAAGGCGAGGTTCACCTGCGACTTCTGCCAGTTCCGGCCACCGACCATCGCCAGCACCTGCCCGTTCCGCGGGTCGATCGACACCAGGGCCGCCTGTGGATCGCTCGTGCTGGGGAGGTACTTGGCGATCGTGGCTTCGGCCGCGGCCTGCATCTTCATGTCGATGGTGGTGGTGACCTTCAGCCCCCCGCCGAACACCGTGGCGCTCCCGTACTTCTTTATGAGGTAGCGCTTGGCGTAGTCGACGAAGTACTCGGACTGGCCGGGGGTGCTGAACGTCACCCCTCGCTTGGCGATGTCGGGGATGCCGCAACACGGCTTGGCCTTGACCTGATCGGCCTTCGCCTGCGTGATGTAGCCGTATCTGGCCATCTGGTCGAGCGCGTAGTTGCGGCGCGTCTGCGAGTCCGTGGGGTGATCGATCGGGTCGAACAGCGTCGGAGAGCTGATGAGGCCCGCCAACGTGGCCGACTGCGCCAAGCTGAGCTGGCTGGCGTTCTCGTGCCAGTAGGTCTGCGCGGCGGCCTGCACCCCGTAGGCACCATGGCCGAAGTAGATGGTGTTGAGGTACTTCGCCAGGATC
>JBBRTK010000023.1:0-23244 GCA_038244455.1 Actinomycetota bacterium
AACGGACCTCACGACGCGTTCGATGCGGCCGACGTCTTCGCGCGCGATCACGATCGCCGAGAGGATAGGCGCGTCGGGGTCGAAGCGCTCGTCTTCGGGGAGGGCCCGGGCCCCCGCAAGATCGGATGGAGGTGGAAGAACGGGGAGGCCGGCGGGGCGCGGAACCCACGGGCGCGCCGGACCGGGCGGTGCCAGCAGGCCGTCGTAGTCGCCCTGGAACTCGCGTCCGGGATCGGCCTCGCGGTACTTCTGCGAACGCGCGTGGCGGCGCGCCTGGGTCAGGCTCGCGAGGTGACGGATCCGTACCGTAGTCGTTCGCCGATGGCTGGCAGGGATGGACACCGGTACCGGCACCAGGTGGAGCCGGGTCTCGGGAAGGAGCTGTCCGGGTCGCCATGCGAACGCTCGGTAGACCCAGAGGTCATCGCGGTCGAACACGTCTTCGCCCGTCATGCGGTGCATTTGGAAGCCGTACGCGGCCTCATGGTCGGCATCGTCCGAGGTGAGATGTTCGCGCAGGGCCGCCGCGTCCTGGGGATCGAGGCGCTCGTCGGCATCGAGGAAGAGCACCCAGCGCGGGGCCAGGTCGGTCGCCGCGTCCAGGAGCTCCTGCCGGTTGCGCGAATCGTCCCACCCGGCTGCGTTCGATCGCGGTGGGTGAGTCAGGACCGCGCGAACCAACGGTTCCGATCCCAGGAGCGCGCGCGTTCCATCATCCGAACCATCGTCCAGCGCGATCACTGCGTCGGCGAACCCTCGGACGTTCTCGAACCAACCGGGGAGGTCTTCCTCACCGTTACGGACCGGCAGAAGGACGACGAGCAGCGGCCGCATCGACGGATCCCCGACCGCGGCATCGGCCAGCGCTTCGAGTCCTGCCGATGAGAGCAGCGCCGGGAGATCCTTCGGCCGGGGAGGCTTAGGCACCAGGATCCGGGGGGGCGCTCCGAGGCCGACGAACGAGACCGCATACATCCCGTGCGGATCCGCCTCGTGATACTTGCGTTCGCGATCCAGGAGCATCTGTGGGGTTGCGGCGCCGACGTGCTGGAGGGCCACGGTCGTGCGGACCCATGCTTGGCGGGGGATGCCCAGCGGCACCGGGTGGAAATGCAGCGGCGCCTCGGGAAGCTCCTGGCCTGGTTCCCACGCGAACACGCGGTAGACCCAACTAGCGGTGGGGTCGATCTGGTCTTCCCCCCACGCGCGGCGGTGCAGCAACCCGTAGGCGAGTCCCGGCACTGCGTCCGTGGCCAGGAAGTCACGAAGCACGGCGGCGTCGTCGGGTTCGATGCGTTCGTCTGCGTCGACCTGGACGATCCAGTCCGGAGCCAGCGCGGCGGCCGCCTCCAGCAGGCGACGCCGGTTGCGTCCGTCGTCCCATCCCGCGGCTGAGGGACGGGGTAGGTTGGAAAGGACCGTTCGCACGATCGGGGCGGCTTCGAGGAGCGCGCGCGTGCTGTCGTTCGAGCCGTCGTCCAGCGCAACGACCGCCTCGCACCAGGCGGCCGCTGAGTCCAGCCACTCCGGGAGCAGCGCCCCCCCGTCGCGAACCGGGAGGAGGCCTACGATCATCGGCCGGTCGGCGGGGCCACCCGCGAGCCACGCGATCGCTTCCCGCCGGATCCGTTCGATGTCGAGGTTGCCTGGGCATCCGGTGTCCGCGGCGATCTCTCGATGGCCGACGATATGGGCGGTGTCGATCGAGATCCCCCATCGGGCGCTCGCGCGTGCCACCAGTCGCGCGACACTCGCGTACTGCACGTCGGTCCGCCGGACGTCGTCCGGGTCGCCGTCATCCACCACCTCGATCCCGATGCTCGTGAGGTTGGGACTCTCCCCGGCCGCCACCGCTCCGCGCGCCATCGTTGCGGTCGGGTCCACGACCCGCCCCGCGTGGTTGGCGGCATCCGGTTCCTGCACGAACGAGGCGACGCGTCCGTCGAGTCCGACCAGGTAGTGGGCGCTGACACCGCTACTCGGATCCTCGAACCAGTACGCCGCCGAACGGAACGAGCCCACGGTGGTATGCACCACGATCCACGAGGGGGCATGCCCGTCTCGTCCGGGGATTCGATGAGGAGAGGAGCGCGGTTCGACGATCACGCTCGAGGATAGGCGGCTATCTGCAGACGGTCACGGGTGCGGTGCGGGCGCCGGCGGACATCCGGAGGCGTTCTGCCCCGTCCCGACCGGCGCCGGCTTGTAGGCGCTGGTCACGAAGAGCGCCACGTTGTAACCGCCCAGCTCTGAGGCGGGAACCTGCTTCAGTGCGACGTTGCCGAAGTACTTCTGCACCACGGCGGCCTCCGCGTCGTGCCCCGGCGCGTAGGCGATGACCGTGCCCTTCACGCTGGACCCGAATGCTGCGTACTGCACGATGCCCGGCGCCACGTTGAACCCGGCCTGCGACAGGATGGTCTCGACCCCGGGTGCGGTACCGCCGGAGGAGTGGTCGACGACGGGGAGTTCGATGTTCGCCTCGGAGACGGCGACGCCTCCGCCGAAGGAGGTGCCGGTCTGGGCGGGGAGCGGGTTCCCGTTGCGGAGAGCCGCGAAGAGCTGCTGGGCCGAGGGGTCCATGTTCAGGATGTCCAGCGGGATCGACGACCACGACGGCTGCGCCGTTCCGGGCGTGGCCGGCACGTCGCGGAACACCACGTCGCCCGTGCTGACACCTTGGAGCTGTCCCACCAGGTGGACAAGGTCGGCGATCTTCAGCCCGGAGTCGCGGCGCAGGCTGGCCAGTACGGGCGAGACCATCCCCGGCAATCTGGGGAGCTGGCTCGGCTGGAGCAAGGTGTTGAGCACCGCGCGAAGGAACGCCTGCTGGCGGCCGATCCGGCCGAAGTCCGGGATGAAGTCGCACGGCAGGCTCCTGGAACGGACGTAGGCCAACGCCTGGACCTCGTCCAGGTGCTGGCATCCGGGCTTGAGATCCAGCCCGGTGTTCGGGTCGACGATGTGACCGGGCGCGGCGTAGTACACCTGCGTCGGAGGTCCGGTTGCCGACTCCTGCGTCAGGTAGCCGGGCGTGTTGACGTCGTAGGCGGGGATGCACATGTCGACGCCGCCCAGCGTCTTCACGACGCCCTGGAACCCCGCGAGATCGACATAGAGGTAGTGGCTGATCTTCAGGCCGGTGAGGGCGTGGACGGTCTGTGCGACCAGCTCAGGACCGCCACCGTTGATGCCGCCCTCGAAGGACGCGTTGATCTTGTTCTGGCCGTGTCCGGGGATGTTCACCCAGAGGTCTCGGGGGAAGGACAGGATGGTCGTCTTCTGTCCGACCTGGGTGTGCACCAGCATGATGACGTCGGAGCGGGCCGAGCCACCGATCGCCGAGTTGGTGCCGAACTGCGATTGCTGGGCGGCGCTCAAGCCGGTCCTGGAGTCCGAGCCCAGGATGAGGTAGTTGCACGCCTGCGTTGTGCACGGCGCGATCGCCACGTCGGCGTTGGGGCTGTTCCCGCTCGCCGTGGGGGGGCCGAAGTTGGGGTCGGTGTTCCTGGAGTTGTTGATCTGAACGATGACCAGCCCGTAGGCCGTGACCGCGCCGATCGCCAGCGACAGCGACGCCGCCACCGCGATGAGCGCGCGCGAGAACCGACCTTGTGAACCTGAGGGCATGCCATGAGCCTACCGAGGTCCGTGAGGCGCGGGCATCCCTGTTCGTGGCGTTCCCATGGCGGTTACGCGGACCCCGAGCTAGTAGCCGTAGTGACTGCTACCGCTCGCGGTCGCGGAGGGGGCGGGGCCACCTGAGCCGCTGGCGGTCACCGCGTAGAAGTTGCTGACGCCTTGACCCGACGCTGCGCCGGGGCCGTCGCTGGTGAAGGTGTAGAGCGGCATCCCGTTGTACGTGACCTGGGTCGTGCCCTCGGGGCGGGCGATCGTGCCCAGTTTTCCCGTGACGCCCGCACCTGCGGACGCCGAGGCGGTACCGGAGGAAAGCAGCAGCGGGGGCCATGCGCTCGCGCACGAGCCGGTGCACTTGATCGAACCGTTCGTCTCGGTCTTCAGGTAGTAGAGGGTCATCCCCTGGGAGGTCACGAGCACCTGGCCGACTCCGGGGACCGCGGCCGCCGAAACCGTGACCGCGGTTCCGCCCCCGCCCGAGGCCGGTGACGGCCCGCCGGCCGGGGTGGTCGATGACTTCGCGCACGCCGAGAACAGCACCACGAGCGCCACGGCGACGACGACGCCACCTCCGAGCTTGCCGTTCAGGGACGTACGCATGCGGCCTCCTCGATATCCGGCCGGAGGGTTCGGCCGGTACAGCTAGTAGTACGGCCGGCAAGCTGATCTGGTTCGTCGAAACGTGGATATGTCCCACGCGAGCTACGGGTGGCCCGTCTCGGCCTGGATGCGGCGAAGGACGGGGAGCACCAGGCGATCTTTCTCCCGGCCGGCGGCTTCCTTCGAGCGGATCACATCGGCCAGGGAGGCCACATCCACGTCGGCGCCCAGGATGGTGAGATGCGTCGCGTCGCGGGCTACGTCCGCGTACCCCGTGGTTCCGCTCGGTTCGAAGGTCAGATCCAGGCGGCCGAAGTCGGTGATCAGGTTCCACACGCGGACGGCGGCGAGCGACGCTGCGTCGTGGTCGAAGGGGATGCCCTCGGGCTCGGCGGACGTCCACACACGCGCATGCAGTTCGTCCAGCGCGGCCGAGAGGCGATCGAGGTTTTCGGCGCCCGGGTCGGGAACGATGTCGACATCGGTCGTGACGTACGGCGAGCCGTGGATCACCGCCGCGAATCCTCCGATCAACACCAGTCGCACTCCGTGGCGTGAGAGCGCACCGAGGATCAGTTCGGGGCTGAAGTCAGGCTCCGGCATCGGCCAACGCCTTCCGCCCCGCCATCGCGAACCGGAGCGCGGCCTGATGGCGACGAACCCTGGTGTCCGGGTCGGCCGCCAGGTTGGTGGAGGCGACCGACCAGTCCGAATCGTCGGCCGGAAGAAGCTGGGGGACCAGGTCCAGGCCGCACGCTTTGAGTGCTTGTGCCACGCGGTCGTAGGAAGGCTCGGTTCTGCCGCGTTCCAGCCGGGCGATCGCGGACTGTGTGGTGCCCAGGCGTTCGGCGAGCTCAGCCTGGGTCAGGCCGGCCCGCCTGCGTGCCTCTCGGATCAGATCTCCACCCCGCATGCAGCTAGTATAGCGGAACCGCGATGTCCCGTTGGACCTCAGCGGTCCAGGATCCGTTCGCGCGCCGGGTCGTAGAGCGGCGTGAGCGAAACCGTCGCCGGCACACGCACGCCGTTGACGTCCAGCTCGTAGGAGCCGGTTCGGACCATGTCGTCGGTGACGCCGTCGTCCGACTCCAGCATGCCGAGACCGACGGCGCCGCCCAGCGTGTGGCCGTAGGCGCCGATCCGGTTGCCGCCGATGTGGACGCCGTCGCGGTAGATCTGCTCGTGGCCGTAGAGGAGCGGCTGGGGGTCGTTCAGGAGGATCTGCACCATCCGGGCTTTCGGCGGCCCGGCGTCGCGTTGGGCCACGAGCGCGTCACGCCCGACGAACCCGCCCGGCTTGTCCCACGCAACCGTGAAGTCGAGCCCGACCTCGATCGGCGTATCCGAGTTGTCGATGTCCAGCCCGTAGTCCCGGTAGGCCTTCTCCAGGCGCAGCGAGTTCATCGCCAGGATCCCCGCGTTGCGGATGTCGAGATCCTCGCCGTTCGCGAACAGGGCGTCGTAGACGGTGAGGGCCATGTCGGCGGGCACGTGCAGCTCCCAGCCGAGTTCGCCCAGGTACGTGACGCGGACGGCGGTGCATCGCGCGTAGTGCAGATCGATCTCCTGCGCTGTCATGTACGGGAACGCGGCGTTGGAGAAGTCGGCGCTGGAGACGCGCTGGAGCAACTCACGTGACCTCGGGCCCTGAACGGTGAGGAGAGTTGTTGCCGATGTCATGTCGACGATCGCGACACGCGCGTCTGCCGGCATGTGGCGCTCCAGCCACGCGATGATCCTGCGGTGGATCACGTCGGAGCCCACCACCATGAACGTGTCCCGGCGCTGGCGGGTGACGGTGACGTCGGCCTGGATCCCGCCGCGTTCGTCGCAGAACTGGGTGTAGACGATGCGGCCCACGGGGACGCTGATATTGCTCACGGCCACGCGGTTCAGGAGCGCCTCGGCATCGCGGCCGGTCACCAGGATCTTCGCCATCAGCGACATGTCCATGACCCCGACGGCCTCGCGGACCGCGCGGTGCTCGGCGGCCTGCGCCGGGAACGACTCGTCGCGCCCCCACCCGCGCGTGACCTCTTCCGGCTCGTCGTCCAGGGCGAACCACTCGGGGAACTCCCACCCGGACGACGAACCGAACCGCCCACCCGCCGCTGCGAGCCGGTCGTGCACGACCGAACGCCGAACGCCCCGTGCGGTCTTCTGATGCCAGTTCGGGAACGCTGAATCTCCGAAGAGAGCGCCGAGCTGCTCCACGGTGCGGTCGCGCCGGAATGCGGGGCTGGTTTGGTAGGGGAAGGCGCGGTCCACGGAGAGGCCGGCGACGTCCATCGGTGGGATGCCGTCGACGATCCATCGCGCCAGAAGCGATCCGACACCGCCGCCCAACAGGATCCCGAGCGAGTTCAGTCCGGCCGCCGTGAAGTAGCCGCGGAGTTCGGGCGCTTCACCGAGCATGGGGCCCAGGTCGTTCGTGAAGCTCTCCGGGCCGCAGAAGAAGATCTTGATGCCCGCCTGGTGGAGCGAGGGGAAGCGATCCATGGCGGTGGAGAGGAAGTCGCCGGTCCGCTCCCAGTCAGGCGGCAGCGTCACGAACCCAAGGTCCTCGGGGATCTTGCCCACCTGCCACGGGCCTGCGATCGGTTCGAACAGGCCGACCAGGATGCCGCCGGCCTCCTCGCGGTAGTAGCCGTAGCGGTCGGGATCCTCGACCACCGGCAGGCCGGGGTGCGCCCAGTCAACCGGCTCGGTGATCATGTAGTAGTGCTCGGCTGCCTGGAGCGGGACCGCGACGCCGGCCAGTTCGCCCATCTGGCGGGCCCACATGCCGCAGGCGTTCACGACGGTCTCGCATTCGATGGTTCCCCGCTCGGTGACCACGCCGGTGACGTGACCGTTGGCTTGGGTGAACCCCGTGACGGGGGTGCCTTCGATGATGGTGGCGCCGTGCATGCGCGCCCCGCGCGCGAGCGCCATGGTCACGTCGGCTGGGTTCGCGCGGCCTTCGTCCGCCACGTAGAGCGCGGCGAGGATGTCATCGACCTTCGCCTCGGGCCAGAAGTCCTTGACGTCGCCGGGTCCGACCATCTGCGCGTCAACCCCGTGCGCCCGGGCGAACGCGGCCTCGCGCGTGATGGTCTCCAGTCGCTCGTCGTTGCACGCGAGGTGGAGGTGCCCGATGGGGCTGAAGCCGGTGTCCTGTCCTGTTTCCTTCTCCAGTTCGCCCAGCAGGTCGCGGGTGTACCGGCTCATCCACAGCAGCGTTTCCGAGGTCATGCCGGCCGAGGTGATCAGGCCGGCCGCGTGCCAGGTGGTGCCGGAAGTGAGCTGCTTGCGTTCCAGAAGGACGACGTCCTTGATGCCCATCTTCGCCAGGTGGTAGGCCACGCTGGTGCCGATCACGCCGCCGCCGACCACGACGACGCGCGCGCGCGCGGGCAGGTCGTCGGTGGTGCCGGTGACGGTGGAGTCGGGCTGCATACTCACGGTTGGCTCCTTCGTTGAGGTGTGGGGTCGAGCAGGAGGTGGGCGGCGACGCCGCAGAGTTCGAGCAGTTTAGGTTTCGTGAGGTCGCCCTGGCCCAGGGCCAGCTGAACGGAAAGACCGTCGACCAGCGCGCCGAGGCTGACCACGGCGTCTTCGATGGCGCCCGCTCGGAAGGCCTTCCGGTCACAGCCGTAATGGATGGCGTCGCCGAGGCTGCTGCGCCACCGCGCTTCCAGCTCGCGGCCCCCTTCGGCCACCGCGGGGTCCGTCCCGGCGTTCGCCCAGACCTCGAACCAGAGCGCCCAGAAGGGATCGCCGGGACCGTCGGCCGCCGACAGGTCGATGAGCCTCAGCAGGCGCTCCCACGGATCGGTGATGCCGGAGATCTCGGTATCGACCTGGTCGTGGAACCGCTGTTCGCTCCACCTGATCGCCTGCATCAGCAGGTCATCCTTCGAGGGGAAGTAGTAGGTGAGGTGTCCCGGGCCGATCCCCGCCCGCTCGGCGACGTCCGACACGCGAACGTTGGCCAGCCCCAGATCCGCGATCGCCTGCGTGGCCGCGCGCAGCACCGCTTCCTCGCGGGCGCGCCCCTTCTCCCGGCGGGTGGTGACGTTCGTCATGGCGCCACGGGGTCCCCGACAGGGATCTGCTGCGTGATGCAGTGAGGGCCGCCACCACCGTAGTCGATGGTCACGCCGGACACGCCGACCACGGTCCGGTCGGGGTACACCTTGGCGAGCTGCTCCAACGCCTCCGTGTCCCGATGGTCGTGGGCGGTCGGAACGATCACAGCTCCGTTCGCGAGGTAGTGGTTCGCGTAGCAAAGCTTGGCGCCGGCGCCGACATCGAGACACGTCACCTCGAAGGCGCGGCCCTTCGCGTCGCGGGCTCCCTCCAACCGGCGGAGGTTCTCCTGCCCGGAGGCGTGGTCGTTGTCGGCCGGATCCTCGGGCGCGAGGAGGAGCACATGACCGGGCGCGACGAACTGCGCCACGCCGTCGACGTGGCCGTCGGTGGCGTTGGGGCCGACGTCGGCCGCCATGCCGAGGGGGAGCCACACGATGGTCTCCACGCCCAGGTAGTCGCGCAGGCCCTGTTCGATCTGGTCTTTGGTCATCCCCGGGTTGCGGTTGGGGTTCAGCAGGCAGGCCTCGGTGGTCAGGAGCGTGCCCTCACCGTCGACAAGGATCGCGCCGCCCTCCAGGATGAACGGCGCGGTGAAGACCTTCATCCCCAAGTGCGCGGCGATCCGTTCCGGCGCGGCGGCGTCGCTGTCGTAGGGGTGGAACCGCCCGCCCCACGCGTTGAACCCGAACTTCACGGTGGCCACGTGCCCGTGCTCGTCCAGGACGAAGATGGGTCCGCTGTCGCGCATCCACGAATCGTCGATCGGGATGGCGAGCGGCTCGACGCCGTGCCCGCATCGGTCGCGGACCCGGCTCTCATCGCCCGGATTGCAGACCATGATCACCGGCTCGAAGTCCGCGATCGCGGCGGCGACGCCCGCGTACTCCCGCTGGGCGTCATCGAGCCGTTCGTTCCACAGGTCGGGCCGGGTCGGCCAGGCCATGAGCGTTGCGACGTGGGGGAACCACTCGGGAGGCATGTGCATCCCAGCCTGTCTGGGCGTGGCTGCCTGGTCGGTCACTGGAGGTGGCTCCCTTCGACGAGGTAAGCGGGGCGGACACGGATATTGGATAGTATCCAAGATTCTGTGGGGTGACGCGCCGGGGTATCGTCCGGCGAGCGAGCGAGGGGAAGGAAGGCCGATGCACCTCAGTCCGACCGAGGAGGACCGCCTTCGCATCTTCCTCGCCGCCCAGCTTGCCCGGGCGGTTACGGCCCGCGGCCTCCCGCTGAACGCACCAGAAGCCATCGCGCTGGCGTGCGACGAGATGCACATGGCCGCGCGCGCGGGCTCGACCTACGCGGAGGTGCTGGAGGCCGGACGCTCCACCCTGGCCGCCGCGGCGCTGCTGGACGGTGTCGCCGACCTGATCGATGAGATCCGCCTGGAGGTCCTCCTGGACGAAGGCACACGGTTGGTCGTGCTCCGAGGTCCATGGACATGAACGATCCGATCGTCCTATCCGAAGGCAAGGAACGCCGGCATCTGACGGTCACGAGCACCTCGGCGCGCGTGATCCGCGTCTCGTCGCACTACCCGTTCCACCGGGTGAATGCACGGCTGGAGTTCGAACGCGGCGCGGCCGAGGGGTTCCGGTTGGACATCCCGGCCGGGACATCCCTGCGATGGGCACCGGGGGAGCGCCGCGACGTGACGCTCGTTGCCTACGGCGGTCGGGGCGGCGCCTGATGGAGCTCTCGCGCGAGGAGTACACGCGCCGCTACGGGCCCACCGTGGGCGATCTGGTTCGCCTCGGCGATACCGATCTGCGCGTGCACGTCGATGCCGACGACGTTGGCTACGGCGACGAGCCGATGTGGGGGTTCGCCAAGAACTGGCGCTCCCGCCAGGCGCAGCAGGACCGTCCGACCGGGATAAGCGAACTCGACATGATCCTGGTCGGCGTCACGCTCATCGACCCCGTGCTTGGCGTGCGCAAGACGAACATCGGGGTCAAGGACGGGCGCATCGCCGGGATCGGCCGCGCCGGGAACCCCGACATCACCGACGCCGTGGATCTGGTCATCGGTCCGAACACCTGGCCCTGCAACGCCTATGGCCTCATCGCGACGGCGGGAGCGGTGGACAGCCACGTCCACGCCATCACGCCGCGATTGGTTCCGGTCGCGCTGTCCGCCGGCGTGACCACGCTCATCACCGCCGGCTTCGAGGAACCGGTCTACGTCATGGACAAGACCTATCGAGCGTTCGAACATCTGCCGGTCAACCTGGGATTGCAGGCGAGCGCGCGGACCGACGCGCGCGAGCCGGTGGAGCGGCTGATCGAAGCGGGGGCGTGCGGGCTCAAGATCCACGAGGACTGGGGCGCATACCCCGAGATCATCGACGCGACACTCACCCTCGCCGACGCGCACGACGTCGCCGTCTGCCTGCACACCGACGGCCTGAACGAGTCCTCCGAACTCGAGGACACCGTCGCGGCGATCGCCGGACGAACCGTGCACGCCTATCACGTAGAAGGGACCGGCGGCGGCCACTTCCCGGACGTCATCGGCCTGGTCCGTGAGCCGAACATCATCTGTTCCTCAACGACGCCGACCTTGCCGTACGGCCGCGCGACCGCCGCCGAGCATCTGGAGATGATCCTGGCGGTCCACGGCGGCTCGGTCGATGTTCCCGAGGACGTCGCCGCCGCTCGCGAACGCATCCATCCCGGCTCGATGGCCGCTGAGGGCCCGCTCCACGACATGGGCGCCATCTCGATCATCAACTCCGATTCCCAGGGGATGGGGCGGATCGGCGAGACCGTTCGTCGGACCTGGCAGCTGGCACACGTGATGAAGGCCTGGGCCGGGGAGCCGGCGGGTCACGACAACGACCGCGTCCTTCGCTACCTGGCCAAGTACACGGTGGAGCCTGCGCGTACCCACGGCATCGCTGCCCATGTCGGATCGCTCGAGCCGGGCCGCCTGGCCGACATCGTGCTGTGGGACCCGCGGTACTTCGGGGTCAAGCCACTCCTCATCCTCAAGGCGGGGATCTTCGCCTGGGGCGCCCTGGGCGAGGGGAACGCGTCCGTCGAGGGCACGGAGCCGGTGCGCTACGGCGCGCACTGGGGCGGCACCGGAGGCGCGGGGGCCGCCCTGTCCACGACGTTCGTGTCGCAGGCCGCCCTGGACGCGGGGATCGGGGAGCACCTGGATAGCGGGCGGCGGTTCGTCGCCGTCGAGGGCACGCGAGAGGTGCAGCGGTCATCGTTGCTGCACAACCGCGCGGTCCCGGCGATCGACGTCGACCCCGCGGACGCCACGGTGACACTGGACGGCGCCCGGTTGGCGGTTGCGCCGGTAACGGACGTGCCGCTCAGCCGCCGTTATCTGCTGGGGTAAGGCCGCGAGCGCTACCGGGAGATCGCGTCGCGTTCGATCGGGCAGGACATACACCGCGGACCGCCCCGGCCGCGGCCCAGTTCCTCGCCTTCGATGGTGATGACCTCGATGCCGCCGTCCACCAGCCGTCGGTTCGTGTCGACGTTCCGTTCGTAGGCGATGACCACGCCGGGGGCGATGGCCAGCACGTTGTTCCCGTCGTCCCATTGTTCGCGTTCGGCTTGGAAACGGTCGCCGCCGGTTTCGAACTGTCGGATCGCCGGGACGTCCATCGCGCGGGCGATGGCCTCGAACAGGTCGTCCTCCTCTTCGATGGAGAGCCCGCTGGGGCCGGGTCTGATCACGTAGGTGGTCATCGCGTCGCGGATGTCGGGGAAGATGGTGAACGCGTCGACGTCCAGCTGCGTGAGTACGGTGTCCAGGTGCATGCTCGAGCGCTGTGACGGCAGCTCGACCGCGATCACCTGGGTCGCGGCCCCCGCATCGAACAGCCGCTGCGCGAGCATCTCGACCGCGGCCGGACGCGTGCGCTCGCCCATCCCCACCAGGAGCGCGCCGTTGCCGATGACCAGGGCGTCACCGCCCTCCAGGAACATCGGCCCGGCGATGTGGTCGCTCCAGATCTGGAAGTCCGTTCCGGAGAAGAGCGGATGGTGACGGTAGATGGCCTGGTAGTGGAGTGATTCGCGGTTGCGCGCGGCCATGGCCATCGTGTTGATGGACACGCCCTGGTAGATCCACGCCGACGTGTCGCGCGTGAACATCTGGTTGGGCAGCGGCGGCACCACGAACCCGCGGCGCATCCGCGCCACGATGCTCTCGCTCTTGAACGGCAGCTCGTCGAACGTCACACCGGCGATGAGGTGCTCGGCCAGGTGGGGCGAGGGCAACGCCGTGAGCCATTCGCGAACCGACGGGCCGAGCGTGGGCCCCAGCAGCCGGGACTCCAGCCCCTGCACCAGCTCGGTCCGAACGTCGTCTTGGTCCAGGACGTCGGTCAGCAGGTTCTCCAGGTAGAGGATCTCGACGCCGCGATCCGCGAGCGCCTGCGCGAAGGCGTCGTGCTCCTCGCGCGCCCGCTGGACCCAGATCACCCCATCGAAGAGCAGCTCACGGGCGGTGGAGGGGGTGAGGCGCTTGAGCTCGAGGTCGGGCCGATGCAGGATCACGCGCCTGAGCGTCCCCACCTCGGAGCCGACGAACAGGCGGCCCGGGGCTGCTGGTTCCTCGCGCGCGGCGTCCGCGGTGTCCTGGGTCATCGCGGCACAGGCTACCCCCGCTGGGCAGGGGCCGCGCGCACCTGTAGCGTGCGGGTCATGACGGCCGAACACGATGCGCTGCGAACTTCCCTGGGCCCGGTGGGCGCCTGGACGTTCGCGTTCGATTCGCGCAAGGCCCGCGACGTTCGGGAGGACGCCCATGCCATCGAGGCGCTGGGCTATCCGGCGCTCTGGGTTCCCGAGGGAGGCGGGTCGCGCGACATCCTGGCGCACCTCGGGCTGCTGCTCGCGGCCACCGAGCGGATGACCGTCTGTTCGGGCATCGCGAACATCACCGCGCGCCAGCCGGAGGTGTTGGAGGCGGGCCTGGTCCTCCTCGCCGATGCCTACGGCGAGCGGCTGGCGCCCGGCATCGGGATCGGCCACGAGTACACGACCGAGGCTCGCGGGTACGAGTGGTCCCGGCCGCTGGCGCGGATGCGCTCGTACCTGGACCGGATGGACGCAGCCGCCGACCGGTGGCCCGCTCCGGCCGCGCGGCCGCGCCGCATGCTGGCCGCGCTGGGCGACGGGATGCTGCGCCTGTCAGCCGAGCGCGCGCTCGGCGCTCACACCTACTTCGTGCCCGTCGAGCACACGGCCCACGCGCGCGAAGTGCTCGGCCCGGAGCCGGTCCTGGCGGTCGAGCAAGGGGTGGTCCTGTCCACCGACCCCGCGCGCGCCCGGGGGCTCGCCCGCGCCTGGGCCGCGCGGTACCTGGAACTTCCCAACTACGCGAACAACTGGCGTCGTCTGGGGTATGCGGACGCTCTGGAGGGCGGCGACAGCGATCGGATGGTCGACGCCGCGATCGCGTGGGGCGAGGCCGACGCCGTGCTCGCGCGCGTTCGCGCTCACCTGGACGCGGGTGCCGACCACGTCTGCGTGCAGATCGTGGGCGAGGCGGACGACGCCTCGCCCGTCCGGGCGTTGCGCGAACTGGCTCCCGCGCTCTTGACCATCCCACCCCCCGCGCCGAGTGGCCGCGACCTTGCCGGAGGTTGACAGACGTCGGATAAGACGTCATAGTGACGTCATTCCGACAGCAAAGGGGGCGTCATCATGGACACGACGATCGGCGCGGAACTCGCGCGGCTCAGGATCCAGGAGCGTGTGAAGACCGCCGAGCAACGCCGCCGCATCCGCCGGCCGAAGAACACCCGCCGCCCCCTGCCCACCTCCGAGGCTTGCTGATGGACCTGACCCCGCATGTGGAGGCCATCAGAGGGGACCTTGACGCGCTGGTCGAAGGCGACGAAGCCGGACGCGCAACCCTGGACAGGATCGGCCGGGCGATGGAGCCGGCGCTCCAACTTCGGTTGCAGGACGCGCTCGGTGAAGCCTCGCTGGAATTGTGCGAACAGTTCTCGACGGGCCACACGGAGGTTCACGTGGCCGGCCGTGATGCCCGGATCGTCTACGTGGGGCCGGCCGAGCCGTCAGACACCGCCGATGGATCAGACGACGGTGGGGTGGCGCGTTTGACGCTGCGCATGTCCGAGACGCTGAAGGCAAGGGTCGAGGAGTCGGCCGCTAGGGAGGGCCTGTCCGTGAACGCCTGGTTGGTCCGCGCCGTTCAACAGGGCGCCGATGGCCGGCGCGCCGAGTTCGAGATCGGCCGTGGGCGGGCAGGCTCGCGGATCACGGGCTACGCCCAGAGCTGAAGGAGGGACCGATGGAACCGATGACGTTCGACACACCTGGAAAGCTGCTTGTGAAGATCAACATCCGATCGGGCACCGTCCGTCTGGATGCGGCCGAAACCACAACAACCGTGGTCTCGTTCGATCGAGAGAAGGACCCGAAGGATCTGGTGGTCCGCCTGGACCCAGTGGGCGGCGGCGGTCATCGACTGAGCATCGAGCAGAAGGGCGGGAAGTTCGGGTTCTCCGGTGGCAAGGATCTCGTCCTGGCGGTGAAGTGTCCGATCGGCTCGTCCTTGGAGATGTCCAGCGGCGCGGCCGATGTGAGCGCGCAGGGACGTCTCGGGGGGATCGAGTTCCGCAGTGGTTCGGGTGACGTCACGTTCGACGACGTGGATGGAAGCGTCATGGTGAAGGTTGGCTCCGGCGATCTCAAAGGTGGAGCCATCGAGGGTGATCTGACGATGAACTCTGCGTCTGGCGACATCCGGGTCGCGTCGGTGGGTAGGGATCTGGCGGCCAGGTCGGCGTCGGGGGACATCGCGATCGGCGCGGTCGACGGGTCCGTCTCGGTGACGAGCGTTTCAGGAGACGTACAGGTTGGGTCACTGCTACGGGGGATCACCAACATCCGGTCGGTGTCGGGTGATGTTGAGATCGGTGTCGCCCAAGGCACAACGGTGGACATGGACGTGCGAGCCACCAGCGGCGAGGCGCGAAGCGACCTCACCGCCATGGAAGGCCCGACGAAGGACGGTAGGTCGCTCGTGTTGAAGGTGCTCACCATTTCCGGTGATATCCGGATCAGTCGGGCGCCCGCTCGGTCCCCCGTCTCCGCCTGACCCGCCTGATCCAAGGCCCCGGCTACTCAACCTTCGTGGGTTCCAGCCGTTATCCTTCATATGAACTCGAACCGCCTCACGTGCTTCCGGCGTGGGCTGATGCTTCCGGGAGGATCTGATGTCTGACCGTTCCCCACCGCTGCGACGGACGGTGGCCGTCGTTGTGGCCGGCGCCCTCGCGATCGCCCCGGCCTTCGTGTCCTCATTCGGCTCGGGGATGGTGTCGGCGAGCGCCGGGGGCACGACCATCCACAAGTACTCGCTGGCCCCGCACGTCCAGCTCACCACCTACAGCTTCGCGGTGGGACCCGAGCAGGTCCGCGTCATCAGGATCACCCAAGGGGCTGCTTCGCTGAGCGTCGTGAACGCCGGTCCCGCCTTCGGCGTGTCAGCTAGGACTAGCGCCATCGCGTCGAAGGCCTACTACGACGGGATCGGGTACCAGCCCGCGATAGCGGCGACGAACGGGGACTTCGCACGGAGCCAGATGCCAGTACACATGGAAGAGATCAACGGCCAGATGATGACGTCGGGGCTCCAGTCGAGTCCGAAGTTCGCGATCAATGCCGATGGATCACAGGCCTATATGGGAAGGACCAAGCTCTCGTTCACAGGGATCTTCAATGCGACGCCGTTCAACATCGACATCTGGAACGCGGGGATCCCCACCCACGACCAGATCGCGGGGTACTCCCAGGTTGGGGGCACGGTGCAGCTGTCTCCCGGCACGGGGTCCGCTAAGCCGAGCGATCCCGCATACTGCGCGGTTCGCCTGGTGCCTTCAGACGTGCCGCAGTGGTCCAACCACGGCAAAGCGGGGATCGAGCGGGCCTACACCGTTGAAGCCGCTAGCACCTATCCGTGTCCCCAGACCCGGATGGGCCTCGGCACCACCCCGGAGGCGGTTGTGCTCGCCGCGGACGCCTCGGGCGTCGGCGCGACGACCCTCAGTGCCCTCGCAACCTGCGGTTGCGCGGTTGCCCTGACCTGGCGGCAGGAGCATTGGCCGGGCGTCATCGACTCGATAGGCGGCTCCCCGATGCTGGTCAACAACGGAGTGAACGTTGGCCCCGGCTACAGCTATAACGATCCTTCTCTCTACAGGTCCAACCCACGGACGGCTATCGGGTTCAGCGCGAGTTGCTCTGACACCGATCCGCTGACGCTCTGCCAGATCTACCTCGTAACGGTGGACGGTCGGCAGGATAAGTGGTCACCCGGCTGGCGCTTGAACCAGCTCGGTGATTTCTTCGTAAATACCCTGCATGCCCAGTACGCGCTCAACCTGGACGGCGGGGGAACCACGGAGTTGTGGGTTCATAAGAGGGTCAAGGCTTTCTCGCCGCCCTGCATCACGTCTGCGTTGTCCGGATGCTTGGTGGATAAACCCGCCTACCAGATCGAACGGGCCTCGATCATGGCGCTGGTCGCCCTCCCGGGTCCCGACCTGGGCATCCCACCTTCGTTGCGGTAGCGTGCTCGCTGGAGGTGGCCGATGGCTCCACCGATGGACGAACGGGAAGCCCGCGTCGAATTAGCTGCGGCCTTCCGCCTGGCTGTGATGTTCGACTACCACGAGGGCATCTCGAACCACTTCTCGATGCTCATCCCCGGCCGCGAAGACCGCTTCCTGATCAACCCCCTCGGCTTGCACTTCTCCGAAGTCACCGCGTCCAGCCTGGCAGTGGTGGATGTCGACGGAACGGTGATCAGCGGCACCCCGCCGGCCACCGGCATAGGGATACATTCGCCGATCCATCGGTTGTGCCCGCAGGCCCGCGTCGTGCTCCACACCCACCAGCCCTGGTCCACCGCCCTGGCCATGAAGGACGAGCTCGAGCTGGTCCCGATCAGCCAGACCTCGTTGCAGTTCATGGGGCGGATCACCTACGACGAGGAGTACCACGGCTTGGCGGACCTCAACGAAGGGGAGCGTCTGGCCAAAGCCCTGGGTGAGCACGAGGTCATGCTCATGCGGCATCACGGCGTTCTGGTAGCCGGCAGGGAGCTGTCGTCGGCATTCGACGACCTGTTCATGCTGGAGAAGGCGGCCCAGCTCCAGGTGCTCGCGTCCGGCCTGGGGCCGCTCACGCCGATCGACCCGAAGGTGATCGCGGAGACGCGCGGAGGCATCATCGATGGCCTGACTGAGTGGGCACAGCTTCATTGGGCAGCGCTCCTTCGGATGGTTGAGCGAACCCAACCTGACTTCCGCGACTGAAGGGGAGCCCCAACGATGAGCGAGTACGTGGATCAACTGCTGACCAACGTTGCGATGAAGAACCCGCACGAGCCCGAGTTCCGCCAGGCCGTCGAGGAAGTCATGGAGTCGGTGGAGTTGGTACTCGAGCGACACCCGGAGTACCGGGACGCGAAGATCGTCGAGCGGATCGTCGAGCCTGAACGCGTGATCCAGTTCCGCGTCCCGTGGGTCGATGACTCCGGCGACGTGCACGTGAACCGTGGGTTCCGCGTCGAGATGAACAGCGCCCTCGGCCCTTACAAGGGAGGGCTCCGCTTCCACCCTGCCGTCTACATCGGCAAGCTGAAGTTCCTTGCGTTCGAACAGATCTTCAAGAACGCGCTGACGACATTGCCGATGGGCGCGGGCAAGGGCGGCGCCGACTTCGACCCGAAGGGCAAGACCGACACCGAGGTCATGCGCTTCTGCCAGTCCTTCATGACCGAACTCCAACGCCACATCGGACCCGACACGGACGTGCCGGCCGGTGACGTCGGCGTCGGCGGACGTGAGATCGGGTTCCTGTTCGGGCAGTACCGGCGGATCCGCAACGTGCACGCGGGCGGCGTGCTCACCGGCAAGGGCGTGGGCTGGGGAGGTTCGTTGATCCGGCCCGAGGCCACCGGGTACGGGGCCGTCTACTTCGCTGAGGAGATGCTGGCCACTCGCGATGAGTCGCTTGAGGGAACGCGCTGCTTGGTATCCGGCTCCGGGAACGTGGCGCAGTACACGGTGGAGAAGTTGCTGGATCTGGGCGCGACGCCGATCACGCTCTCAGACTCGGGCGGGTTCATCCACGACCCCGACGGCATCGACCGGGAGAAGCTCGCCTGGGTGATGACCCTAAAGAACGAACGCCGCGGACGGATGCGCGAGTACGTCGAGGCGTTCCCGAGCGCAACGTTCACCGCGGCCGAGACCGGGGACGCCAACCCGCTCTGGGCCGTTCCGGCCGACTGCGCATTTCCCAGCGCCATCGAGAACGAGATCAACGAGAAGGACGCGGTGAACCTGGCCAACGGGGGAGTGAAGGTGGTCAGTGAGGGCGCGAACATGCCGACCACACCCACCGGCGTGCAGGCGTTCTTCGACATGGGAGTGATGTACGGGCCCGGCAAGGCGGCCAACGCCGGCGGGGTCGCGGTGAGCGGCCTGGAGATGTCGCAGAACTCGATGCGGGTCACCTGGGACCGCGACGTGGTCGATGACCGGCTGCGCACGATCATGAAGCGTATCCATCAGCAATGCCGCGAGACCGCGGAGGACTACGGCAAGCCCGGCAGCTACTTCCACGGCGCGAATATCGCCGGGTTCACGCGCGTGGCGGACGCGATGCTCGCCCAGGGCGTGATCTGACCGGTCGCGGCTAGCGGTTAGCCTGGGTCCATGGACCTTGACCGAGCGCTTGCGGAACGCGGCACGTTGATCCTGGATGGTGGCCTGTCCACGCAGCTCGAACTCGGTGGCGCCGACCTGGAGAACACGCTGTGGTCGGCGAGCGTCCTGCTCGATGACCCCGGGGCCATCCTGGCGGCACACCGCGCGTTCGTTGAGGCCGGTGCCGACGTCGTCATCACCGCGAGCTACCAGGTGAGCTTCGAGGGGTTCGCCGCGCGCGGTCTGGACGGGGCGACGGCCGAGGCGGCGCTCCGCGCGAGCGTCCGGATCGCGCGCGAAGCCGCCGCGGAGGCCGGCCGGGAGGTGTTGGTAGCGGCGTCGGTGGGTCCCTACGGCGCCATCCTGGCCGACGGGTCGGAGTATCGCGGGCACTACGGCCTCACGCACGCTGAACTCGTGTCGTTCCACCGTCGGCGGATGGAGGTCCTCTTGGATGCTCGGCCCGATCTCCTGGCGATCGAGACGATCCCGTCGATCGCCGAGGCGAAAGCGCTCGTCCAGGTGCTGGCGGGGTTCCCCGGTGCGCGGGCATGGTTCGCGTTCACGTGCGTGGACGGTGCCACGATCGCCGACGGCACGCCGTTCGCCGAGGCGGTGGCGCTGGTCGCCGGGTCGCCACAGGTGGACGCCGTGGGGGTCAACTGCACCTCGCCCGAGTTCGTGGAGGATCTGATCCGCGTGGCTCGCGGCGCCACCGCCAAGCCGATCGTGGTCTATCCCAACCGGGGCGGGGGATGGGATCCGCAGACGAAGCACTGGCTGGGCCGGAAGGGGGCAAGTCTTCACGACCTCGCCCCCGAGTGGCGCACGGCCGGAGCTTCGATCATCGGCGGCTGCTGCGGGACGGACGCCGCCGATATCGGTTCGTTGGCGTCCGCGCTGGATTGACCGGCCGGTGCGCCGGGCGTAGTCTCCCCTTGAATCAGTAAGGAAGGTTTCCTATATATTCCGCTTCGCAGCGGCTGATCCAGGGAGGGACCACATGCGGAAGCTAGGACGAGGATTCCGATGGGTGGCGGTGCTCGCCGCGCTGGCCAGTGTGGCCGCTGGGTGCAGCAGCTCCAAGAGCGCGACGCCCAGTAGCTCCGGCGTCCCCGTGAAGCCCTCGCGGACCGTGACGTTCCTGGTCTCCTCCACGCCGACGGTGGACAATCTGCTGAAGATGATCCCGCAGTTCACACAGCAGACGGGGATCAAGGTCAACGTCGTCAACATCGGGTACGACGCCATGACGCAGAAGGAGACGCTCGACCTACGTTCGCAGACCGGTTCCTACGACGTGTTCTGGACGGAGGGAACGTTCTTGGCGCGGTACGTGGGTCAGCTGAACGGGCTTGAGCCCATCCAGGAGTATGCCGCGACCCAGCACGTGGATCTGGGGACGAGCGACTTCCCGCAGACGCTGCTGGGCAACTTCAGCTACAACAACAAGCTCTACGCCATGCCGTTCGAGAACACGCTGATGATGGCGGCATCGCGCACCGATATCTACAAAGGCGCGGGCCTTACGCCGGCCACCTCGCTGGCGGACTACCTCTCGAACGTCTCCGCGCTCAACAAGCCGCCCACCTACGGCACCGAGATCATGGGCCAACAGGGTGAGCCGGTGTTCTACGAATGGGTGAACTGGCTCTGGGGCGAGGGCGGTTCGCTCTTCGACTCGTCGGGCAAGCCCACCCTGAACACGCCGGAGGCGATCAAGGCGACGAACGATCTGGTCACCCTGGCAAAGAGCGCGCCGCCGGGCGTTGCGAACTTCAGCTGGGACCAAGCCGCGAGTTCGTTCGCTCAGGGACAGGTCTCCACGGCGGTCCTGTTCTCCGACCAGACGCCCGGCCTCCTGGACCCTTCCAACTCGAACGTCATCGGGAAGTGGCAGTACACGCCGTTCCCCGGGACGGCGAACACGGCGTTCGGCGGTTACGCCTGGGCGATGAACGCGTACTCGAAGAACAAGCCTGCCGCCCTTGCGTTCATCCAGTGGGCGACGAGCGCCAAGACGCTCGCCGCGCTTGTGCCCAACGGGTCCAGTCCGCCACGGACCTCCATCCAGAACGACCCATCGTTGCAGGCGAAGTACCCATGGTTGAAGCCGGAGGGTGAGGCCTCCTCGCGAGCGGTGGTCCCGATCAGCAACGCCGCGTACTTCGATCTGGTGGACGCGCTGTCAACCGACCTGAACGCCGCCTTGACCGGCAGCAAGACGCCCGAGGCCGCGATGGCGGATGCCCAGACGCAGTGGGAGCAGATCCTGTCCTCCTCCTAGGAGGAGGACAGGACCGGGACGCGTGCAGCAGGCGGCGGCACCTGACCTTGCGCCGCGGCGGCGCAGCTACGCCGCGCGCCATCGCGAAGCCCTCACCGGCCTGAGCTTCATCGCGCCGGCGGCCGGGTTCCTGCTCGCCGTCATGGGGTTCCCGCTCCTGTACCTCCTGCGGCACAGCATGAACGCCGAGGACTTCGCGAACCCGGCGGGTGGGGCACGGTTCATCGGGCTCGGGAACTACGGGCGGGTCCTTCACACCCCCGAGTTCTGGCAGAGCACGCTCACGACGGGCAAGATCGTGGTGCTTGCCGTCGGACTCGAGTTCCTATTGGGACTCGGGCTCGCGATGCTGCTCCAGCGCGTGCTGGTTGGCCGCCGCATCCTGGTCGCGGTGATGTTGATCCCGGCCATGATGATGCCGATCGCCGTCGGACTCATGTGGCGCTACATGCTGGATGACAACTACGGCATGGTGGCCTACTACCTCAACAAGGTGGGGCTCACCGGTGCCGGCGGCGTCTTCCCCGGCTCGATCCTGGGGACCGCGCACACCGCGCTGTTCTCGATCGTCCTGACCGATGTCTGGGAGTGGACGCCGTTCATGGCGCTCATCCTGCTGGCAGGGCTCCAGTCACTGCCGCTCGAGCCTTACGAGGCGGCGGCGGTGGACGGGGCGAACGCCTGGCAGGAGTTCCGGCGGATCACCCTGCCGCTCCTTCGGAGCGCCATCACGGTGGCGCTCCTCATCCGCATCGCCGACGCCATGCGCATCTTGGACATCGTCTTCTCCATGACGAACGGCGGTCCGGCGAACGCGACGGAGACCGCGCAGTTCTACACGTACAAGACCGGGTTCGAGCAGTTCCATACGGGGCTGGCCTTCGCCCAGGTTGTGATCGTTGCCTCGGTGACGATCGGCGTGTGCGCCCTGATCTTCCGGCAGGTCGACAGCGACCGGAGGCACGCGTGACCACGCTCGTGCGCAAGCGTCGGCGCGCCGGGGCCGCGTCCACGGTCGCCGCGTTCGTGGCGGTGGGGATCCTCAGCGCACCCGTGCTGTGGACCATCGGAACCTCGCTCAAGACGAAGGTTCAGGCGTGGGCGCTGCCGCCGAAGTGGATCTTCACGCCCACGCTCACGAACTACCACACCGTCCTGTTTCAACAGGGCTTCCTTGTCTACCTGAAGAACAGCGCGGTGATCGCCGCGGGAACCTGTGTGGTCGCGCTGACGCTGGGATCGCTGGCCGCCTACGGGTTCGAGCGGTTCCGCTTCCGCGGCCGCAAGGGTGTGTTCTTCGCGTTCCTGCTCGCATACATGCTGCCCGAGATGGCGATCGCGCTGCCCGCATACCTCCTGGCGGTGCAGTTCCACATCCTCGACACCTACGTGCTCTTGATCGCGATGCACGCGACGTTCGCCACGGCGTTCGCGACGTGGATGATGCGGGCGTTCTTCAAGGAGGTCCCACGCGAGATAGAGGAGTCCGCCATGGCCGACGGCGCCACGCGGCTGGGCGCGTTCCTGCGGATCAGCCTGCGGCTCGCGGCGCCGGGCCTCGCCGCCACGGCAGTCTTCTGTCTGATCTTCTCCTGGAACGACTTCCCCTATGCGCTCGTGCTGTCGTCACTGCGGACCGAGACCCTGCCGGTCGCGGTGGGCTCCCTGAAGTCCCCGGCAGGCACCGCGTGGGGCGGGATCATGGCGGTGACAGTCGTCGCGTTCCTGCCCACGGTGATCTTCGCCTTCATCGTGCAGAAATGGCTGGTGCGCGGTCTGACGTTCGGAGCGGTCAAGTAGCGGGGATGGCCCGGAGGATGCGGGCGATCGTTGCGTCGGGGTCTTCTACCTCGATGACCAAACGTCCGTAGGACTCGTCGTGCAGACGGATCGCCACCGCGTTCTCCGGATGGTGCATGTCCCAGAAGGC
>JBBRTK010000024.1:0-23066 GCA_038244455.1 Actinomycetota bacterium
CGACGGCGCCGAAGCGGTCGAAGCCCCGGCTGCCGAGGCTCCCGCAGAGGATGAATCGACAGAACAGGGTGAAGCTCCCACGGAGGGCGGCGAGAGCTAAGCGATGGTCTGGCTGGTCGCCGGACTCGGCAATCCCGGTGAGCGCTACGCCGGAACCAGGCACAACATCGGCGCCTCGGTCGTGGATGCCATCGCCGCCGCGGAAGGCGGCCGTTTCCGCAAGGCGCGTTTCCTGCCGGTGGAAACCGCAGAGATCCGCATCGGCACGCACCGGGTGCTGCTGGCCAAGTCGCTCCGCTACATGAACGACTCCGGCCCCGCTTTCGCCGGCCTGGCCGGGAAGTTCGAGGTCCCTCCCGCTCAGCTCATCGCCGTTCACGACGAACTGGATATCCCGTTCGGGACCTTGCGCGTGAAGCAGGGTGGAGGCAACAACGGCCACAACGGGCTGAAGTCCCTCCAAGCCGCCATGCGTTCGCCCGACTTCTTCCGGGTCAGGTGCGGGATCGGGCGTCCGCCCGGCAGCAAGGATCCGGCCGACTTCGTGCTGGACGGCTTCACTAAGCGCGAGCAGGCCGAGGTCGCGCTCCTGATCGTCGACGCGGCGGACGGCGTGTCGTCCCTGGTCATCGAGGGTTTGGCCAGGACCCAAGACCGATTCAACGGCACCGGGCCGGCGGCATAGGTCTCCGACTTTCGACCTAGCCTTCCTCGGGTATCGGGGTAGTCCCTTCCTCCCTACTGCCTGTGGGGCAGCCTACCTATCTTCGCGACCGAGGCCCGATGTTCTCGAGGCCGGAAACGCCGATGCTGCATCTGTTACCGAAGGACCAGGGAAGGTAGGAGGTGGATATGCGTACGAAGCTCACGTCGTGGCGGCACCTGATGCTGCAAGGGGCCGTGCTGGCGACGCTGTTGCTTGCCGCCGGTGCCCGGTGGAAGGCCAACTAACCCGAGTGATGGGAAGGAGAACTGAGATGCGCAGTCGGATGAAGTACACGTTCTACGTGCTGGGCTCCCTCGCAGCGCTCGCGCTTGCGGTCGGCGCCGGGTGGAAGGCGAACTGAACAGAGTTCCCCCCCGAAACATCGCCCCCGACGGTGCTCCGTCGGGGGCGTTGTCTTTCTGGGGATGGCTTCCCGCCGGGTTGTCTTCGTCGGCTCTCGCGAGCCGACCATATTCCCCTCGACCAACGGTTCAGGAGCGTGAGGGTCGGTCCGATGGAGTACGTATGAGATTGGTGCTCGTGGCGTTCGCTGTGGCCATAGGCTTGGGCTACCTGCTGGGTGGCAGGGTTTCGTGGCTATCCGGGATCAAGGTCCGGTGGTTCCCGCTGGCCCTGGTGGGGCTCGTCATGCAGATGGCACCGGTTCCAGGGAACCGCTGGCCCGTCTACATGCTCTACGGATCGTTCGTGTTGCTGTTGGTGTTCGCATTCATGAACCTCAAGGTGACGGGATTCGCGATCATCGCCGTGGGGATCATCTTGAACTTCACTGTCATCGCGGTGAACGGCGGGATGCCTGTGAGCGGTCGGTCGCTCATCGATTCAGGGCAGGCGTCCACGCTGACGGACCTGGTCCACGCCGGCGGTGCGAAGCATCATCTGATCGAGCCGTCAGACGATCTGACGTTCCTCGCCGACGTCATCGCGATCCCCCCGCCCGTGTCGCAGTCGGTCAGCCTGGGGGATCTCTTCACCTACGGCGGCGTGATCGTCCTCATCGCAGCGGCGATGCGGCGCCGTCCCGGCGAGGTGCCGGAGGGTCCTGCTGCGCGCGACACGGTGGCGGGTGGTGCAGATGAACGAGCCTAACTTCGACGCGGCGCCGCCTGATCGAACCCCAGCAGAGCGACGCCGAGCCGATCGGGAGCAGTCCCGGCGAGCGAGTGACGACCTTATCCCCGCTCCCGATCCGAGGCGTCAACGACACTCGAAGGTGGCCCTGCACCTCTTCGAAGCGGGCGTCTATCTTCCGATCCTCTGCTTCATCGTCGCCGCGTTCGTGAATCGGCAGGCTGAGTTCCGCGACTGGGAGTTGCTCCTGTGGATCGGGGCGATCGCGATGGTGGACCTTCTACCCGTGCCCACGGAGGTGGAGGAGAGCTTCAGCCTGAGCTTCCCGTTGGAGCTCGCGGTTGCGATCTTGTATGCCGCCCCGGTTGCGTCTGCGGTGGCACTCCTAGGGAGTAGCGACACGCGGGAGCTACACGGGACGGTCCCGTTCACGAGGGCGCTCTTCAACCGGGCCCAGGTTGGCGTGGCGGTGGTAGTCGAAAGCTTCCTGTTCCACAGGGCGGCGACGCTTTCTTCGCGTTGGTACCTTCTGGCCTTCGCCGTCCTGGTCGCGGCGATCGCGGGCTACGCCGTGAACATGTTGCTCGTTGCCCTCCACGTTCACTTCAAGCTGGATCAGCCGCTGAAGTCGGTCATCCGGCAGATGCACTCGGGAGTCTTCGGAGAGTTCGTGCTGTCGTATATGGGGCTCGCCCTGTTCAGCGTCCTCGTTGCCTTCTCCTTCAAGACGCTTGGCCCCTGGGCCATCTTCGTGTTCATGGCTCCACTCGCCTTCGCCAGGCAGATGTTCCAGCGGACCCACTCGCTGCAGGTGGCCACGCAGGAACTCGCGGTTAAGCAGGCCGAGAACGAATACCAGGCGCTCCACGACTCACTGACGGGTCTGCCGAACCGTGTGTTGTTCCAGCAGAAGCTGGCCGAGGCGATCGAGAACGCGTCTGTGGTCGATGGCGGGATCGCGGTGATGCTCATGGACCTGGACCATTTCAAGGAGATCAACGACACGCTCGGCCACCACTTCGGGGACATGCTGCTGACCGAGATCGGCCCGCGCCTTGCCACCGTGCTTCGCCCCGGCGACATGATGGCCCGCCTGGGCGGCGACGAGTTCGGGATCCTGCTGCCCGACCTTCTCGAGGAGTCGGTGGCCGTGAGGATCGCCGAACGGCTGATGGAGGAACTCGAGCATCCGATCACGGTGGAGGGCCTGGCCCTGGACGTGTCCGGGAGCGTGGGGATCGCCATCTACCCCGAGCACAGCCACAACGCCGAGACCCTCCTTCGGCGCGCCGACGTGAGCATGTACGCGGCGAAGGAGGCGGGCGGCGGCTTCGAGGTCTACAAGCGCGACTTCGACCGGGACAGCCCGGCGCGCCTCGCGCTCATCAGCCACGTGCGCCCGGCGCTGGAGCACGGCGAGTTCGTCCTGTACTACCAGCCGAAGGTTCGGCTCTCGGACGGCAAGGTGGCGGGCGCCGAGGCCTTGATCCGCTGGCAGCACCCCGAGCTGGGGCTGGTTCCCCCCGACGAGTTCATCCCCCTGGTTGAGAAGACGGTCCTCCTTCGCCCGCTGACGGCGTTCGTGCTGGAGGAATCGATGCGGCAGTGGCGGGAGTGGGCGGATAGAGGCGTGCGGCTGCAGGTGGCCGTGAATATCTCCGTTCGGTCGTTGCTGGACGGTCAGCTGCCGGATCAGATCGCGGAGATCCTGAACCGCTACGACGTGCCTCCGGCGTTCCTCAAGGTGGAACTGACCGAAAGCTTCCTCATGGCCGACTCGGGCCGTTCCACGGGCGTGCTCGATGCTATCAGCGATGTCGGCGTGAACCTGTCCATCGACGACTTCGGGACCGGATACTCATCGCTCTCGCACCTGAAGCGCCTGCCCATCCAAGAGATCAAGATCGACCGTTCGTTCGTCATGAACATGTTGAACGACGCGAACGACGCGATGATCGTGCGCGCCACAGTAGAGCTGGGGAAGAACCTGGGCCTGCAGGTGGTCGCCGAGGGTGTGGAGGATCGCGAGACCTGGGACCTGCTGGCCAGCTACGGCTGCGACGAAGCCCAGGGCTACTTCTTCAGCCGCCCGATCCCCGCCGACGAATTCTGGCGCTGGCTCTCCGTCCGAGACCCCAACGCCATGCACCAACCCTCACCACCGGACAGCTCCGGGCGCCTCCGCGTCGTCTGAACGCTGCCCGGCTCCGGCCGTAGACTCCCTCGCAAGATGCCCCGTCGCGCCGCGGCCGGGGCGCTTCGCGTTGTGGAGGTTGGGTTGAGCCTGGAACACCTGCTGGAGACGTTGGTCGCCTCGGAGCCGTTCGAGCGGCTGCTCCTGTCTCGCGACCGGCCCGTCACGGCGCGTGCCGAGGCAGGGGGGGACTTCCTGATCGCCGGGCTCGCGGTCGCGTTGGCGACGCCGATCCTGGCGGTGACCCCGGGTCCTCACGAGGCCGACGCGCTCGCTCCTTCGCTGGAAGCGTGGCTCGGACCCGATCGCGTGGCCGTACTCCCTGCGTGGGAAGCCCTGCCGTATGAGGGGATCTCGCCCTCGCCGGAGGTGGCCGCGCGTCGCGCCGACGCGGTCGCGCGTCTGCGGGCCGCGACCGGCGCGTTCGTCGTGGTCGCGCCGGCGCTGGCCGCCATGCAGGGGCTGATCCCGACACTCGGGGCCGTGCCGCCGCTCGAGCTGGTGCCGGGATCCGAACTGCCGCCCGACGCCCTGGCCGAACGGCTGGTGGAGCTCGGCTACACGCGGAGCGACATCGTCGAACATCGCGGTGAGTTCGCGGTTCGCGGTGGGGTCGCGGACATCTTCCCGGGGACCGCCCGGCGCCCTGTGCGTCTGGAGTACCTGGGGGACCAGGTCGAGTCGATCCGCGAGTTCGTTCCCTCGACCCAGCTCTCCTCGCAGGCGGTGACGCTCGCTCGCGTTCCGCCGGTCCGCGAGCTGGTGGTCGACGCGGCCGTCCGCGCGCGCGCCGGCGCCCTCGCGCCTGAGATGACCGACCGGATCCGTGACGGCCTCCAGCGTCTGGCCGACGGTCTCCACGCCGAGGGAGCCGAGTCGCTCGCTCCGCTGGTGTTCGATCACCTTCCCACGCCTGCCGAACTCCTTCCGGAGGGTTCGTGGGTCGTGGTGACGGAGGCCACGCGGACCCAGGATCGTGCGCGGCAGGCGTTCGAGGAGGCAGACGCGCTGGCGACCGCCCTGTCGTGGCCGGGCCCGCCGGCCGTGCGCCCGTTGGAAGCGGCGCTCGCCGCACATGTCCAGCTGCACCTGACCGAGTTCACGCAGGGGCAGTCCGCCGGGCTCGCGTCCTGGGGGTCGGCTCAGGGCAACGCGGCCGAAGTGGCGAAGCGGCTGGTCGAGCTGTCCGCCGTCGGCTACCGGATCGTCCTGACTGCGGCCGGCCACGGCTCCCTTGCTCGCATCGGCGAGGTGGTCGGCGAGATCCCCGGCTTGGAGACCGTGGAGGCGCCGCTGCGGAACGGGTTCGTGTTCGCGTCGGAGAAGCTGGCCGTTGCGACCGAGGAGGATCTGTTCGGGTCGCGGCGGCACACCAGGAGTGCCCCGCGGTTCACCAAGCGCCGAACCGACGCCGTCGGTGACGAACTGCAGCCCGGCGACTTCGCGGTCCACCGGATCCACGGAGTGAGCCGGTACGCCGGGATCACCCACCGCGCGCTCGCAGGGAGCGAACGCGACTACCTGATCCTGGAGTACGCCGAGGGCGACAAGCTCTATGTGCCCAGCGACCAGGTCGGCATGGTCGCTCGGTACCTGGGAGGCGATGCTCCCCGCCTTCACCGGATGGGCGGCACCGACTGGGCCCGGGCCACGGGGAAGGTTCGCAAGGCCGTCAAGGACATGGCGGGCGAACTCGTTCGGCTCTACAGCGTGCGGATGGCGGTGCCGGGGCACGCGTTCGGGCCGGACACGCCGTGGCAGCGCGAGCTGGAGGACGCCTTCCCCCACGAGGAGACGGGTGACCAGCTCACCGCCATCGACGACGTGAAGCGGGACATGGAGCTGCCAAAACCCATGGACCGGCTGGTCTGCGGCGACGTGGGGTTCGGCAAGACGGAGATCGCCGTCCGCGCGGCGTTCAAGGCGGTGATGGAGGGCAAGCAGGTCGCCATCCTGGTTCCCACCACGCTCCTTGCCGAACAGCACTTCAACACCTTCAGCGAACGCTTCGCCCCGTTCCCGGTGAAGGTCGCGATGCTGTCCCGGTTCGTCGATGCGCCTACGCAGCAGAAGGTCTTGGCGGCGGCTGCGAACGGGAGCGTCGATGTGGTGATCGGGACGCATCGGCTCATCTCCTCGGACGTGAAGTTCAAGGATCTCGGCCTGCTGGTCGTGGACGAGGAGCAGCGGTTCGGCGTGGCGCACAAGGAGCGGTTGAAGAAGCTGCGCGCGCATGTCGACGTCCTCACGATGACCGCGACGCCGATCCCGCGCACGCTGGAGATGGCGCTCACCGGCATCCGCGAGATGAGCACGATCGACACGCCGCCGGAAGACCGCCAGCCCGTGCTCACCTACGTGGGCAGCTACGACGAAGGCCTGGCGATCGGCGCCGTGAAGCGGGAACTCCTGCGCGAGGGACAGATCTTCTGGGTCCACAACCGGGTAGCCACGATCGATCGGCAAGCCGCATGGATCCATGAACAGGTCCCCGAGGCGCGCATCGCCGTCGCGCACGGCCAGATGGATGAGGATCAGCTGGAGAAGCAGATGGTGCGGTTCTGGGAACGCGACGCGGACATCCTGGTCAGTACCACCATCATCGAGTCCGGGCTGGACGTGCCGAACGCAAACACGCTGATCGTCGACTCCGCGCACCTCCTCGGGTTGGCGCAGATGTACCAACTGCGCGGGCGTGTCGGGCGCTCCACCGAGCGCGCGTTCGCCTACATGTTCTTCCCGCCGCAGCGGGAGATGACCGAAGAGGCGCACGAACGCCTGGCCACGATCGCGAAGCATCAGGCCTTAGGATCTGGGTTCCAGATCGCGCTTCGAGACCTGGAGATCCGCGGGGCGGGCAACATCCTGGGTGCGGAGCAGCACGGTCACATCGCGGCGATCGGGTTCGATGCCTACGCCCGGCTCCTGGCGGAGTCCGTCGCCGAACTTAAGGGAGAAGACATCCCGGTCCAGAAGGATCTGCGCATCGACCTCCCGGTGAAGGCGTTCATCCCGCCGGGGTGGGTGGCGCAGGAATCGCTTCGGCTGGAGCTGTACCGCCGGATCGGGCTGGCCGGTGATCACGAGACTCTGACCGCCATCCACGACGAGACGGTGGACCGGTACGGCGCCCTCCCGCCGGAGGTGGTCACCCTCTTCGCGATCGGCTCGCTCCGCGTGACGTGCGCCCGCCTGGGTGTGGAGGAGGTCATCACGTACAAGGACCAGGTTCGTCTCACGCCGGTTGCCATCCCCGACGCGCTGTTGCCCGATCTGGAGGAGCGGGTCTTCAAGGCCACCTACCACGACGCCAAGCGCACCTTGAACCTGGTTCCCGAGCGGGTGTTCGGCGCGGATCTGGCCAGAGCTGTGGAGAAGATGTTGCTCACCGCAGTGGAAGACGCCTGAACAGGCCTTGTCACGAACCTGCTAGTACAGTGATTCGCATCGTGAAGACTCCCTGGCGTTTCCTTACCCCTGCCCTGATCCTTACTCTCCTCGCGGCCTCGTGCTCCGGATCAAGCTCCTCCGGCCAGGATCCGTCGAACGCCGCGAAGGTCGGCTCCACCACCATCACCGTTGCCCAGCTTGCAAGCGAAGTGAAGACTTTCAAGTTCATCGCGTCGATCAACGGGTCCCAGTGCGGTGCTGCCGCGCCCACCAGCGCGACGGCCACCCCCGTGTTCGACGCCGCATCTTGCAACCGCCAAGCGCTGGGCTACCTGATCCAAAGTGTGTATGTCAACAAGTACGCGACCGCCAACAAGGTCACTGCGCCGGCGGCCGACGTTACGAAGGCCATCTCGGGATTGGATACACAGCTGGGAGCGCCGAAGATCGACGCCGCGCTCAAGGCGAACGGGCTGACGCGCGCCGACCTGACCACCCTCGCCGGGCAGTTCGTGCTCGCCGGCAAGGTCAGGACCGCGATCGAGACGGCGTCGGTGAGTGACGCGCAGCTCAACACGCTCTACCAGCAGCAGATCGCGTCCTACACGAACGTCGACCTGGATCACATCCTGGTGAAGACGCAGGCCGAGGCCAACAAGATCTACACGCAGGTCACGGCCCCCGGGTTCACGCAGACGGACTTCGAAGCGCTTGCGACGAAGGTGTCGACGGATCCCGGCGCCGCCACCAACCATGGCCACTACGCGCAAACGGTCGGCCCACCACCCGGTTCGACGTCGGGCGGCTTCGTGCAGCCGTTCGCTGACGCGGTGCTCGCCATGAAGCCGGGCGAAACCTCCAAGCCCGTGCAGACCCAATTCGGTTGGCACGTGATCCTGTTGAACTCGAAGACGGTGACCCCGTTCAGTCAGGCGAAGGTGGCCTTGCTTCAAGCCGCTGGCGGGACGGCGTTCCAGGACTGGCTGACGGTCCAGAACAAGACCTCGCCGGTCATCGTGAACCCGAAGTACGGCACGTACGACCCGGCGCGCGGCGTGATCCCGATCACCAGCACCGGTACTGGCTCGGCCACCTCTGCGCCTTCGGCCGCGGCTTCGTCGGGGCCGTGAGCGAGGGGGCCGCGGGGAAGGTGCCCGATGGCCCCGTGCCCTCGCGGCTGGGTGGGCAACGCTTGCTTGATCTGATCCGCGTGCAGGGTGTGCTCCGCGCGCCGGGCGGCTGCCCGTGGGATCAGGAACAGACCCACCAGACCTTGGCGCGCCATCTGCTGGAAGAAACCTACGAGCTGATCGAAGCGATCGAGGCCGACGACGGTGATCGGATCCGCGACGAGCTGGGCGATGTCCTGCTCCAGGTCACGTTCCACGCGCAGATCTCGGCGGATGCGGGCGGCTGGGACATCGACGATGTGGCGGACGGGCTGGTGAAGAAGCTCATCCACCGCCACCCGCACGTGTTCGGCGACACCCAGGTCTCGGGGGCCGAGGAGGTCCTGGTCAACTGGGAGAAGCTCAAGGCCCAGGAGCCCGGTGGCCGCAAGGGCGTCGAGGACGACATCCCACATGCACTCCCGGCGCTGGCTCGAGCGGCGAAGGTGCAACGCCGGGCGGCCGGCTGGGGGTTCGCGTTCCGTTCGCGCGAGGAGGCGCTGTCCAAGCTTCGGGAGGAGGTCGGCGAACTCGCCGAGGCGGAAGATCCCGACGACCGTGAGGCCGAACTGGGCGACGTGCTCTTCGCGGCCGTGGCGGTGGGGCGATCCGACGGCGCCGACGCCGAGACGGCCCTGCGACGGACGGTTCGCTCCTTCTCCGAGCGGTACGAACGCACGGCCGCTCTTGCAGCGGCGCGGGGTCTCGATCTCGCGACCCTGACGGAGCCTCAGCTGCGCGCGCTCTGGGACGAAGCCAAAGTATCTGAGGGCGCGTAGGCGCCGGTACCCTTTCCGCCATGGATGAGTTCGGCCGGATCATGGAGTTCACGCGCTGGTTCCTGGAGACGACCAGCACGCGCACCGAGCGCAGTCGGTTCGGCGTCGCCTGTTTCAACGAGGAGTTCCGGATCCGCTACGACGCCAACGTCCTATTCGCGGACCGAGTCGCGCCCGCCACCCCCCAGGAGGTGGCCGCCGAACTGGACCGGCTCCTGGACGGGTACGAGCACCGCAAGATCATCCTGTCCGACGACGAAGGCATGCGCATCGCGGCCGGGATGCGCGATCTGGGCTACGTGGCCGACCGCGTCGTGAGCATGGTTCAGCGCAGCGAGCCGGACCGAGTGCCGCAGATGGAGCTGGTGGAGGAGATCGACCACGCACGAAGGCGGGAGTTCCTGAAGGCGTTGCATCTGCGAGAGGAATGGGGCCAGGCTCCGGGGGTTGCCGACGCCCTGTCGGAGTTCCCCGGCTGGCTCGAGGAGAAGATCGGCGCCCGGTGCTTCGTCCAGCGCATCGACGGGCAGCTTGCGGGCACGTGTGAGCTGTACGTGCACGGCGGGATGGCGCAGGTGGAGAGCGTGGACACGCTTGAGGAGTTCCGCGGCCGGGGGGTTGCCCGGAACCTGGTGTTGAGAGCCGCGGCGGAGGGACGTGCCGCAGGCGCCGACCTGGTCTTCATCGAAGCCGACGCCGACGATTGGCCCCAGCAACTCTACGAACGCCTTGGGTTCGCGCATGTTGGCGCCTATCGAGGATTCCTCAAGTCGCCGTTGGGGTCGCCGTCCGCGGGACCGGAGGCCTCGTGAGCGCGGAACCCATAAGACGGGAGCAGATCTCGGCCGCGCACCAGCGCATCCGGCAGTACGTTCGCTACACGCCCGTCCTGCGGCCGGGCCGGGGGTCGCTCATCGCGGGCGGCGCGGAGATCACCCTCAAACTCGAACTCCTCCAGCACACGGGATCGTTCAAGCCGCGAGGGGCGTTCAGCAAGCTCCTGGCGAGCACGGTTCCGGGCGCCGGCGTGATCGCGGCGAGCGGGGGCAACTTCGGACGGGCGGTCGCCTACGCCGCGCAGACGCTGGGCCATCCTGCCGAGGTCTACGTCCCGGAGACGTCCCCGGCCGCGAAGGTCGACGGCATCCGCGACCTGGGTGCGCTGGTCCGCGTGGTTCCCGGCTACTACGCCGAAGCGGCGGTCGCGATGGAGCGCCGCGCCCTGGAGACCGGCGCCCTCCTGATGCACCCCTTCGATCAGCCCGAGGTAGTGGCGGGCCAGGGAACCGTCGCCATCGAACTCATCGAACAGATCCCCGACGTGGACACGGTGCTGGTCGCGATCGGGGGAGGCGGCCTCATCTCGGGGATCGCGTCCTGGCTGGCAGGGACCGGCGTGAAGGTCGTCGGCGTGGAGCCCGAGATGGCCGCGGGCATGACAGCCGCGCTCGCGGCGGGCGGGCCCGTGATCACCGAGGTCGGCGGGATCGCGGCGGACTCCCTGGGCGCGGCCAAGGTGGGGGAGATCGCGTTCGCGACGGTCGCGCGGGATGTGGCCCGCGTGGTCCTGGTCCCCGAGGCTGCCATCCGCGAGGCCCAGATCTGGCTCTGGCGGCACTGTTCGCTGGTGGCGGAGCCCGGCGGGGCCGCGGCCACGGCCGCGCTGCTGTGCGGGGCCTATGTTCCCGGGCCAAATGAGCGCGTGGCCGTGCTGGTCTGCGGCGCGAACTGCGATCCGAGCCACGTGATGGCGTGAACGGGCACCCCCAAGGCCAAATCCCCGGTTCTCGGAGCCTGTTCGGTACCATCGCACGCACATGAGCGCCATCGAGACCGTTCACGCGCGCCAGATCCTGGATTCGCGCGGCAACCCCACCGTCGAGGTCGACGTGGTGCTGGACGACGGTGCGTTCGGCCGGGCCGGGGTCCCTTCAGGCGCCTCCACCGGCGAACACGAGGCGCACGAACTCCGCGACGGTGACGACGCCGCCTACGGCGGCAAGGGCGTCGCGCGCGCCGTCTCGAACGTGAACGGCCCGATCGCCGCCGAGGTCGCCGGCATGGACGCGTTCGATCAGCGGGGGGTGGACAAGGTGCTGGTGGACCTGGACGGGACGGCCACGAAGAGCGCGATGGGGGCCAACGCGATGCTGGGGGTCTCGCTGGCCGTCGCGCGCGCGGCCGCCGACAGCGCGGGCGCGCCCCTTTACCGCTACCTGGGCGGGCCGAACGCCCACGTGCTGCCCACGCCGATGTTCAACGTCATCAACGGCGGGGCCCACGCCGACAACGAACTCGAACTCCAGGAGTTCATGCTCGTGCCGATCGGCGCCGCGAGTTTCAGCGAAGCCGTCCGGTGGGGCTCGGAATGTTTCCACGCGCTGAAGGCGCTCCTGCACGACAAGGGCCTGGCCACCGCGGTCGGTGATGAAGGAGGCTTCGCCCCCGCGCTCTCGACCGGCGCCGAGGCGTGCGAACTGCTCCTGCAGGCTGTCGAACGCGCGGGCCTTGAGCCCGGCGCCGACGTGGCCATCGCGCTTGACCCCGCGATGAGCGAACTCTACCGGGAGGGCGCCTATCACCTGGAGGGTTCGGCTCGGTCGGCCGAGGACATGGCCGCATTCTGGACGACGCTGCTCGAACGGTTTCCGATCGTCTCCCTGGAGGATCCGCTCGCCGAGGACGACTGGGCCGGGTGGACCATGCTCAACCGGGAGCTTGGCGGCCGCGTGCAGCTGGTGGGCGATGACCTCTACGTGACCAACAGCGAACGGCTGGAGCGCGGCCTCCGCGAGGAGGCGGCCAACGCCATCTTGATCAAGGTGAATCAGATCGGCACGCTCACCGAGACGCTGGACGTGATCGCGCTCGCGGAGCGCAGCAACTACGGTGTGATCATCAGCCACCGGAGCGGCGAGACGGAAGACACCACCATCTCCGACCTGGCCGTGGCGACCAACGCCGGGCAGATGAAGTCGGGTGCCCCCAGTCGCGGCGAACGAACCGCCAAGTACAACCAGCTCCTTCGGATCGAAGAGGAGCTGGGGGAGAACGCCGCCTACATGGGCAGGGAACTGATGTCCGGCGCCCCACCTGGAGCTTCGGGATGAGCACCCGGGCGGCGGCCCATTCCCCAATCGCTGCCCGGAAGCAGAGCCCCGGCGCCCGGACGGACGCCCCGGTTCGCCGCACCCGGATGAGCGGCAGGGCGGCCATCCTCCTGATCGTCGTGTTCGCGGTGCTGACGTTGGCCATCGCCCCGTTCCGCGCCTACATGGCGCAGCGCGGGCAGATCGCGGATCTACAACGCGAGACCTCGGCCCTGGTGCACGACAACCAGGTCCTTCAGGCGCAGGTGACCCGGCTGAGCGACCCTGCGGAGCTGCAACGGATCGCCCGCGAATGCCTGGGGATGGTCATGCCGGGAGAGACCGCGTTCATGACCGTTCCCAAGCGCGGCACGCTGGTCCCGCCGAAGTGCTGAACTGATCCCCGCGAGCTGCCACTGGAACTCAACACGACGGTCGCGCCGCTGCAACGCGCGTGTGCCACCATCGAGGCGTACCCGACACGGAGGTGAACGATGAGGGGCACCACCCGAAGGACGCTCGCGCTCTTCCTTCCGTCGGCGGTGGTCGTCACCGCGCTCGTCGGTCTGGTGTACGTCTCGGTCCAGCAGGATCAACGAAGCCTCGCGAACGATCCGCAACTGCAGATGGCCGAGGACGCCGCCGCGCGTTTGAGCAGCGGCGCGCAGCCGCAGACCGTGGTCACCGGGCTGAAGGTTGACCTCGCGACGAGTCTTGCCCCGTTCATCACCGTGGTTGGTCCGGGCAACGACGTGCTCGCGTCAACGGCCACGCTGAACGGCGCGACGCCGGTGCCGCCGGTGGGTGTCCTCAACGCCGCAAGGGCTAGCGGCAACGACACCATAACCTGGCAACCCGCCTCGACCGTCCGTCAAGCGATCGTTGTCGTGCCGTTCGATGCATCGGGCGGCAAGGGCGTTGTCGTGGTCGGGCGTTCGCTCCGCGCGATCGAACAGCGCGAGACCGTGACCATGCTCGCCAGCGCCGCGGCGTGGGTCGTTACCCTGATCGCGCTCCTGGTTGCCTGCAGGGTCGCGGTCGGCCTCTGGGGCGGCGGCGAACCTGAGCCGAAGGCTGCGGCGGGAGAGACACCCTCGGTTCGCGCCGCGTAGGCAGAACACGCCACTGCGCTATCGCGCCGACATAGACTTGCGACATGTCTCGCGGGCCCGCCTTTCTGATCGTCGTCGTCCTCGCGGTCGTCTCTTCGTTCGGTCTGGGGAGCGGTCTGCCCGGCGGGCTCGCTTCGCCCGGGGTTTCGGCGCCCGTCCACGTTCGGCTGCTGTCCGCACCAGCAGGGAAGGGCCTCGTGAGGATCGTTGTTCGGTTCTCCCACGCCCCAGCGGGTGTCGCCGCGGCTCCCGACGGATCGATCTTCGCGGCACATACCACCCACCCGAGCTCCGGCCCGCTCGTAGTGATCCACTACATCCCTGGCGTGGGACCGGTGGCAAGAAGTCACCCGCTCCGCGGGGGAAGGTCAACATATGGGCAGGGACGGATCGCCGAGGCCGGCGGAGCCGTGTGGGTGCTGGGACGCCGAGGAACCGGAGGAGTGGGCCTCATCCGCCGATTGGACACGCGAACGCTGCGATCGATCGGGGGGGTTCGCGTCCCGGGGCATCCCGAGTCGATCGTCGCCACGACGGCGGGGGTCTGGGTGGCCGTCGGCCGAAGCCTGTTCCGGCTGGACGCCTGGAGCGGCGCGCGAACCCTGAGCACGTCGCTCTCGGGCACGATCACACACATCGCTGCCAGTCCCGACGGCAACCTCCTCTACGTGACGACCAGGGGACCCACCTTGCCCGACGACAGCGTCCCGCTTCTTGAACTCTCGGCGTGGAGTGGAGAGATCCTTCACCGAGCCACCTCCTGCTGCGCGGACCTGCGGGGAGTGTCCAGCCTCGCTGCAACCGCGGCAGGGGTGTGGGCAACGTTCCCCACGGGGATGATGGGGGGCGTCGAGTTCTTCCGGTGGGAGGATCTGGCCCGGCGGTTCTCTCCGGAAGGGGAGGGCGGTTCCAACGGGGTCACGGTTGCCGTGGGTGGCGGGATCGTGTGGCGGCTGGACGCCGGCCACGTCACCTGCTTCGGCCCCGGGACGGGGAAGAACGGGCTCCTGCGTCTGACCACGATGCCCCCCGCGCCGCCGTTCGTGACCGTGCCGTCGGGCATCTATGCCGCCGCCGGTGGAGGTCTGGCCAGGGTTATCGCCCAGCCGGCCTGCCGATAGACGCGTTGACGGGCGGGAACGATTCCCGCACACTGGCCGCCTGCCTCGGGATAGCCCGTGGCCTGCAGGGAAGGAGACCCGAAGATCGCTGAGATCGAAGTTGGGGCGGTGATCGATGGCACCGTCGAACGCATCACTCCGTATGGCGCATTCCTCAAACTGGAGGACGGACGCCTCGGACTCGTCCACATCTCCGAGATCGACCGGAACTACGTCAAGGACGTGCACGACCATCTCCGCGAAGGAGACGTGGTGCAGGCGAAGTGCCTGGCCATCAAGGAAGACGGGAAGATCGATCTCTCGATCAAGGCGCTTCAGGACCCTCCACCGCAGACGCGGCGACGCGGCTCGGACCCCGAGTTCGAGCAGATGCTGAAGAAGTTCATGCGCTCGAGCGAGGAACGGCTCGTGGACTACAAGCGGGCTGTGGAGCACAAGCGCAAGTAGTGCGTCACCCTTCGGGGGCGGTTAGTTCGTAGGTGTGCTCTTGGCACTCCTCGCCCTTGAAGACTGCTTCGTTGGTTTCGGTGCGCCGGAAGTTGAGGTGTTCCAGGAGGCGGATCGACGCTTCGTTGCGGGTGTCGGTGATAGCCCGGATGGTGGCGGCGGCCAGGGTGGTGAAGGCGTAGGAGGTGACGGCGGCAGTCATCTCGGCGGCGTAGCCCTGGTGGTGGTGGGCAGGGGCGACCGTGACGCCGAGCTCGAAGAGGCCGGGGTCGTCGGGATCGGTGCGCAGGCCCACGTCACCGACCAGGTGGCCGGTGGTCGCGGAGACCGCGGCAAACTGGAACCATTCACCGGGAGTGCCGGGGGCGGCGCGCGAGACGGACTCCATGAAGGCCTCGGCCTCCGCCAGCGAGTAGGCCGGGTCCCAGCTCTGATAGCGGGAGACCGCGGGGTCGGCTCGGTAGGCCTGGAATTCGCGGGCGTCGGACGGCCGGAACCGTCGGAGGATCAGCCGGGGGGTCCGCAGTTCCAGGAACGGGTGGTCGGCCATCGGGCCTCAGTATGAAGCGGTTTGGGAACATCTGGTCGTGGAGGAGCCGGGGAAGCTGGGAGGGGTGGCGCAGCGCGAGCTTCGGGCGGCCGATGTGGATGCTGTTCGCGGGCAGATCGGGCGCGACCCCACCACCGCGTTCACGGTCGTTGCGCGTTGCAGTGGAGGCCATCCGCTGGTTATCCGGAACGCGCCCATCGATGCGAACGGCGAGCCGTTCCCGACCACGTTCTGGCTCACATGCCCCGATGCCGTGAAGGCGATCGCGCGGGTGGAGTCGGAAGGGTGGATCGCCAAGCTCAACGATCGTGTGCACGAGGACGAAGTGTTCGACGAGGCGCTGGAGGCGGCCCACCGCGCCTACGCGGACGAACGCGCCGAGGAGTGGGAGCCCGCGCGCTCGTGGGGCGGCGTGGCCGGCACCCGGACCGGCGTGAAGTGCCTGCACGCCCACTACGCCTACCGGCTGGCCGGCGGCGATGATCCGGTTGGGGCCTGGGTCGCGGAACGCGTCGAGCCCGTCCACCCCGGCCAGCGCCCCGGAAGGGTGGCCGTGGTCGATCAGGGCACGAACTCCTGCCGCCTCCTGATCGTCGAGCCCGGCGCCGGTCCCGACGACCCACCGACCGAGCTGGCCCGCGACATGGTGATCACGCGGCTGGGTCAAGGCGTCGATCGAACCGGCGAGCTGAACCCCGAGGCCCTGGCGCGAACGGCGCTGGTCCTTGGTCGCTACGGCCGGCGCGCCCGCGCGCTGGGGGCCGGGACGATCCGCGTGGCCGCGACCAGCGCCGTCCGCGACGCGGCCAACCGCGACCGGTTCGCGGAGATCGTGCGAACCCAGACCGGCGCCACGCTCGAGGTCATCGACGGCGAGCGTGAGGCCGGGCTCAGCTTCCTGGGGGCGACGCACGGACTGGACCCGGCGCTCGGACCCTTCGCCGTCATGGACATCGGAGGAGGCTCCACCGAGTTCGTCACCGGGGCGCTCCCTGGCGTGGCGGAGCGGGCGATCAGCACGCAACTGGGAAGCGTCCGGCAGACCGAACGCGTGGCCCCGCAAGATCCGCCGGTGCCCGAAGACCTGGCGGCGTTCGAGCGCGACGCGGCCGCCGCGTTCGAGGATGTGGAGCGGGCGGTCCCGATGGGCGAGGTGCGGACGCTCGTGTCCTGCGCGGGGACGGCTACGACCATGCTCGCGGTCCATCTGGGGCTCGAACGCTACGACCCGGACCGGATCCACCGGCAGTGGTTCGCCCTGGAGGACGCCGAGGAGACCCTCCTGCGCTTGGCGCGCATGACCAGCGCGCAGCGGGCAGCCCTGCCGGTCATGGTGCCCGGTCGCGGCGACGTGATCGTGGCCGGCGGCGTGGTCCTGGCCGGCGCGATGCGCCGCTTCGGGTTCGACCGGACGCTAGTGAGCGAGACGGACATCCTGGACGGTCTGGCCGCTGAACTTCTGCGCATCCGGTAGTCTGGCGCGCCGTATGAGCGGGAGCGGGAAGCGGACCCACCAGCGCCAGTTGGCGAAGATGGCGCGCAAGCGCCAGCAATTGCGCGCCACGGAGCAGCGCCGCCAGCGGATGAAGATGGGTCTCGCGGCCGGGACCGCCGCGCTCCTGGTGGTGGCGTTCGGCGGCTTCCTGCTGTACAAGCCCGCAGCCAAGGTCTCGGCCACGCCCTCGAACACCCCAACCGTCTCGCCGGGGAGCTCGCCGTCCGTCAAACCGGGCACGCAGACGGGTACGGTGACCATGCAGGGAACGCCGCCCAAGACCGTGGCGTGTGGCGCCTCGCTCCCGCCGGCCGCCGGTAAGTCCAAGCCGCAGTTCTCCAGCCCGCCCGCGCAGACCATCAACCCGGCGAACACGTACACGGCCGTCATCGCGACCTCGTGCGGCACCATCGAGATCAAGCTGGATCCAGTGGGCACACCCGTCGCCACGAATAACTTCGTGTTCCTGGCGGACAAGCATTTCTACGACGGCATCTGGTTCCACCGGATCGTGCAGGCTTTCATGATCCAGGGCGGTGATCCCCTGGGCACCGGTGCCGGTGGTCCCGGGTATCAGTTCACGACGGAGGTCAACAGCGCGATCAAGTTCGGCGACAAGCCCGGCGTGATCGCCTACGCGAATAGCGGGCCCAACACCAACGGCAGCCAGTTCTTCATCACGGTGGCGCCGCAATCGTTCCTGGACACCACCGGGCCGTACACGGCGTTCGGCACGGTCACGAAGGGTCTGAACGTCCTCTTGAAGATCGCGGGGCTCCCATCCCAGACCGCGCCGGGCTGCGCCTCGCCCACAGAGGCCTGCCGGACGGATCAGGCGGTCGACATCGATTCGATCACGATCAAGGTGACGAAGCCGGCGCCTTCCCCCATCGCGACGCCTTCACCCTAGGCTCCGGCCCCGAGCCACGCGGCGATCTCTTCATTCAGCCCTCGTTTCCGGGCATCATCCGCGAAGCTCGCGTTCACACCCGTCTGCGCCAGGGTGGCCAGCTCGTCGTCATCGTACCCCCACTGCGCCCGCGCGGCCTCGTAGACCGCCGTGAGCCACACGTCCCCGAACATCGGCGGGTCGTCCGAGTTGAGCGTGACCGTGACCCCCGCCTGCCGCAGCGCATCGAACGGATGCTGGTCCAGCGAAGGGTAGACCCCGGTGGCCACGTTCGACGTCGGGCATTGCTCCAACGCGATGCCGGACTCGGCGAGCGTCTCCACCAGCCGTGGATCCTCGGAGGCGCGAACCCCATGGCCGATGCGGTCCGGCAGGAAGTTGGCGAGCGTGTCCCAGACGTTCTCCGGCCCCGCCCATTCCCCCGCGTGGGGAACGCTCCGAAGGCCCGCGTGCTTCGCCCGCCGGAAGAGCGGGGCGAACGGTTCGATGCCGGTCCGCTCGCTGCCGGCGCAGCCGAGCGCGACCACACCGTCGCCCGCGTGCTTCAGGGCGACCTCCAGCGTGTGCTCGGCGGCGTCCATGCCGAGGTCTCGCACGATGTCGGGTGCGAGCTTCACCGTGACCCCCGTTTCGCGTTCGCCCGATGCAAGCCCGTCCAGCAGCGCTTCGATCGGTGCGAACCACCCGTGCCGCCCGGCGTGGTTGGCCGGTGAGAAGACCGCCTCGGCGTAGCGAACGCCGGTGGCCGCAAGATCCCGGCAGACCTCCACTCCCAGGCGCCGGAAATCCTCCGGTTCGGTCATGACAGCACACAGCGCCATGTAGTTGTCGATGAAGTCCAGGAAATCTCGGAACCGCCAGCCGCCGGCGGTCAGGCCCGGTGGGGTCTCCAGCCCTCGGTCCTCCGCGAGCTCCCGAACCGTGGCAACGCGCATCGCCCCTTCCAAGTGGATGTGCAGCTCCGCCTTCGGGAGCGAGGTCAGGTCCCGCATCTGCAGAGAGTAGCCGGGCCTTCGGACATCGGTTCGGGCCGCCATGTTGATGAACCGGGCCCCGAGCGCCCCTATACGGTGGATGGATGGGGCAGCCACGTTGACCACCGCGCGCGATCCGGTCGAACGCGCCTACCGCGCGCAGGGCGAGCGGCTCTGGCGCGCGCTCGTGCTCTTCTCGGGCGACCGGGAGATCGCGAGCGACGCGGTGGCGGAGGCGTTCGCCCAAGCTTTGCGTAGGGGAACCGAGATCCGAGATGTGGAGGCTTGGGTGTGGCGAACCGGCTTCGCGGTGGCGCGAGGCGAACTCAAACGCCGGGGAACCCTGAGCCCGGAGATCCCGGACCTGCCCCAGGACGCCCAGCCGGACATGATCGACCTGCTCCGAGCGCTGGGGAGGCTCTCCCCGAAGCAGCGCGGGGCCGCCGTCCTGCACCACTACGCCGGCTACTCGAACCGCGAAACGGCCCAGATCCTGGGCACCACCGCGGCGGCCGTCGGCGTGCATCTCGAACGCGCGCGAGCCCGCCTGAGGGAACTCCTGGAGGACCACGATGACGACTGACCTGGATCCCCGTTTCCGCCGCGCCGACGGTCTGAGCGCTCCCGACCTGTGGCCTGATATCCAACATCGAGCCGAGGGAGCCGCGCGCGGACCCGGCTTCGACCGGCGACGCTGGCTGACCATCGCCGTGGCGGCGGCGATCGCCGCCGGGGCGTTCGGCGGGCTCTGGCTGGCGTTCAACGGTAGCGGCCACACTGCGGCAGGTCTCCACGCGAACGGCCCCATCGTGTTCGCGAAGAACGTAGGGATCGGCCCGGACGGACTCGCGATCACGCAGCTCTGGGCGCGCGACCCAGTGACGGGTCGGACGGCGCAGGTGCGGGCGACGATGGGCTCGCCGGTCGACCCGCTGACGACGTCGATCGTGGATCCCGCGTGGTCGCCCGATGGTTCGAAGGTTGCCTTCCGCCGCGTGGATCAGGGTCAGGGCTTCAGGGGCCAGCCGACGATCACCGTCGTCCGGACGGATGGGACGTTCGACCGCACCGTCCTGGCCTGCACGTTCGCATGCCAGGTATTCGACCTGACCTGGTCGCCCGATGGTTCGCACCTCGCGTGGATCGAGGTGAGCGCGCACGGCGGCCGCAGCGCCATCCGCGTGGAGAAGGTCGATGGTGGTCCGGTCATCACGATCTGTCAGAACGGTGTATGCGGCACCGATCTTGCTCAGCTCACATGGGCCCCCGACGGCGCCCGGCTGGCGTTCTCCAACCAGAGCGTTGTTCTCGCAGAAGGACCGCAGATCCAACAGAGCTCGATCTGGGTCGTGGCTGCGGATGGGAGTTCCCAACAGCGTCTGACTCCGGGAAACATGTGCCATCTCGCGTGGTTCTGCACGGCCGATTCGTCTCCGGCCTGGTCGCCGGACGGGCGATCGATCGCCTTCCTTCGGTGGGATCTCGGGTCGATGATCCAGTCGGAGACCCTTATGCGCATCGATGCGAATGGGAGTCGTGAACGCGCCCTGGTTGGGTGTCGACAGGGTTCGTGCCTCGGCGCTCCGGTGTGGTCACCGGATGGGTCGAGCCTCGCCAGCATCATTTTGGGGGCCAAGTGGGATCCGAAGGTGGGCTCGATCGCGTTGATCGACCCCGCGAGCGGCGCGGTGACGCATCGGTTGCACCCGGCCGAGAACGGTGGCTGCGCGGGACCCTTCTCGCCGGTGTGGTCGCCCGACGGCAAGCAGCTTCTCGTCGCCGCGCACCCCTGGCATGCGACGAACCTCTGTGTGGTATCCGTGAACGGAGTTCGCCCGATCCTGGTCGCGCACGACGTGGTCTCGGCTCCCTCGCAGGCCGGGACGTGGGTCCCCCCGGGCGCAATCGACCCCGCCACGGGTCCAGCGCCGTCGCTTGCGCCCAGGGTGGGCTCGCTCGTCGCGCGTCTGCCTCTGCCGCCGGGGAAGGTGGTGTTCGGGGTACGGCGGATGCCGGGAGGGCATCCTCGCGGCGGGATCTACCAAGTCCAGAGCGACGGCTCGGGGTTCGGACGCTATTTCAGCCCGTGTGTCCCGGCCTTCTCCCCGGGAGCGACAGGAAGCGCCTGCGGACGCGGTTCGACGGGCATCGAGATCGTCCTTCCGTACGAGAGGGTCTTGCACGTCCAGCCGGGACGCGGCTACTACTTCGGGTCTCCGGTCTGGTCGTCCGTCGGCGATCGCATCGCCTTCACTGCGCGAGCGTTCTCAGGACGTGCCTCGATCTGGGTAACGAACGGTGCCTTGCGCGACCCTGTGCGCGTCGGGCAGCTCGCCCAGGACGAAACGGACCCGACATGGTCACCGGACGGAACACAGATCGCCGCAAGGAGACCGAATCACGGAAGGACCGACGGACAGTCGGAGATCGACGTGATCGCTGCCGCAACCGGGGACAAGACCCCCGTTCTTCAGGTGACTGGAGTCGTCTCGGATCTCGCGTGGTCGCCCGACGGGCAGTGGATCGTGTTCCGCTGGGATACGGCGACCGCGAGCGGGATCTGGCTGGTCCACCCGGACGGAACCGGGCTGCGCTACGTCCCCACGCCAACGAGCGCGAGCGGGCAGATGGCGTGGTCGCCCGATTCGCAATACCTGGTGTTCGGCGCGGATGACGCGAACCTTCACCGCGGCCTCTACGCCGCGAGGATCAGCGACGGGGCCACCGCGCTCATCGCCCGCGCGCAGCCGGGGGTGGACGGCGTGACGTGGATCCCGGGTAGCTCGTGAGACCCGGTGCGGATAGACTCCGGCGATGGATGAGATCGGCCGCTGGGCCTCGCAGCCGTCCGCCTCCACAAGCAAGGGGCCCCGCTAGTGCCCGGCCGAACCACCCGCCACATGGTCGAACCCGGCCACACGCAGATCTTCGGTAAGGGAGACCTCACGCTCGGTGATCTCTGCTTGGTCACGGGCGGCGCCGGGTTTATCGGCTCCAATCTGGTGCACGCGCTGCTTCGGCAGGGGATGCGCGTCCGCGTGTTCGACAACCTCTCCACGGGACGGTTGGTGAACCTCGAGGATCTGATCGGCGATATCGACTTCGTGGAGGGAGACATCCGCGACCTGGACGCGATCAGCGCGGCCACGCAAGGCGCCTCCGTGGTCTTCCATGAGGCTGCGATCGCGTCCGTGGCTCGCAGCGTCGCCGACCCCTTGACATCGAACGACGTGAACATCACCGGGACGCTGAACGTCCTCCTTGCGGCGCGAGATGCGAGCGTTCAGCGTGTGGTGTTCGCGTCGAGTTCGTCGGTGTACGGGGAGCAAACGACGCTGCCGGTGCACGAGGGTCTGCTCCCGACGCCCTTGAGCCCCTACGGGGTGACCAAGCTGGCGGGGGAGCGGTACCTGCGCTCGTTCTTCGAGGTGTACGGGTTGCCGACCGTGAGCCTGCGGTACTTCAACGTGTACGGGCCGCGCCAGAACCCCCGGGCCGAATACGCGGCCGTCGTGCCGAAGTTCATCTTGGCGGCGCTGGAAGCCGAACCCATGACCATCTTCGGTGACGGGGAACAGACACGGGACTTCATCTACATCGGCGACGTGGTCCAGGCGAACCTCATCGCGGCGGATTCCACGCCGGATGCCTGGGGCGGTGTATTCAACACGGCGGCGGGCGACCGGCACAGCGTGAACGACCTGGCGCGCGCGGTGCTCGGCTCTGTCGACCATCCGACCGCCCAACCGCTGCATGAGCCGGCCCGCGCCGGGGACGTCCGGGAGAGCCACGCCGACGTGTCCGCGGCGCTGCGGGTGTTGGGGTATTCGCCTGAGTACCGCTTCGAGGACGGGATCGCGCGCACGGTCGCCTGGTTCGCCGAACAGCGCGACCTGGGGCTGCTCTAGGCGCTGGTGTCCACCAGGGCCCGGTGGGCGTAGCATCGCCACCAGCCCGGGTGTCGGAATCGGTAGACGACGGCGCCTTAAAAGCGCTTGCCCTTCGGGGCGTGTGGGTTCGAGTCCCACCCCGGGCACC
>JBBRTK010000025.1:0-22492 GCA_038244455.1 Actinomycetota bacterium
CTCATCCTGGGGCTGGAGCAGGTCCCAAGGGTCGGGCTGTTCGCCCGTTAAAGAGGCACGCGAGCTGGGTTTAGAACGTCGTGAGACAGTTCGGTCCCTATCCGCTGTGGGCGTAGGAGTTCTGAGAGGAGCTACCCCTAGTACGAGAGGACCGGGGTGGACGAACCTCTGGTGTGCCAGTTGTCGCGCCAGCGGCATGGCTGGTTGGCCACGTTCGGAAGGGATAAGCGCTGAAAGCATCTAAGTGCGAAGCCCACCTCAAGATGAGAACTCCCACTGGGACAACCAGGTAAGGCCCCTCGCAGACCACGAGGTTGATAGGCCGGAAGTGGAAGCACGGCAACGTGCGGAGCTGACCGGTACTAATAGGCCGAGGGCTTGACCTTGCTCGCGCTCGCTATCGTAGTTCCCGAGCTCTGCTCGAAGGAACGCACCCTCAGAGCTTCCCTGACGATCCTTCGGGGTCTGAAAGGGAGACCGCTGTTTCGGTGGCCATGGCGGAGGGGAAACACCCGGTCCCATCTCGAACCCGGAAGTTAAGCCCTCCCGCGCCGATGGTACTGCCTGGGAAACTGGGTGGGAGAGTAGGTCGTTGCCGAGACTTCTTCACAACGGGCCGCCTTCGGGCGGCCCGTTGTCGTTCTACTCGGTATGTTCCGTCGTTTCGTACCCTAGGAGTCCAGATGCCCAAATCCCTCCAGCCCCGCCCCGGTGGTCATCGGCCGCCGAGCGCGGCCAAACCACCACTCCCGCGGGAACTCCTCGATGAGATCCGCCGCTCGGCGCGACCCGCGGACCAGGAGCTGGCCATCGCAAAGCTCTCCCGCGCCGTAGATCTCCTGGAACGGGGGGATGCGAAGGTGGCGGTCACGGAGGCGATGCAAGCCAAGGCAGCGGCTCCTCGCTCGGGCAGCGTCCGAGAGGTGCTGGGGCTGGCGCTGTACGGCACGGGACGGTGGCAGGAGGCCGCCGCCGAGCTGAAGGCATACCGCCGGATGAGCGGAAGCGCGGACCAGAATCACGTGTTGGCCGACTGCCTCCGGGCGTTGGGGAGACCAAGTGAGGCCATCCCGCTGGCCGAGGAGGAGCTCCGGTCCAAGGCACCCAACGAAGCGAAGGCGGAGGCAGTGATCGTCGCCGCGTCTGCGTTGGCGGATCAGCAGCGCTACCCCGAGGCTCTGGCCTTCCTCGGGCGGGCGAAGACACGGGAAGACATCTCGGAGCCCTACACCCTGCGCCTGTGGTACGTCCGTGGCGACATCCTGGCCAGGGCGGGCCGTCTTGACGAAGCCGCGGAGGAATTCCGCAAGATCATGCGGCACGACGCCAGCGCCTTCGACGCGGCCGAGCGGCTGGCCGACTTGGGCTAGGAGGCGGGCGGTTCGTTCGCCCGGCGCTTCCTCCAGTACCGGGCGAGGCCGATCGCGTTCATCTCGATGCTGCCGATGACGTCGTAGCGGGAGCGCTCATCCCCGAGCGGATGCCCTGTCTGTTCGGCGAACGTGCCCTCGGCAAGGGCGGCGAGAGCGTCCGTGAGCCGTTGCTGCGGGGCATCCGGGTCGATCTCGAGCTGGCGTCTGATCAGCGTGCTCCAGGACCGGATCGCGTCCTTCGCCATGCCACATCCATCGACCCCGTCGGGAACGGGGCCGAAGTGCGACGTGAGGAGCTTTGTCGGCGCAAGCGCGGCGATGCGGTCGATGCTCGCCAATGCCTGCTCGACATCGACCTCGGGGGGTGGGAGCGCCGGCCGGAAGGCGGGGCCCCAGGGAAGATACGAGCCGATCGCTTCGCCCGTGAAGACTGCCCCGCTCTCGGTGTCATGGAGAGCTACATGGTGGGACGCATGGCCGGGGGTGTGGATGACCCTGAGTGCCCGGTCGCCCAGTTCGATTCTGGAGCCATCGACCACCGGGCGGAGCCGATCGCCGGGGACCGGTTCTGTGCGGCCGAAGAAAGCCTCCATCCGGTCAGGGCCGTACGTTCGCGCGGTGCTCGCGAGAAGGCGGGAGGGGTCGACCAAATGCCGCGCGCCGTGCTCGTGCACCCAGAGTGTCGCATGGGGGAAGTGCCGGATGAGCGCACCCGCACCGCCTGCATGATCGACGTGAACATGCGTGACCACGATGTGTGCGAGGCCCCCCGCATCGACCCCCAACGCTTCCAGGGCCGCCAGTACCACGGGCACGTCGGCCCCCGGGCCTGCCTCGACCAGCGTCGGCTCGGATCCACCGATGAGATAGACGGCGTTGAAGGCTCTCTCACCGACCATCCGGGTGTCGATGGCGGTGATACCCGCTCCAAGACGGGACAGGATCGGGACGCGAGGTTCGCTCACCGCGGGAGTATGTCAGAGGGTCCCGCTAGAGTTGCCGCAGGAAGGAGGGAGCCATGGTGACGGTTAACGTCGTGGTCCTAGCAGGCACAGTGGCGGCCGAACCGGTCGAACGCCGCATGCCGTCTGGGGACGAGGTTACCGAGCTCCGGCTCTCCGTTCCGGAGGTGGGCAAACGCCTCCTCCCCCTCCCGGTCGCGGCTTGGCACGCCACGGTCGGAAAGCGAGCCCTGAAGGGCATCGTGAAAGGCGACGCCGTGCTAGTTCACGGCCAATTGGTCCGCCGGTTCTACCGGAGCGGGGCTGGGGCGAGGAGCCTCACAGAGGTGCTCGCAACAGGTATCAAGAAGATCGAACCGCCGGTCGACTGAAGGTGGGGCGCTGATCGTGCTCATTCAGTCAGTGCGGGTGCCGTCCACCGGCATCATGACCATCCCCGTCCGGGGCTTCGGCCAGAAGTAGGTGGACTTCTGGGGCAGCCGTTCCCCCCGTTCGATCACTTGCCGGATCCGTTCGGGGGTGGTCGGCGGGAGGAGCCAAGCCGCCACGGCGGCGCCTGTGGAGACAGCCTCAGTTGCTTCCTCGGCATCTGGCGTGAAGGAGAGCTCTCCGGATTCGGCTGAGCCATGGAGCAGTTCTTCGTGGAGCGCCCGAACGGCGGGTGGGCCACCCGACAGTTCAACGATCGCATATCGCAGGTCCTCGAGGCCCTTGGTCACGGTGGCCACCGTGGACCGGTCATCGGAGAGCGCGTCGAGCGCGTCATGGAGACTGGCCACTTGGGTGCCCCCGGCGGGCACTTCGCCGGTCCGCTGGATGCGGTGGAAGGGCAGGACGGGGAGATGCTCGGCCGCGGCGTCGACCACGAGCGCCAGGACCCGGTCCCACGGGCCGGGACCGCGTTCGGCGTGCACCTCGTCGCGGTAACGCAACGCGGTCGTGTACCGGTGGTGGCCGTCGGCGATGAGGATCGGGGAGTCCACGAACCACGACGCGATCTGCGGATCTGCGGGAACGGGCCACATGCGATGTCGCACGGATCGTTCGTCCTCGGTCTCGTGGGACGCCTCCTGTGTGGTCACCCGGTCCAGCAGGGCGGCGAGCTGAGGACTGGGACCGGAGATGGCCCCGTACACGGCAGACAGATGCGTATGGGTCGCACGGAGCAGTCTCAGACGATCTTCCACCGGACCGGGAAGTGTTCGCTCATGGGGGACCACGCCGGTTCCCCACGGTTCCAGCTCCAAGGCCAGGAGCAGCCCGCGGATACGCCGCCGATCGCCATCCAGCTCGAAATCCATCTGGTAGGCGTAGTACTGCGGCGATGCCGCGCGCTGAAGGGCTCCTTGCCGCTCCCAGTCCGTAAGGAGGGCTGCGGCCCGGTCATAGCGATTCGCCGGGTCATCAGCTTCGCTGCTCCCTTCGGCCAGATCGAGATGCACAACGCTGTAGGGGCTTCCGCGCAGGTACGAACGCCTCCGATCGTCGCTGATAACGTCATACGGTGGCGCGGTGACTCGATCTAGGGGACCGGCGGCGGGGCTGTAGGTGAGCCCTTCGAATGGGAAGACGCGAGGCATGCATCTTGTATAGCAGCCGACCGGAGGTACGGACCGCCTACGATGTCGTTCTCCTTGATCTGGACGGCACGCTCTACCGGGGAGATGCGGCGGTTCCCGAGGCCCCTGCGGCCGTGGCCAGGATCCGAGCGCTCGGCATCCGTCCCGTGTTCATGACGAACAACTCGAGTCGCACGCAATCCGCGGTGGCCGCGCATCTGTCGAGTATCGGCATCCCGGCTGCCCCCGAGGAGGTGGAGACGTCGGCGATCGTCACGGCGGATCGGTTGGTTCTGCGGGGGACGCAAACCGCGTTCGTTATCGGCGAGGATGGACTGCTCGAGGCGCTCCGGAACGCCGGCGTGGCCGTGGCGGGCCCGGAGACACCCCGTGTAGACGCCGTCGTGGTGGGGTTCGACCGGGGCCTTGACTATCCGAAGCTTCGACAGGCATGTCTGCTGGTCCAGCGAGGGGCAGCGCTGATCGCCACGAATGCCGACGTCTCATTCCCTGCCGCGGACGGGCTCTGGCCTGGCGCGGGGGCACTCCTCGCGGCCGTGGAAGCGACGACCGGGCGCACGGCCGAGGTGATGGGGAAGCCGGCGGCCCCGCTCCTTCAGGCCGCATTGGAACGCGGCGGGGGCGGCACGGCGCTGGTCGTGGGCGACAGGTTGGACACCGACATCGCCGGCGCCGCTGGGTTGGGTTGGGATTCGCTCCTGGTGCTCACGGGCGTCACCTCCGAGGCCGATCTGGGAGCGGACGGTCCGCAGCCGACGTTCCTCGCGCAGGACCTGCGAGACCTGTTCCGTGAACGAGCCTGAGGAGACCCGGGAGTATGCTCAGAACGCCCAGTCAAGGAGGCTCGCATGCTCGAGGATCTTCGCAAGACCATCGAAGCAACCATCGGCGAACTAACCCCCGCACGCGCGAAGTCCCTGGCGAAGAGCTTGGCAGGGCCCGGCGCAGCCAAGGACCAGGTCGCGAAGTCGGCCACCGGTCTGATCGACTGGTCCAAAAAGAACCGTGAGCGGCTCAAGGAGTTCATCCAGCGGGAGGTTTCGTCGCAGGTGGGCGCCGTCGGTCTGGCCACCCAGGCCGAGTTGGAGACGCTCAAGAAGCGTGTTCGTGCGCTGGAGCGGGCCGGCAACGCGCGCGCGGCCGGATCGTCCACGTCAACGGGCAAGCCGACCCCGGCGCCGGCCGTGAAGAAGAAGTCCGGGTCCGCAGCGGCCGGTGCGTCGGCGAAGTCGGCCGGCCGCGCCACCCGCGCGCGGAGCTGAATGGCGCGCAGGCGACTTGATGCCGAGTTGGTTCGCCGAGGCCTCGCGTCCAGCCGGGCTGCGGCACAAGAGGCCGTCCACCGGGGTCTGGTTCTGGTCGGCGGGACGGTGGCGGCCAAGCCCGCGACCATGGTGGGCGAGGATCAACCTCTTGAGCTCGCTGGGCCGCCTCGCCGGTTCGTCTCACGCGGCGGGGACAAGCTCCAGGCAGCATTGGAGCGGTTCCATGTGGATCCCCGCAGCGCGGATGCCCTCGACGCAGGTGCCTCCACCGGAGGCTTCACCGATTGCCTCTTGCAGGCTGGCGCCGCGCGCGTCGTGGCCGTTGACGTGGGGTATGGCCAGTTCGATTGGGGGCTTCGAACCGACGACCGCGTGACCTTGCTGGAGCGAACGAACGTGAGAGAGCTTCGCCCCGATGACCTCCCCTACCGCCCCGGCTTGATCGTTGCCGATCTTTCGTTCATCTCTCTGACCGTCGTGCTGCCGGCGCTTGCGAGCGTGGCCGCACAGGGAGCGACCTTCCTGGTGTTGGTGAAGCCGCAGTTCGAGGCGGGCCCGAAGGACGTTGGTAGTGGAGGTGTGGTGAGGGACCCCTCGGTGTGGAGACGGGTCCTTGAGCAGGTCCTGGCCTCGTTCGACGCGGAAGGTGTGCCCGGCGTCGCCGTCATGGCGTCGCCGCTGCCGGGACCGTCGGGCAACATAGAATTCCTCCTGTTGGCTCACGTTGGTGCGGATGGTGCGGATGGTGCGATGGCTCCCGACGTGGATGCGGCGATCGCCGAAGGGAGCGCGCTCGCATGAAGAACGCTCGTGTTGGGCTCGTGGTGCACGAGAGGAGGCCGGCTGCCGTCACGGAGGCAGCGACGCTCCAGGCTCTCCTGCCGTCCATGGGCGCGATCCCGACACGTGTCCCAGGAGCCGAGGATGGCGCCAGCGTCGCGCGTGGGGCGTTCGATCTAGTGGTTTCCATCGGCGGGGACGGCACGTTCCTGCGCGGCGCGCACGTGGCTGCCGCGGCAGCGTGCCCCATCCTCGGCGTGAAGGTCGGGCGTCTGGGCTTCCTCACAGAGGTGGACCCGGCGGAGGCCCCGGTCGTCATCGAACGCGCGCTGTCGGGCCGGGTTCGGATCGAGGAACGCCTGGCCGTCACCGCCGAACCCGCCGCGGGAGTGGGGTTCGAGCCGCAATGGGCATTGAACGAGATCATGGTCGAGAAGCGCGCTCGACACCGGCTGATCCGACTGGACGTCCGCGTGGACGGCGACTACGTCACGACCTTCTCGGCGGACGGGGTGATCGCCGCCACGCCCACGGGGAGCACCGCCTATTCTTTCTCGGCCCGCGGTCCGATCGTGAGCCCGTCGGTCCCGTGTCTCGTGCTCACGCCGGTAGCTGCGCACATGGTGTTCGATCGATCGTTCGTGCTGGGAGCCGAGCAGGTGGTCACGGTGGAGGTGGTCGGCGAGGAGCCGGGACTCCTGTCGGCCGATGGACGCGAATCGATCGAACTTCCGGTTGGGTCGCGGCTCACGATCCGTGCCGCCGATCAGCCGTCGCTGTTCGTTCGGCGTGACCCTGCCGCGAGGTTCCTGACCAGGGTCCGGGAGAAGTTCGATCTACCCGGAGACAGCGATGTCGGTGGCGAGGGGTAGGGTCGTCGCGATGCTGCGAGAACTGCACATCACCGACGTCGGGGTCATCCACGATCTCGACATCGAACTCCACCCAGGTCTCAACGTGCTCACCGGCGAGACGGGCGCCGGAAAGACCATGGTCACTGTGGGCCTCTCTCTCGCCCTGGGGGTGCGCGCCTCCGCCTCGCTGGTCCGCGACGGTGCGGCCTCGGCCAAGGTGCAGGCCCGCTTCGATGCACCGGCCGATGCGAACGAGTGGGCCGAGGACGGCGAGGTGATCCTCGCGCGAACGGTAGGAGCCGATGGGCGCGGAAGTTCGCGGATCGGCGGACAGATCGCGACCGCCACAGCTCTGGGGGAGATCGGCGCTTCGCTCGTGGAGATCCACGGGCAGCACCAGACCCAGCGCCTGTTGTCGGCGAGCACGCAGACCGCGTTCCTGGATCGGTTCGCCGGCGACGCCCACCTGGTCGGGCTCGCGGCGTTCCGCGAGGTGTTCGACGAGCTTCGGGCGGCGGAGGCCGAGCTGGCATCACTCACGGCTGCCGCTCGCGATCGGGAGCGGGAGCTGGACCTGCTGGCCTATCAGGTGCGCGAGATCGAAGACGTGTCGCCGGCCGAAGGTGAAACACCTGCGCTCGCCGCCGAGGAGGCGAGGCTGGGTCACGTCGAGCGGCTCCTGGAACTCGCCTCGACGGCGGGCATCGCCCTCTCCGACGAAGGAGCGGCGCAGGATGCCGCGGCCGCTGCTCTGGCCGCGGTGCGGGAAGCAGTGGGCCTTGACCCGGGGATCGGGGATCTCGCCGCACGGGCCGAGAGCGTCCACGCCGACCTCACCGAGCTCGCACGAGACGTGCGGGCCTACCGTGAAGGACTCCAGGCGGATCCCGCGCGACTCACAGACATCCGGGACCGGATCGGCGCGCTCAAAGGCCTGCAACGCAAGTATGGAGACACCGATGCCGACGTTCTGGCGTTCCTGGAGGCGGCCACCGCGAGGGTGGCTTCGCTGGCCGGCACCGACGATCGCCGCCGTGAACTGCAGGAAGCCGCGACGGCGCTTACTTCATCGGCGGTGTCTCGTGCGGCCGTCGTCACGAGCGGACGCGCCCGAGCCGCGAGACCGCTCGGAGATGCCCTGCAAGCCGAGCTTCACCAGTTGGGGATGCCCGGCGCCGCGGTGGAAGCGATATTGGTGGCGCACGAGGCCCTCGGTGTGGCCGGCGCCGAGCGGGTGGAACTTCGATTCTCCGGCGGTCCCGGTCAGGCTGCCCTGCCGCTGGCCAAGACGGCGTCCGGAGGAGAGCTCTCCCGCACCATGCTGGCCTGCCGAAGCGTGCTGGCCGATCTCGACTCCGTTCCCACGTTGGTGTTCGATGAGGTGGACGCCGGCATCGGCGGCGAAGCAGGGCTCGCGGTCGGGCGGCGGCTCGCCCGCCTGGCGATCGATCGGCAGGTCCTGGTGGTGACCCACCTTCCGCAGATCGCCTGCTTCGCCGATCGGCACCTGCGGGTCCGCAAGGACGCCGGGATCGCCACGGTGGAAGCCCTGGATGACGCCGAACGCGTCGAGGAGCTCTCTCGGATGCTCGCCGGCCTGGCCGATTCTGAGACCGCCCGGTCACACGCGCAGGAGCTGCTTGTCCAAGCCTCCTCTCAACGCGGAGGGCGGGGGTTCCGGGCGGTCGGATCGGCCGTGACGGGCCCGGACTGACCCGGCCGTCGAAGGTCGGATACCCTTGTTCGTTCAGGGCCGCGATCATCGCTGGCCCGAGAGGGGAGCGCACCACGTCCAGAACCAGAGGTCTCCTGCGCCGGAACCACCGGCCGACCCACCCCGAGCACGGGGTAGCCCGCGTCGACCGCCGAACGAAAGACCTGGTGTCGCGGTTGCGGCCCGGGGATATCGCCGTCATCGACCACGAGGATATCGACCGGGTTGCGGCCGAGGGCTTGGTTGAGTCGGGCGCAGCCGCGGTCGTCAACGCCGCGGCGTCGATCAGCGGCCGCTACCCGAACCTTGGCCCCTTGATCTTGGACGAAGCGCAGATCCCGCTCATCGACCACGTCGGATCCATCTTGTTGGACAAGGTGAAGGAGGGTGCCCCGCTCCAGCTAGACGGGGACCGGGTGTTCGCAGGTGACGAGCTTGTGGGGGTTGGGATCCGCCAGAGCCGGGTCGCCATCCTTCACGACATGGAGGCTGCGCGGCTCAACCTCGATCAGCATCTGGAGTCCTTCGCCCGGAACACGCTGGACTACATGCGGGACGAGCGAGATCTGCTCTTCGGCGGATTTGGACTGCCGGAGCTGGCGCACGACCTGGCGGGTCGCCCAGTATTGGTCGTGGTGCGCGGGTACGGGTACCGAGAGGACCTCGCTGCGCTGCGGGCGTACATCCACGACGTGGCGCCCGTACTCGTCGGCGTGGATGGTGGGGCAGATGCGCTCGCGAACGAGGGCTACCATCCGGACCTCATCGTGGGCGACATGGACAGCGTCTCGGACGCGACGCTGCTCCTTGCGCGAGAACCTAAGCGGCGCCACAGGCCAACCGAGCTCGTCTTGCACGCTTACCTCGATGGCAGGGCGCCGGGCCGCGACCGGCTGGATGCGTTGGGCGTGCCGTTCACCGTGGTTCGATCTGCGGGTACCAGCGAGGACGTCGCCTTCCTCCTGGCGCACGAGAAGCGGGCCGATCTGATCGTCGCGGTCGGAACGCACGGTAACCTCCGCGAGTTCCTGGACAAAGGGCGAGAGGGCATGTCGAGCACGTTCTTGGTGCGGCTTCGGGTCGGGGAGATCCTCATGGACGCCAAGGGGGTGTCGCGCATCTACGGAGACCGCGCGATCCGTAAGCGCGACGCTGCGCTGCTGGTCGGGGCCGCGCTCTTCGCGATGATGGTCGTCGTGTGGGTCTCGCCCCCCCTCCGCCTCTACGTCACGCAGCAGTTCGAGCAGTTCCGGCAGTGGATCTTCCATCTGAAGGAGGCTCTGTGATCAGCTGGCGGTATCACCTGGTCTCCATCGTCGCGGTGTTCCTAGCGCTGGCCCTAGGGGTGCTCGCAGGAACAGCCGTGGTGAACCAGGGGTTGGTCAAGAACCTCACGAACACGACAGACCGCCTCAATCAGGAGAACGCCGACTACCGGGGGCAGATCGGCCACCTCAGTGACTACATGAACCAGGCCAGCACGGTCATCGAGAGCCTGCGTCTCAACCAGGTGGACGTGATCCTGATCACCGACGATGGGGCCGATCCCGCGGCGCTCAACCAGGTTCGTTCGGCGTTGTCTGTCGCAGGCGCCAACGTGGTCACCACCCTGGTGCCGCTGGCATCTTTGCTCTCCACGGATCCGGCCGATACGAAGGCGCTGGCGGACGTGATCGGGGCACCTGCCCAGGCGAACCCCGCACTCCTTCCGGGCATGACCGCGGAGATCCTCGCGGCGCGCCTCGCGCAAGGTCCTCCGCCCGCGGCTCGGCCTGGCCAGCAAGACGTCCTGGCGAACCTCCTATCGGGCGGGTTCATCGATACCCGCGAGCCGGGGGTGAAGTCCGCCGCCGACATCGGCATCCCGGGTGCCGTCATCGTGGTCAGTGGCCCAACCGAAGGTGCCATCACCGCCCCCTCCACGTTCATGGTGCCGCTGGTGAAGGCGTTGTCTTCGCAAGGTGTCGTGGTCGCGGCGGGTGAAGCCCGGCCGGCGCCGGATGGGTTCGTGGCTCTTGTGAAGAAGGACGGGGCAGGCGTCGGCCCGAGGGTCACCGTGGATGACCTCGAGAGCGCGCTGGGGGGAACGGCCTTGGTCGTCGGCCTCCAGCGGGCGATCGACCAGCGCACCGGCGGTGACTACGGACTCGGTTCCGGCCAACTCCTGCCCCCGCTGACGTGAGCGTCCCTCCGCGGATCATCGCCCTCATCCCGGCTCGGGATGAAGCCGCCACGGTGGCAGCCACCGTGCAGGCCCTTCGGGGTCTCGTTGATCAAGTCGTCGTCGTCGACGACGCATCCACTGATGCCACGGCCTCCTTGGCCCTGGGGGCTGGTGCGACCGTCCTGCGGATCCCCCGGCACGCGGGCAAGGGTTCGGCGATCGAGGGGGCCCTCCTCCGATTGCCCCCGCACCAGGGCGTGTGGCTCTTCGCCGACGCCGACCTTGGGGCCTCGGCAGCGGGCCTGGCCTCCTTGCTCCCACCGGTGCTCGAAGGCCGAACGGACATGACCGTGGCCGCGTTCCCGCCCCAGGCGGGTGGAGGGCTGGGCTCCGTGAGGCGGTTCTCCGCTGCGGGGATTCGGATCCTCTCAGGATTCGATGCCGGTCAGCCGCTTTCCGGACAGCGGGCTCTGTCCGCCGCGTGCCTAGCGGCAGTCCGCCCGATGGCGGGTGGGTTCGGGATGGAGACGGCGATGACCATCGACGCCACGCGGGCAGGGATGCGGATCGTAGAGGTCCCGGTCCCGGGACTGACCCACAGGGCGACCGGACGAGGTTTCAAAGGGTTCTCCCATCGGGGCAAAGAAGGGTTGCACATCGCGCGGGCCCTGGGCATCCGGGCGGTCCAGCTCCGGTGAGCCTGATCACCCGATTGACGGTCCGTAATCACCGTGGTGCACGGGTTCCCGCCGTCCTCGGTGTCGGGCTGGTGGCAGGCGGAGGGTTGGCCGTTGCGGGGAGCGCCGCGGGCGGATGGGTAGACGCCGCCGGGGCGGTTGCCTCCGGCGCCGCTCTCCTGGTGGCCCTGGCCGGGTTCGTGGACGACCTGGCTTCTCCGGGCCCCCGAGGCCTCCGCGGACACCTTCGGGCTCTGGTGCGCGGCCAGGTGAGCACCGGGGCGGTGAAACTCTTCGTGATCTCAGCCGCCTCGCTGGTCACCGTCGCGGCCGGCGCTCGCCCGGGAGGGCTCGTTCGGCTCTGCGGCGCTGTTCTCATGGCCGGGGCGGCGAACCTCTGGAACGGGTTGGACGTTCGGCCGGGGCGCGCCCTCAAGTGCTTCCTGGTCGTGGCCGCGACGGGGCTGATGTGGATGCCACGTACGGCGCCCTTCGCGATCGGCGTTGCGGCGGCGGCCCTCTTGCTGCTGCTCCCCGATCTCCGTGAGGTCGCGATGCTGGGGGACGCCGGCGCGAACCTCTTGGGCTTCACGGCGGGGCTGGCGCTCTACGTGCGGGGTCCGGCGTCGTGGATCCCGTTCGAGGCGGCGGGGGTGGTCGTGTTGAATATCGCGGCCGAAACCGTGTCCCTTTCGCGGGTGATCGCGGCAGTGCCACCCTTGCGGTGGTTCGACCGGCTCGGGGTTCGACCACCCGACGGAACCGAGGAAACGGGCCCCTGAGCCCAAAGTTCCGACCCAGACTCCCGCAGCGAGTCAGTGGCCTCTGATAGAGTCGCATTCCGTGGTGAAAGACTCGAAATTCATCTTCGTCACGGGCGGTGTCGCTTCCGGATTGGGGAAGGGGATCACCGCCGCCTCGCTCGGCCGCCTCTTCAAATCCCGCGGTCTCAAGGTCGTCCTCCAGAAGCTCGACCCCTACGTCAACGTCGACCCCGGGACCATGAATCCCTTCGAACACGGGGAGGTCTTCGTCCTAGACGATGGCGCGGAAACCGACCTTGACCTCGGCCATTACGAGCGGTTCCTGGATTCCGACCTGCATCGTGGCTCGAACTTCACCACCGGAGCCGTCTACTCCGCCGTCATCGCGAAGGAGCGCCGGGGCGACTACCTGGGCAAGACCGTCCAGGTCATCCCGCACATCACCGACGAGATCAAGGAGCGGGTGCGCTCTTTGGCCGACACGGAGCAGGCCGACCTGGTCATCGTCGAGATCGGCGGCACGGTTGGTGACATCGAATCCCTTCCGTTCCTGGAGGCCATCCGGCAGCTACGGAACGAGGTCGGACGCGAGAACTGCGCGTTCGTGCATGTGAGCCTCATGCCCTTCATCGGGCCCTCGGGCGAACTGAAGACCAAGCCCACCCAGCACTCGGTGAAGGAGCTGCGGTCGTTGGGCTTGCAGCCCGATGCGATCGTCTGCAGGACGGATCGGCCCATGGGGCGGAACCTCAAGGAGAAGATCTCCCTGCTCTGCGACGTGCCCATGAGCGGAGTCATCAGCGCCATGGACGTTGAGTCCATCTACGAGGTGCCGCTCATCCTGCACAAGGAAGGGTTGGATGACGAGGTGGCCCGCCACCTCGGGATCGAGGCAACCCCGGACCTGTCCGAATGGGAGGCGCTCGTCGACCGCGTCCATGCCGCACAGGAACCGGTTCGCGTTGCCGTGGTCGGTAAGTACGTCGACCTTCGAGATGCCTACCTTTCAGTGATGGAGGCCTTGCGGCACGGCGGTTTCCATCACGGAGCCAACGTGGAGATCGATTGGGTCACCTCCGACGATCTCGGAGGCCAGGCGACCGAGGACGCGCTCGGCTCCGCGGACGGGATCCTCATCCCAGGAGGGTTCGGTGTTCGGGGGGTTGAGGGGAAGGTGGCTGCGGTCCGGTTCGCGCGGGAGCGCAAGATCCCCTTCCTCGGGATCTGTCTGGGATTGCAGGTGGCCGTCGTCGAGTTCGCTCGGAACGTCTGTGGTCTTGAGGGCGCGAACTCGGCGGAGTTCGATCCGGCCACCCCCCATCCGGTCATCGATCTGCTACCCGAACAGAAGAACGTGACCGACATGGGCGCCTCGATGCGCCTGGGCGCGCAGGCCTGCCACATCGAGCCGGGAACGCTTGCGGCCGAGGCCTACGGTGAAGAAGTGGTGTACGAACGCCACCGACACCGGTTCGAGGTGAACCCGGCCTATCACGAGACGCTCACCGCGTGCGGGATGATCGTGTCCGGTTCGTCCCAGAAGGGGCGTCTGGCCGAGATCATCGAACTCCCCGACCACCCGTTCTTCGTTGCGGGGCAGTTCCACCCGGAGCTGCGGTCCCGCCCCACAGACCCGCACCCACTCTTCCGGGACTTCGTTGCCGCCGCCGTGGCGCTGCGGCGATCGCGCGCAGAACGACCCGTCGCCGTTCGGTAGATGGAGCCGCGGGGCAGGGAGTCGGCGTTCCGCGGGCGATTCCTCTCGGTCGACGTCGAGGATTGGCCGGGCCAGCCGCTCCATGAGGTGCTCCATCGCCCGGGAGCGGCGGCGGTCCTGCCGATCACCCCCTCCGGCGACGTCATCTTGGTACGCCAGTTCCGTCCGGCGGTCAGGCAGGTCACGACCGAGATCCCGGCCGGGGTGCTGGATGTGGAGGGCGAGGACGCCTTGACCTGCGCCACGCGTGAGTTGCAGGAAGAGACCGGCCACAGGCTCACGGTGATCGAGTTCCTGGCCGGGTATTACGCCAGCGTCGGATTCACCGACGAGTACGTTCATCTCTTCTGGGCCGAAGCCGAGGATGAACCCGAGGGCGAACCCGAGGCGGGCATCGAGGTTATCCGTCGACCGCTCGGCGAGATGGTGGCCGCCGCCAGGAACGGCAAGGTCAGGGATGCCAAGACGGCCTTGGCGCTACTGCTTGCGAACGGTCGCCCGCGCCCCTCGGCCGCGGGCTAGGCGGATGACCACGAGCATCACCACATGGGTCCAGACCTACTTGGATCACTTGACGATCGAGCGTGGACTATCGCCGAATACCGTCGACGCGTATCGCCGTGATCTTCGGATCTACGTCGCGTTCTTGGCGAAGAGATCGATCCAGGACCCTGGGTCCATCGACGAGAGGCTGCTCCGCTCCTACTTGGCCTCCCTTTCCGCTGCAACGTTCGGAGAGAAGGAGACCGCTTACCGATCTGCCAGCGTTGCGCGAAGGCTCTCCGCCGTCCGTTCGTTCCATCGATTCCTGCTCCGCGAAGGTGCTACTCCCGACGATCCCGCGCGTGGGGTGCTCCAGCCCAGGGTGCCGCGCGGGCTCCCGCGCCCGCTCACCGTCGACGATGTGTCCGCGATGCTCGCGGCCCCTTCAGCCGGGACGCCGGCAGGGCTGCGCGATCGCGCGATCTTGGAGCTCCTTTACGGTGCCGGCCTTCGCGTGAGCGAGCTGGTGGGGATGGACGTCGACGACCTGGATCTCGAGGCCGGTTCGCTCCGGGTGCTGGGCAAAGGAGGGAAGGAGCGGGAGGTACCGCTCGGAACCTTCGGCCGGGAGGCGCTCTCTGCCTACCTCACCAGGGTGCGGCCCGGCTTGGCCACAACGCGCAGCAAAGGGGCGCTCCTGCTCAACCTCCGCTTCGGGACCAGGCTCGCTCGCCAATCGGTTGGCCGGATCGTGGCTGCCAGCGCGACGCTCGCCGGCCTCGACAAGCGCGTGACGCCGCACACGCTCAGACACTCCTTCGCGACGCACCTGCTCGAGGGCGGTGCGGACGTTCGCGTCGTCCAGGAACTCCTGGGCCACGCGAGTGTTGCCACAACGCAGGTCTATACGCTGGTTTCGAAGGATCACCTCCGCGAGGTCTACTACACGTCCCATCCACGGGCGCGGCAGAGATAGGGGAGGAGCGCGATGAACAGTGGGAGCCGGCCGTCCCGCGTCTGCTTGGTCGTCTGCGATTCCTGGGGGATCGGTGATGCCCCCGATGCCGCGGCCTACGGCGACGCGGGCTCGAACACGCTGGGGAACGTGGCGTCCGCGGTCGGTGGGATCCGGGCGCCGAACTTGGCCGCGCTCGGCCTGGGATCGCTGACGGCCATCCATGGTGTGGCGCCGGGCGCTGTGGAGGCCGGCGCCGGGTTCGGGAGCGCCATCGAGGTCTCGGCCGGGAAGGACACCACCACGGGCCATTGGGAGATGATGGGGATCCGCTTGGACCAGCCGTTCCCCGTCTATCCCCGGGGCTTCCCACCCGACGTGATCGCTTCCTTCGAAGGGGGGATCGGGCGAAAGATCCTCGGGAACAGACCAGCCTCGGGAACGCAGATCCTCGAAGAGCTCGGTCTCGAGCACATGGCCACCGGCCGACCTATCGTCTACACGAGCGGCGACTCGGTGTTCCAGATCGCCTGTCACGAGACGGTGGTCCCATTGGCGACCTTGTACGAATGGTGCCGTGTAGCTCGCCGTCTCCTCCGCGCTCCCCATGAGGTCGGACGCGTGATCGCCCGGCCGTTCGTCGGGGAACCAGGAGGGTTCGTTCGGTCGGCAGGGCGGCGTGATTTCTCCGTCCCGCCGCCCGTTCCTACCGCCTTGGACCGGCTCGTCGAAGCCGGAGTGCCTGTCTACGCGGTGGGCAAGATCCAGGACATCTTCTGCGGTCAGGGCATCACCGAAGCTCGGTACAGCGATTCGAACGACCACGGGGTCGACCTCACCCTGGACTACCTCCGGCGTCCCGGTCCCGCATTCGTATTCACCAATCTGGTGGACTTCGATTCGAAGTACGGGCATCGCAACGATCCGGCCGGGTACGCGGCGGCGGTAGAGGCGTTCGACGAGCGCCTCCCGGAGTTGATAGCGGGGCTCGGTGGGGGAGTGCTCTTCATCACCGGGGATCACGGATGCGATCCGACAACGGCGCCGACCGACCACAGCCGGGAGCGAACGCCGATCCTGGCGGCTGGTCTGCGGGCCGGGCCCGTCGACATCGGAACCAGGCCGACCTTCGCCGATCTCGGCTGCACGATCGCGGATCTGCTTGGAGCGGACACCGAGGGGCTCACGGGAACATCGTTCGCCTCCGTCCTTGGCTTCGGCTGATCCGCGCAACACTGGATGTTCGGTTGAACATCAGCCCCTCGCCGCCCCCCCACCCGATGCCGCAGGCGAACAACCCTCTACCTCCACGAGAACTGGCCTCTATCGGGCGTTTCGGAGGAGGTCGCGCTCGACCTGGAGGAGACCAGTGGCGTCCGCTCCAACCGTGAGGTCGAGCGTTGCCGAAGTCAGACCTCGGGCTGACGAAGGCATAGGTCTCAGCTGCGGCTTGACCGGGCTCGCAGACGATAGGGTTCGGTTCCGAGGGGGTGGTGCGCAGTGGTTGCGTTCGTGCGGACGATCGGTCCTGCATTCGCGGCGTTCATAGGGATGGGGTTGTTCATCGGCCTGACGGTTCGCGAGCTGGCCCGAGCGCGCACGGCGGTCTGGCTCGGTGATCCCACCCCCCGGCTCTGGGGTCGCCTCTCGTTCAACCCGAAGTCCTGGTTCGATCCGTTCGGCAGCGGGCTCATCCCAGGGCTCATCGTGTTCCTCATCGCCATGTCGGCGCCGTACGGTCCCCCGTTCGCCTACGCGAAGCAGGCTCCGGTGGATCCGACCTACTTCAAGCACGGGCGCCGCGACGTCGTCCTGGTGTCCTCGGCAGGGCCCGTCGCCAATATCGTGATGGCGCTGCTGCCGGGGCTGCTGCTTCGTGCGGGTGTTTCGGATGGGACCCTGGGTCAGTTGCTGGTGGCGATCCTCATCGCGAACCTCTCGCTCGCCGTTGTCCATCTCCTTCCGATCCCGGGACTGGACGGCGCGCGGATGGTGGGGCTCCTGCTTCACGGTCGAGCGAAGCAGCTCTACCGGGACCTCGACGCCTACCTGCCGCTCTTCGCGCTCGCGTTCTTCATGGTGTTCGGGTTGTTCCTCGGCCAGACCGTGTGGAAGGTGACGCTAACGCTCTGTCGCTCGATCGCCGGGCCTGGCATCTGCTGAGGCCTGTGCCGAGCCGAGGGAGGGTCGCGCTATCATCCCGACATCGTGCACGCAGCCGACCCTACCCCCGCCGCCGAACCCCCCCGCAAGAGCAGGGTGCTCACCGGCTATCGCCCGACCGGACCCCTTCACCTGGGTCATTGGGCCGGGAACATCGAGAACATGCTCCGGCTTCAGGATGAGGGGTACGACTGTTTCTATTTCATCGCCGACTGGCACATGCTCACCACCCACTACGACCGCGTTGATGAACTCGCGGCGTGGACCGAAGGACTGGTCCTGGACTGGCTGGCCGCGGGGCTCGATCCCGAGCGCGTGACCATCTACCGCCAGTCCGACATCCCCGAGGTGGCCGAGATGGCGTTGGTCTTCGGCATGACCACCCCGCTGGGATGGCTGGAGCGCGTGCCGAGCTTCAAGGAACGCCTCCGTGACATGGACGAGCGCCACAGCGCGAACTTCGGCCTCCTTGGCTATCCGGTACTCCAGGCTGTGGATATCACGATCGTGAAGGGTGAGCTGGTCCCCGTCGGGCAGGACCAGGTTGCCCACCTGGAGCTCACCCGCGAGATAGTGCGGCGCTTCAACACCCTCTACGGCGACGTCCTGCTCGAACCGCAGCCGCTCCTGTCGGAGACGCCCACGATCCCTGGGTCCGACGGCCGAAAGATGTCGAAGTCTCTGGACAACTACATCGGGGTGCGCGATGAGCCCGACCAGATCCGCAAACGCGTGAAGTCGTTCCTCACAGACCCGCAGAAGGTTCGACGGGGCGACCCGGGCCGTCCGGAGATCTGTCCGGTGTTCGCATTGCACTCCCGGTTCTCGCCCGGTGACCTCGAGAGGATCCAGACGCAGTGTCGAACCGGCGAACTGGGTTGCGTCGACTGCAAGACCCTGTTGGCCGATCACCTCATCGACACCTTCGCGGCTTACCGCGACCGGCGCCACGGGCTGGAACGGCAGCCCGGCCTGGTTCGCGACGTTCTCGAGGCCGGCCTCGCGAAGGCGCGGCCCGTGGCTCAGGAAACCTTGGCCACGGTTCGGGCTGCGATGCGATTCGGATGAGCGGGGAGCCGGTGTCCCAGGCGCCCCAGTTCGCTGTGGAGCTCCCGATGTTCACGGGCCCGTTCCGACTGCTGGCCGATCTCATCCTGGAACAGAAGGTGGACGTCTGCGATATCCGAGTCTCGGGCGTCACCGATGCCTATCTCGCCTACGCGAAGGACACCGAGAACTGGAACCTCGAGGAAGCAACATGGTTCCTCGCCATCTGCGCGGTGTTGCTCGAACTCAAGGTCTCGCGCCTGACCCCGCGTCACGTCGAACCGGATGAAGACGACATCTTGGGCGGATCGCCCGACCTGGCGTACGCGCGCTCGCTTGAGCTGACGGCGTTCCGCAAGGTCGCCATCGAGATCGCGCGGAGGCTCGAGGACGAAGCGGGCTACTTCACGCGGGACGTCGGGCCGGGGCCGGAGTTCTCACACCTGTATCCGGACCCGCTGGACAAGATCACGGCAGAAGCGCTCGCACGGGTGGCGGCGCAGGCCCTCCGACCCCCGCCCACCCTGGACCTTTCCCACGTCACGCCGATCCGCTACACGGTGGCCGAGGCGATGAGCACACTGGAGGCGCGCATGGCCGATTTCGGCCGGGCGGCCACGTTCCGCGAGATCGTCGCCGACTGCCAGGAGCGGATCCACGTGGTCGTGCGGTTCCTGGCCTTGCTCGAGTTGTACCGTGAGGGCAAGGTCGGGCTCCAGCAGGGTCAGACGTTCGGCGAGATCGAGATCGAGTGGATGGGCTGACATGACGGATGCGGTGGATACCAGGGCGCTGGAGTCGCTCTTCTTCGTCTCGGACGAACCGTTGAGTGCGTCCGTGCTGGCGCAGACGCTCGAGGTCGATCGGCGCGATGTGGAGAACGCGTGCGACCGCCTGGCCAAGGACCTCGAAGACCGTGGGTCCGGGCTGGTCCTGCGCAACGTTGCCGGGGGCTGGCGACTCTTCACGCATCCGGACGTGGCGCCCATGGTCGAACGATTCGTGCTCTCCTCGCGCCAGGCCCGGCTGACGAAGGCGGCGCTTGAAACGCTGGCGATCGTCGCGTACAAGCAACCGGCCACCCGCCACCAGGTGAGTGCGATCCGCGGCGTGAACTCCGATGGCGTGCTCCGCGCCCTGCAGGATCGCGGCCTCATCGAGGAGTCCGGGCGAGAGGAAACCCCAGGGCGCCCAGTCCTCTACGGGACCACACCTGGATTCCTCGAGCGCCTCGGCCTTCCTTCCCTGGCTGGTCTCCCGTCGCTGGCCCCGCTGCTGGTTCCCGACGTGGACGAAGACGCGGGGGAGCGACCCGGCGCCATGGCCGACGTGCTCGCAGATCCCGCTGACCCGATCGGGACGCCGGATCTGGAGGACGCGCCGGATTCGGGTCTGCTCGAAGACGACCGGCCGGGCTAGATGGAGGAGGGCCAGGAGCGCCTCCAGCGCACGCTCGCGCGGGCGGGGTTCGGATCTCGCCGCAGCTGTGAAGAGATCATCGGCGCAGGCAGGGTGACCATCGACGGGATGGTTGCGATCCTCGGAAGTCGCGTCACCCTTGGTCAGCAAGAGGTGAAGGTTGACGGTCACACCGTCAACCTCGACCCGAACGTGAGGTACTACGCGCTGCACAAGCCCGCGGGCGTTGTAACCACCATGTCCGACCCCCAAGGTCGAACCGACATCACGACGTTCCTGCCTACCGAGGGGCCTCGCGTCTTCCCGGTCGGACGGTTGGACCGGGACACCGAAGGCCTGTTGCTCCTCACGAACGACGGCGAGCTTGCGAATCGACTCACCCACCCGAGCTTCGCCGTCGAGAAGGAATACCTGGCAGAGGTTGAAGGGCCTGCCTCCCACAAACAACTCGCCCGGATCCGCAGTGGTGTCGACCTGGAAGATGGCCCCGCCCACGCGACTCGGATCCGCGAGGTGGGCAAGGTCGGCGCCCGAGTGGCCCTGCGCGTCGTGATGACCGAAGGGCGCAAGCGAGAGGTTCGCCGGTTGCTCGCCGCCGTCGGTCTTCCCGTGGTTCGTCTGGTTCGGCTCCGCGTGGGGCCGGTACTCCTCGGCGACCTGGCTCCAGGGGGTCTCCGCGAACTCTCCCACGAGGACCTGATCGGCCTCTACACCGCCGCCGGTCTCTGAGGCCATTCGAGGCCGTCCTGTAGCCTGTGCTCTGACCGGGGGGCCGTCTCCCGGATCCCCCGGAGGGGTACAGATGCGGGTTCGCGCGGCGCGGGGCGCCATCGTCGTTACCGAAGATACGCGAGAGGCCATCCATGATGCGACCGAGAAGCTCCTTCGCGCGGTGCTGACCCGCAACGAGATCGCCACCGAGGACCTCATCAGCATCTTGTTCACGGCCACCGACGACCTGGCCGCCGCGTTCCCGGCCGAAGCGGCGCGCGCCATCGGGTTAGCGCAGGTCCCGCTCCTCTGCGCTCGAGAGATCCCCGTTCAGGGTTCCATGGCCTCGGTGGTGCGGCTGATGGTCCATTTCCACACAGAGCGGGCCTTGGACCGCGTGTTCCATGTCTACCTGGACGGCGCGGAGTCGCTGCGCGATGACCTCGACAACTGAGCGCATCGCGGTGCTGGGCACCGGCCTCATCGGCGCCTCGATCGCCATGGCCGCATCCCGCGTCGGATGCTCCGTTACCGGTTGGGACGCGGACGACGACGTCGCATCGCGTGCGGGCGAGCGTGCTCAGTTCGAGCCCGCAACGTCCTTGGAGGCGGCGATCGACGGTGCCGACGTCGTGGTCATATGCACGCCGATCCCCGCCGTGGCCGAGATCGCCGCGCGTGCGCTCAAAGGAGCTCCGGGGGCGGTCGTGACCGACACCGCGAGCATCAAGGGCTCGATCGCGGCCACCGTTCTCCCGATCCAGGACGCTCCGCGGTTCGTGCCGGGCCATCCCATGGGGGGATCTGAGCGGTCTGGGCCTGAGCACGCCTCGGCGTCGCTTGTAGACGACATCGTCTGGGTCCTGACCCCGACGGATGCCAGCGATGAGACGCAGGTCGAACGCCTTGCCGGATGGATCGTGCGCATCGGGGCTCGGGCGGTCCGGATGACACCCGAGCGTCACGACCGGCTGGTGGCGTTCGTGAGCCATCTTCCCCAGGTGGCCTCGACCGCACTTATGGCACTGGCAGCCACGGAGGAGTCCGAGGAGCCCGAGATCCTGCTCCTTGCCGCGGGTGGGTTCCGCGATCTGACCCGATTGGCCTCCAGCGACCCGGTTCTATGGAGCGAGATCCTCCGGGCGAACGCCGGCCAGATCACGGGCGCCCTGGGCCTCTACATCGACCGCCTCACTTCCCTGCGTCAGGACATCGCCGACGCGGATGCTCTCGCCATCGAACGAACCTTCCAGTTCGCCAAGACTGCCCGCTTGAAGCTCGCGGCCAAGCCGAAGGTCCGGGCGGGCGTGGCCGTGCTCCAGGTTCTTGTTCCCGATAGTCCCGGCGCGCTCGCGAGGTTGACGGCGGCTTTGGGGACCGGCGGGGTCAACATCGAGGATCTGCAGATCGTGCACTCGCCCGAAGGCGGGCGAGGCACCGTCCACCTCACCGTCGCCGCCGCAGACGCGGAGTCGGCCGCCGTGATCCTCACCGGCGCGGCCTTCGACCCCGTCCGGCTGGCCTGAGGGGGAGAGATGCGCCTACGGATCACACCAGGGTCGGACCTGTCGGGGGAACTTACCGTGCCCGGGGACAAGTCGATCGCGCACCGATGGCTCATCCTCTCCTCGACGGCGAGCGGGAGGAGTCTCATCCACGATCTACCCCGGAGTCTCGATGTGCGCTCGACGGCGTCATGTCTCGCGGCACTCGTCCCCACGGTTCGACCTGGACTTGAGGCTTGGAGCCGGAACGATGGACCTGCGGCGAAGCCGGGCAGTTCCACGTGGAACGCCCGCAGTCGAACAGGCGTCACCCCGTCTCTTGAAGTTCAGGGTGAGGGTCGAGTGGGGATCCATCCGCC
>JBBRTK010000026.1:0-21180 GCA_038244455.1 Actinomycetota bacterium
AGATCGCCTTGCTACCGTCGATCACGAAGAGCAGCGCGCGGTCGGTATCAAGGCCACGCCCGGAGAGGTTTGAAAGCAGGGCGTTGCAGGTCGCCTTGTTCTCGGTCGTGCCCTCCCAAAGACCCAAAGGGTGCTTTCTACCAGCGGAATCAACACCGAGAGCCACCACGATCAGGTGCTCTCCGACGTGTAGGCCGTCGATGAAGCAGGCGAGCAGGTCGATGTCGGAGAGGTCGCGCCCGAAGATCTCAGCCAGTCGCTCTTCGGTTCCCTTCACGAACCGGCGCGAGACCGCAGAGCGCGACGTTCCCGCATCACCGACGTCGCCCACCGGCTCCAGGCCCTCGCCGTAGCGGCGGGAGGACAGGCCGGCGAGCATCCGCCCGAGGGCGGCTTCTTCGAGCAGGTCGCGGTCGGCGAACACCCGGTAGCTACGAAGTGAGACTTCCTCACCCTTGGTGCTTCGAACCCTGGGGCGATCGACCTTCACCAGGCGTCCGCCGAGTACCACCTGGCGGGTCTCATGGCCGTGGCGGTTGGAGCTGCGGTCGGCATCGTGACGGCCCCTGGGGCCGACCAGGCGGGTGGTCTCATCTTCGAAGATGGAAGCGACGACCTGCAGGCCGACGCCGACGGAGAGCGCGAGCAAACCCTCTCTCGCCGTTGATGCGATCTCTTTGAGCGCCACGGTCACCTCCTCGGGAAGGTCGATCTCATCGACCCGTTCCTTGGTGATGACGCGCGGACGCGGTAGCTTTGCCATGGCGGTGCCTCCTTTCGACAACCCCGTCTCTACCACCAGCTGGCAGGGACGGGGTGGAGGACCGCCCTCAAGTTCTACGGACTACGGGACAACGTCTAGGAAACGTGCTATCTCTCCTGACCATGAAGATCCTTCAACGCATCCTCCTCATTGGTGTCGTGATCGCGGCCGTCGCAGGGGTCAGCGCCTACGCGACTTGGAGACTCCACCCCAGAAACGTTGTACAGACCCGCACCGTGACGGTCACCGTCACTCAGACCCTTCCGCCTCCTCCGCCGAACACACTGACCGTGAGATTCGGTTCGTTTGGGTGCTCAGTGCCGCGAGACCATCACTACATCATCCGGGTGCCAGGGAGCACCTCAGGCGAGGGAGAACCTGAGGGCGCCCCCACCGACAGTCACTGGAATATGTGCGTGCTTGTGGTCGACTTCGCGGTCAATCCGAGTGGATCGTTCTTCCAAGTTTGGGATCTGGACCAGGGGACGTACTGGGGTCCGTTCGCTTGGAGTCAATATCAAGGACACACCCTAAGCGTTTGCTACGGACACAGGAGCGGCTGCCCGACGAGCTAACTTGATTGGCACGCTTGATAGTTCAGAGACACCACGGGCGCCGAAGGCCCAGCTTCCGTGATGATGCTAGGTGAAGAGCAGGGCGATTACTTCGCCGCCTTCTTGGTCGTCGCGCGCTTGGCGGTCGGCTTCTTGCCCTCGGCCCGCGCGATGAGGCGCGCCCAGTGGGCGTGCATGGGGCTGGGCTTAATAAGGCCGAACTTGAAGCGCCTGATCTGCGCCTCGCGCTTGGCGACGCCGAAGTGCGTCGCGACCAAGTCGCCGGGGACTCCGTGTGCCACGACGAGCAATACCGCGGTGGAGACGACCCAGCCCTTCCCCGTCGCCTAGGACGACCTGGGGTCAGTTCAGGCTCCTCATCGGACATGATGCGAAGTCCGGAGAATCCGGTTCTCGATGTCCACACGAAGGGGACTCTCGCTAATGGATTTGCTAATGAACTGCCCGTCAGAGGCCGTCAGCGGGGGTCAAACGACCCCGTCCCGACACCGCATCGCCGCAGGCCGTAGACACCGCCGAGAACACTCTCCGACACTCCCTGTCATGCGCCTGGGGAGGTTTAGGTCCCAGTGCCCGCAAGGGCGTGGGGGTTCAAATCCCCCCTCTCGCACGCTACCCCACGTGCACGCGCTGGCGAGCCCCGAGTCGCTACGCCCGAACGGGCTCTCGAGGTGGCTCGTGGGCGGCGTGCTTCGCCCGCTTCTCCGCGTACATCAGGCTGTCAGCCGCATCCATGAGCTCGTGCACGGTCGCCGGGTTGCTCGGATCGAACTCGGTCAGGCCCACCGAGAACGAGAGCTGATAGGTCCGGCCCGGTTCGAGGTTCCGGCGGGCGGCGACCTCGCGGAGCCGTCCCAGGGCGATCTTGGCGCCCGGATCCTCGTTGGTGGCCAGGAGCACGCAGAACTCGTCCCCGCCGACCCTGCCCAGGAGGTCGGAGTCGCGGAAGGTGGTCACCATGAGGTCGGCCGTTTCCCGGAGGAGCTGGTCACCGACCGCGTGGCCGAGCGAGTCGTTCACCGGCTTCAGGTTGTCGACATCCAGGAACAGGACGGCCACGGGTTCGCCCAGGCGGGTGGCCAAACGGAGCTGGTGCTCGGCCACCGCGAGGAAGCCGCGGCGATTGGCCAGTCCGGTCAGCTCGTCCACGGTCGCCATGTGCCGGAGGTCCTTCTGGAGTTCCGCGAGCCTGGCCCCGGTCTCTACCAGGACGCGACCGAGTTCGCCGATCTCGGCCCGATCGTTGTCGGCGTCCAAGAGCGGTTCGCCGCGTTCCAGACGTCTGGCGTTGTCCTTGATACGCGAGAGACGGGAGACCACACGCTCGGCGAACAGGAAAACGATCGCGAGCGCCAGCAGCACCGCGCCCGGCGTTCCCGCCACGGCCAGGAGGAACGCGAGATGACGGGCCCGATCCAGGCTGATCTGTTGCGACCGCAGGATCGCCGCCTCCTGGGTGCCCGCGCTACCCAGGACGGACCGGATCGTGTCCATCAGGCCCTTGCCTTCGTTCATGATCGAGACCATCGCCACGTGGTTGGTGCTGTCGGTCACCGGCGCGTACGCCTGGACTTCCACCAGCGATGTCAGTTTGTCCGTGATCAGGTACTGCAGCCGCTGGATGCGCGCCGCCTGATCCGCGTTCCCGGCGGTAAGCGACGAGAGGAGGTTCAGGTCGCCGCGGACCGCCGCCGCGCCGCGCTTGTACGGCGAGAGATAGGCCTGGTCGCCGGTGAGGAGGAAGCCGCGCGTGCCGGTCTCGGCGTTCACCAGGTCGGTCACCACCAGATCGATCTCGTGCTGGACCGCATATGCATGTTGGGTGGCCACGAGCATGCTGCCGGATCGGCGCTCTGCAAGGAACGCGAGCGAGGCGGACGCCAGCAGGACGGCGACCGGGAAGGCCATGATCGTGGCGACCTTGCCTCGCAGCGACATCAGCTCTGACCCCCGACCACCCGAAGGCGGCCTTCCTTTCCGGCAGACGGTGCCTTCGACACGGCCCCCGGCAGCCACACGACGAACCTCGCTCCCCCGCCGACTCGGTCCTCGACGCAAGCGGATCCTCCGTGCAGTTCGGCGAACCGCTTGACCAGGCTGAGGCCGATGCCGACGCCCTTGCCTCCCGCGTTGGGTCCCTGCCGGAACGCGTCGAAGAGCACCGTGCGCAGTTCCGCGGGGATCCCCGGCCCTTCGTCCTCGACCGCGAGCTCGATGCCGTCGGCGCGAGCTGTCACCCGAACACGGACGGGGGTTGCAGGCGGGGTGTGCTTGGCGGCGTTCACCAAGAGGTTCTCGATGATCCGCTCGACCTTGCCGGCATCCACGTCGGCGAGCACGGCGTCGGCGTCGACCCGAACCGGATGGCCGTCCAGCGAGGTGGATTCGCGCGCCACCCTGCGGGCGAGTTCTCCGACGTCGGTGAGCCCGCGGTCGGGCTGAAGCTGTCCCCGATCCAGGCGGTCGAGATCCAAGAGATCGTCCAGCAGCCGGTCCATCTTGCGGCCGCTCTCTTCGATCATCGTGTAGAGGCTTTCGAGTTCCTCGGGCGTGAGCTCCAACTGTGCCTCCCGGCGAAGGGTCTGCATCGCACCCAGGACCACCGCGAGGGGACCCTTGATGTCGTGGGAGACGGCGTGCAAGAGCGTGTCCTTCACGGCGTTCAGCTGGCGGAGCTCATCCCCCGCGAGACGCTCGAGATCCAGCCTGGCCTCCTGCGCGCCGAGCGCGCGCCGCAAGGTCACCAAGATCGATACGACGAAGAGCAGGACCACGAGTTGCATCGCTCCGTCCCAGTACGGCGCGACCCCAAGATCGCGCTTCACCAGGAGGTCCGCCCCGACGACCGTGGCGGTGGAGAGCACCGCGATGGCGCCCCCGGCGCGCCCGCCCAGGTTCCAGGTCACCAACACCACGGGCATCAACGAGAAGAGCGCCAGCGTGAGCCTGGCCCCGGTCGCGTACTCCACGATGCCGACAGCCACGGCGAAGGTTGCCCCCAGGGCGTAGACGAGCGCCGGCGGGCGGCCCTCGAAGAAGCTCTGGGGTGCCCGGGGTGCCCGGGGTGCACGGGGTGCACGGGGTACACGCGTCACGGAGGGGCCGGTTGGGTCCATGTGGGAGAGGTCGGCGCTCGGAGGCTCTACCTTTAGCTAGGTAGGCGGGTCCGCAAGGCCCGGAACGCGCGGCCGCGGTGGCTGATCCGGTCCTTCTGCTGGTCGGTGAGGTGGGCCATCGTTGTTTCCCAGCCGTTCGGGACGAAGATCGGGTCGTAGCCGAACCCCCGTTCGCCCGTGGGTTTGGGAACGAGTTCGCCGTCGCAGACGCCTTCGGCGTCCAGTTCCTCGCCGCCCGGCCACGCGATCACGGCGGCGCAACGGTACCGGGCGGTGCGCCCACCCCTGGGAACACCTCGAACGGCTTGCATCAGCGCGGCCAGGTTGTCTTCGTCGGAGGCGTGCTCGCCGGCGTAGCGCGCGCTCCGGGGACCGGGTTTGCCGCCCAGCGCGTCGACCTCGATGCCGGAGTCATCGGCGATGGCCGGGAAACCGAGCGCCTCGGCTACGGCCCGGGCTTTCAGCAGTGCGTTGTCCAGGTAGGTCTCGCCGGTTTCCTCGACATCGGGGAACCGCGCCGGATCCTCGGTTTCGACGGTGACCCACGTTGTGGGCCAGTCCGCGCAGATCCGGGCCAGCTCGCGGAGCTTGTGCTGGTTGCGCGAGGCGATGGCGATCCGTTCGGGGAACGCCACGTCAGGCCTTCGCGAGCGCCTCGTGCTGGATGCGCGTGAGGTCGGTGATGCCTCCTGCGGCCAGATCGAGCAACGCGTCCAGGTCTCGCCGCGAGAACGGCTCGCCCTCGGCGGTCCCCTGCACCTCGACGAACGCACCACTGCCGGTCATCACCACGTTGAAGTCCACCTGGGCTCCGGCGTCCTCGTCGTAGCAGAGATCCAGGAGCGGCTGCCCGTCGACGATCCCCACGCTGACCGCGGCCACCGAATCCGTGAGGACGTCGGCCGCGATCTTCCCTGCGTCCACGAGCCCCCGAACGGCCATGGTGAGCGCGATGTAGCCGCCGGTGATGGAGGCGGTCCTGGTGCCCGCGTCGGCCTGGAGCACGTCGCAGTCGAGCGTGATGGTGCGCTCGCCGAGCTTGGCGAGGTCGGTGACGCTGCGAAGGGACCGGCCGATGAGCCGCTGGATCTCCTGGGTTCGCCCGCCGGGACGGCCTTTGTTTACCTCTCGCGGGGAGCGTTCGTTGGTGGAGGCCGGGAGCATCGAGTACTCGCCGGTGACCCACCCCTTGCCCGTCCCTTTGAGCCAGCGGGGCGCGTCCTCACTCACGCTGGCCGAACAGAGCACGCGCGTTCGGCCCATGGAGATGAGCACCGAGCCGGCGGCCCACGCCTGGAAGCCGAGTTCGTAGGACACGGGGCGGAGCTCGTCGGCGGCCCGCGCGTCGGGGCGCGTCACTTCTTGATCTCCACGATGGCGCCCTCACGCGCAACGTCGACGGGACCGGCGAACGTCAGGGCGCCCTCCGCCGCCGAGACCTGCGGATCGAGCGTGGGGAGGATGTGGGTCAGGAGGAGCTGCTTGGCACCGGCCGCGGTCGCGTGCTCGCCCGCCTGCCCCGCGCTCATGTGGAACGGGAACTTCCGGCTCACCTCCTGATAGGTGGCCTCACAAACGAACAGATCGGCGTCCCGCGCGAGTTCGACGACCTGGGGCGAGGGGCCGGTGTCGCCCGAGTAGGCGAGCACCACCCCACCCGCTTCGATCCGGAAGCCCACCGCCTGCACGCCGATGTGTTCCATCGGGAACACGGTCACGTGGAACGGCCCGACGTCGAAGACGCTCCCCGCAACCACATCCGTGAACGCGAACGCCTGGCGCATGACGTCCAATCCGCCTTCGGACACGAGCAGGCACGCCTGCTCCACGAAGTCCGGGGGCGAGTAGAAGGGCAGCCCCGGCGTTCCGAGCCCTCCGTAGTGGCGTGCGTAGAACGCCGAGATGGTGTCGACGAAGTGATCGGCGTGTCCGTGGCTGATCAGCACCGCGGAGATCTGGTCGATCCGGATGTGCCGCTGCAGGTTCGCGAAGGTGCCGCTGCCTGCGTCCACCCAGAGATAGGACCCTTCGTGGCCGACCAGGTAGCCGCAGTTGGCCTGGCCGGGGCCCGGCCACGTGCCACACGCACCCAAGACCGTCAGCTCCACGAGACCTCCGGCAGTTCCAGGTGCTCGGCTCGAACCGTCGCCTGCTCCGTTCCCAGGAACGTGGCCGCCAGCCCGTCGAACGTATCCGCCCGGCCCGTGGTCAAGAACCGGTGTCTCGGGGTCCCGCCGGCGACAGCCAGCCCCTCGGCCAGCAGCCGTGCCGCCACGTCATCGGCCGTCTCTTCGGCCGAGCTGACCAGGACCACACCGGTCCCGAGCTCCTCCTGGAGCAGCCCGGACAGCAACGGATAGTGCGTGCAACCCAGGATGAGCGTGTCGATGTCGGCCTCCATCAGCGGCTCAAGATACCTCCGAGCGGCCCTCCGCAACTCGTCCGAACCCGTATCGCCTGCCTCGACATGGTCCACGAACACCGGACACGCGGCCGAGGCGAGCGTCACGTCCACCCCGGCATCGGCAACGGCTCTGTCGTAGGCGCCGCTTCGAACGGTGGCCTCGGTGCCGATCATCCCGATCCGGCCCGACCGCGTGACCCTGGCGGCGGCGCGCGCTCCCGGCTCGACAACACCGATCACGGGAACCCCGTGGCGCGCCGCGATGTGGTCGATGGCGCTGACCTCCACCGAGTTGCAGGCCACGACGAGCATCTTCACGTCCCGGCCGATGAGTTCGTCGGCGATCTGCATGCCGTAATGGCGGATCTCCTCGACCGGCTTGGGGCCGTAGGGGAATCGGGCGGTGTCGCCTATGTAGATGAGGGATTCGTTCGGGAGATGTTCCATGAGGGCGCGGGCCACGGTCAGCCCGCCCACACCCGAATCGAACACACCGATCGGGCGCGCGTCGGTCATCGCCTCACCACCAGAGCGATACGGCGACGCCCTTCTCTGCCGCTTCGAGGTCCACGGCCCAGGCGTCGGTGGAAAGGTACTTCCAGCCGCCGTCCGCCAGGAGACACACGATGTCGCCCTGGTCGATCTCCGCAGCGATCCGCCTGGCAACGTGGACCACCGCGCCCGAGGAGATCCCGCAGAAGATCCCCTCGCGACCGGTGACCTCACGGGTTGCCCGAACGGAGTCGGCCGAGTTCACCAGGAACTTCCGGTCCACCGCCGTCGGATCGAAGATCGGCGGGATGAACCCCGCGTCCAGCGAACGCAGCCCGTACACCATGTCTCCCAGCTCCGGTTCGGCCGCGACCACCTTGATCTCGGGGTTGTACTCGTGCAGCCGCCGTCCGTTGCCGGTGAGGGTGCCGCCGGTACCCATCCCCGCGACGAAGTGCGTGATCTCGGGGAGATCGCGGATGATCTCGGGCGCGGTGCCCTCGTAGTGCGCGAGCGGATTGGCCGGGTTCCCGTACTGGAAGGGCATGTAGTACTTCGCGTCCCTCGCGAGGGCCTGCGCGACCTCGATGGACCCGTTCGTGCCTTTGTCGCCGTCGCTGAACACGACCTCGGCCCCGAAGAGCCGCAACAGGTTGATCCGCTCGGGGCTGGCGTTGTCGGGGATGACTACGGTGAGGTTGTAGCCCTTCCGGCGGGCGACCATGGCCAATGCGATGCCGGTGTTCCCACTCGTGGGCTCCAGGATGGTCTTGTCCGGCGTGAGTTCGCCGGAGGCCTCGGCGGTTTCGACCATCTTCAGCGCGATGCGGTCCTTGGTTGAACCGGTGGGGTTGTTCCCCTCGAGTTTCGCCCAGATGCGAACCCCAGGCTTGGGAGACAGGCGTTGCATGCCGACCAGGGGCGTGTCGCCGATGGCGTCGAGGATGGAGTCGTACCGCATGGGTCGAGTATCCCAGCGCACGCGCGAAGGGCCTGCTACCGCGGTTCGGGCGAACGAAACTACCCGATCAGCGGGATAGCCCTGGGACGCCCCCGGGCCGACACTGAGGGCATGAACTGCACGTTGTGCGACTCGCAGGTCTCCCAGTGCGCCGTATGCCGCACGCTGAGCTGCGCCACCGTTCTCTGCAGCCGGTGCGCCGCCGCCCAACCCGACGCGCACCCGGTAAAGGTCGAGTCGGGTCCGATGGTCTCCCTGGGGGAGCCGGTCCCCGTCTCTATGGATTGGTAGGCCTACGCCTTCGCGTAGTTGCTTGCGCCAAACCAATCGACCACGACGACTGCCTCGTCTCCGACGACCCACGCGTCGTGTCCGCTAGGTAGCGAGGTCACGTCTCCCGGCCCGGCGGTGATCTCCGTCCCGTCGTCCATCACGATGTGGAGGTGCCCAGACAGGTGGTACTGGAAGTGGGGGGCCTCACAGCTATCGGTCTTGGCGATCCCTTTGAGGTCGTTGGACCAGCGCCAGCCCGGCTGGAAGACCAGCCGACCGATCTCCGCATCGCCGACATTGAGGATCTCAGCAAGACCGTTCGGGAACTCGCGCACCTCGTCAGGCTTCTCGAAGCTCTTGTGCTCCGTCTGCTGCATCGTGTCCTCCCCTTCGTTCACGGTTCCACCGACTGAACTCCGGTAGACTGACCTACTGATAGGTCAGGTGTCAAGGAGCGATGGCCACGGAGGGTTGGGCGCGATGGAGGAGCCACGGGAGCCGAACCCCGGCACAGCCACGCGGATCCTCGACGTATCCGAGCGGCTGGTTCAGACCCGAGGGTTCAACGGGTTCAGCTACGCAGACGTCGCCTCCGAACTGACGATCAGCAAGGCCGCACTCCACTACCACTTCCCCGGAAAGGCCGAACTTGGCGAGGCGCTCATGACCCGGTACGCCGCCAGGTTCGCCGAGGCCTTGGACTCCGTGGACGCCGAGGGCGGCGACGCGCGACGGAAGCTGGACGCCTACGTGTCGCTGTATTCGGACGTGCTCAGCAGCGAGCGCATGTGCCTCTGTGGCATGCTGGCCGCCGAATACCGGACCTTGCCGCAGGGCATGCGCACGACGGTTCGGCGCTTCTTCGAAGACAACGAGGCGTGGCTCGAACGCGTGTTGGAGGAGGGCCGAGCCGCGGGCACGTTGCGCTTCACCGGCCGGGCCAAGGACGTCGCCCGGATGATCGTCGGGAGCCTCGAAGGAGCCATGCTGGTGGCCCGTCCCTATGACGACCTGTCGCGGTTTCAGTCCGCCGTTGGCTACCTCCTGGACGGCCTCAGCGTCTAGCGGGGGGTTCGGCTCCGCTACTGCCCTCCGGCGACCGCGGGCAGGATGCTCACCGTGTCGCCGTCTTTGATGGGTGTTTCGAGCGAGCCCAGATACCGCACGTCCTCGTCGTTCACGTAGACGTTGATGAACCGGTGCAGTCCCCCATCGGGACTGATCACGTTCTTCGTGATGCCGGGGTAGCTGGCCTCGAGGTTCGCAAGGAGGGCGCTGAGGGTGTCGCCCTCGGCACTCACCTTCGCCTCGTTGCCGGCGTGCTTGCGGAGGATGGTGGGGAGTTTCACGGTGGCTGCCATGTCGGGTTCTCCTGGTCGGCGACCTCAGTCCTGCGAAGGGATCCCGCAGAACAGGTCGTAGTCGATGAGTTCGGTGATGGTCGGCTCCTTGCCGCAGACGGGGCAATCGGCGTCCCAGCGGATCTTCACTTCCTGGAAGTCCATGTGGAGGGCGTCGTAGAGCAGCAGGCGCCCGACCAGCGAGGTGCCCTCGCCGGTGATGAGTTTGATGGCCTCGGTGGCCTGGATGGCGCCGATCACGCCCGGGAGCACCCCGAACACGCCGCCTTCAGCGCAACTGGGCACCGTCCCCGGCGGCGGCGGCGACGGGACCAGGCATCGGTAGCACGGCGCTTCCTGTCCCGGCATGAACACGGTGGCCTGTCCCTCGAACTGGTAGATGCTGCCGTAGACCAGCGGCTTGCCCAAGAACTGCGTGGCGTCGTTCACCAGGTACCGAACCGGGAAGTTGTCCGTCCCGTCGATGACCACGTCGTAGGGCTCCATGATCTCGAACACGTTCCCGCTGTTCAGCAGGGTGTCGTGCCCGATGATCTCGATGGTCGGGTTGATGGCGCGCAGGTGCTCGATCGCCGACTCCACTTTCGGACGGCCGACGTCGGCGTTCGTGTGGAGGATCTGGCGCTGGAGGTTGGAGACGTCCACGCGGTCGAAGTCGACGATCCCGATGGTCCCGATCCCAGCGGCGGCCAGGTAGAGCAGGACGGGCGAACCCAGTCCACCCGCGCCGATGACCAGCACCTTGGAGTCGAGCAGCTTGCGCTGCCCGGCCCCGCCGATACTCGGCAGGATGATGTGGCGGGCGTAACGCTGGACCTGATCCTCGGTGAACGGGGTGCTCATGTGATGCTCAGCTCCTCTTCGGTGACGTCGCCGCTTTCTTCGATGAAGAAAGACCTGAGCACCGGGTGCTCACGGTCTTCAAGGGACAGCAGGATGTAGCGGGAGTCCGAGTAGAACGCGAGTTTCCGGTCGGTCTCGGACGGGTAGGCCTCCGAATGGGTGTGCGAGTGGTAGATCGCCCACAGCTCCCATCCCTGGGCTTCGATCTCCTCGAACGTCCGGAGCTGCTCCTTGCCGTCCAGCCGGTAGGTGACAGGGCTGGCGTCGGCGTTCGTCATCGGGAAGACCTTGACGGGCACTCCCCCGTGGGCGGCGATCAGGCCGCAGCATTCATTGGGGAACTCTCGGAGTCCCTGGTCAACGATCTCCTTGAAGAAGACGCCATCAAGCTCGCTCATGGCCGGCTGTGTCCGTTCTGGCAACTAGGGGTCGGGTCGAACCGCATCTGTTGCAGGTGCAAATGCTACCAGGGGGGCCGATATTCCCGGGCGAGCTCACGCTCCGTTGATCGCGCCGCGCAACGCGATGTGGCCGGCCGGCCCATCGCCAGAGGTCGTGCCGATGACCGCGCCGGGTATCCCGCGCGCCGCCAGGGCTTCTCGGAGGCCGCTCGGATCGGTGGTCGCGATGAGGAGTCCGCCGCTGGTCTGCGCGTCGGCCAACAACAGCTGCCCCGGTTCGTCCAGATCGCCCCAATCCACGTGCTGATCAACGAACGCCCGGTTGCGCGCCGTCCCTCCCGCCACGACCCCCGCGCGCGCGAGTCCGACGGACCCATGGATGAATGGCACGGCGGTGGCGTCCACAGTGGCCGCCACGCCGCTTGAGGCGAGCATCGTGTGCAGGTGTCCAAGGAGGCCGAACCCGGTGACGTCGGTGACCGCCTCAGCGCGCACCTCCGCCGCCGCGAGCGCCGCGTCCCTATTCAAGGTGGTCATCACGTCGACCGCGTCACGGATCATCTCCGGCGAGGCCGTCCCGGCCTTGATAGCGGTCGAGATCATGCCGAGCCCCAGCGGCTTCGTCAGGACCAATGCCGCACCGGGCGGAACTGAGGAGTTCCGAGTCAGCCGGTCCGGGTGCACCAGGCCGATCGCGACCATCCCGTACTTGGGTTCAGGGTCCGTGATGGTGTGCCCGCCCGCTACGGGGATGCCGGCCGCCGACGCGACATCTCTTCCCCCGCGAAGGACCTCACCCAACATCGACAGTGGGAGGTCCTCCACCGGCCAAGCGGCGATGTTCAGCGCGAACAGGGGCGTCGCTCCCATGGCGTAGACGTCGGAAAGCGCGTTGGTCGCCGCGATGCGGCCCCAGTCGTAGGGGTCGTCCACGATGGGCGTGAAGAAGTCCAGGGTTGCGACAACGGCCTGGTGCTCGCTCAGGCGGTAGACCGCCGCGTCGTCGCCGGTTTCCGTCCCCACCAGGAGCTCGGGCGGCGCCGCGGCCGAGCCCATGCCGCCAAGCACCTCTTTCAGCTGCGCCGGGCCGAGTTTGCACGCACACCCCGCGCCGTGGCTGAACGAAGTCAGGCGCGGCACGGTCTCCATCGGGCCACGCTAGCAGCCCCCGGACACGACGAAGGAGCCGCCCGGCGCCGCGACGGCTCCCGTCGTTGTGCCTCCTGCCGCCGGAGGGAGGGCTCCGTAGATGGCGGCCGGCGCACACCTATCGCCGCTCAATGCGGGAGGATCACGTTCCCGGTGGCGGAGTCCAGCACGACGTGGATGCTCTGCAGAGGGGTGCTCGCCGGCCCGGCGATCGGTTGGGCGCCCTGGGCCGGATCGAACTCCGCCCCGTGACACGGGCACACGAGGATGTGCGAGGCCGCGTCGTAGCCAACGGAGCAACCGGCGTGGGTGCAGACCCGGCTGTAGGCCACCACTTGATCGTTGGCGAGCCGGAGGACAACGGCCGGGCCGATACCCGGCGCCGTGAACCCGACCGCCCTCCCGACCGGCAGCTGCGCGAGCGTCGCGATGACGTGCCCCTTCGGCGCAGGCGGAGCGGTGGACGGACGTGGCAGCGGGCGGGGACGTGGGGGTGGGGGTGCCGACGCGCGCGTTCCCGCCTTGTGCGAGGCAGCGGTGATGCCTTTCCCACCGATGATCGGCGCACCGGCCAACGTCTTGGACGCGACGGCGACCACGACGGCGGCTCCGCCGACCAGACCGCCACGGACGAACTCGCGACGCCCCATGTTCTCCAGTGACGAGGTGACGCTACGGCCGGGCTCCAGCGAGCGGCGCATCTCCCACACCCCTGCGGCGAAGGCGAGCCACGCGACCGCGTAGATGGAGTCCGAGCCAAGGAAGTAGGGATGGATGTGCCACGTGGCCGACAGGAAGAGCGTGGCGTTGATCGCGAAGCCCAAGGCCGCCGCGAACAGCATCCCGATCCCGGCGAGCGTGACGATACCGATGGCGATCTCAACCACCGCGATGCCGATGCCGACCAGGACCGGTGTCTGCGCCAGCACACCCATGATCGGGCCCACCGGGGTGCCGTGCGCGAAGCCCGAGAGCTGCGTCCCGATGAAGTCCGGGCTGCCGCTGTGGAGGAAACTCCCGTCAAGGAGCTTCTGGGCGCCCGCGAACACGAACGTGACCCCCAGGAACGCGCGGAGGAACCGCATCGACCACGGCATGGCGATCCACGAGGACGCGGGCGTGAGGCCGCGATGCCGTGCGGAGCGCGTCGGGGTGGTGCGCGGGCCCCCGGGGCGAGGCGCGCGGGCAGCCGCCTTCATGTCGGGTCGAACGGGAGGAGCACTCTTCGTCTGCATACCGATGAGCATGCGGGGCAGGTGGTTCGGGGCGGGTTTCACATCGATTGGGAAACGGTTAGAACCGCGGCCCCGGCCGCCGGCCTGGGACGATAGAGCCATGCGGATCCTGCTCATCGAGGACGACCGACGGTTGGCAGAGCTGCTGGCTGCGCGCCTGCGGCGCGAAGGACACGAGGCCGAGACCTCCGACAACGGGATCGACGGGCTCGAGCGAGCCAGTTCAGGAGCCATCGACCTGGCGGTAGTCGACGTGATGCTGCCGGGCATGGACGGCATGGCGCTCACGGCCGAGCTCCGCGAACGCGGCATCCACACGCCGGTGCTCATGCTCACCGCGCGGGACACCGTGGCGGACAGGGTCAGCGGACTCCGATCGGGGGCCGACGACTACCTGGTCAAACCCTTCGCGTTCGCGGAGCTGCTGGCGCGGATCGACGCGCTTGCCCGTCGCGCGGGTCCCCAGGCCGAGCCTGCGGTGCTGGGGTTCGATGAGGTGGCGCTGGACGTTCGAACCCGCCGCGTCACCGTGGCCGGGGCAGAAGTGGACCTCACTGCCAAGGAGTTCGATCTCCTCCGATGCTTGCTGTCCAACGCCGGGCGCGTGGTCAGCCGCATCGAACTCAAGGAAGAGGTCTGGGACTTCACGTTCGATGCGCAGACCAAGGTGGTGGACCTCTACGTGCACTACCTGCGGCGCAAACTCGGGGCGGCCGGGGACATCATCCAGACGGTCCGCGGCGTGGGATACGCGATCGGACGCTGATGTTCCGTTCGCTCCGGTTCCGGCTCGCCCTCTCCCACGCCCTCGTGTTGGCCGTGATCTTGGTGATGCTGGGCGTCGTCATCCAGTTCCTCCTGGCGCGGAGCCTGAACGAAAGCACGACCGCGGAACTGCGCGCCGTGGCGCAGGGACAGGTGCAGCGGATCCAGGAAGCCGGTCGCGCGACCCCGCCCACAGACTCTGACGTGCCCTCGACCTTGGGCACCCAGATCGCGATCTTCGACCCGGGCGGGACGTTCGTCGGAGAGCCGGCCGAGGCGCCCCCGTCCTGGCTCCACGAGTACGCGACGACGGTGACGAACATGGAGGCGGCAGCGGAGCCCGTTCGCGTGGTGACCCTGCCGGCGGTGGTCGAGGGCCGGACGGTGGCGTGGGTCGTGGTCGGGCGTTCCACTATCGCCGAGGAGCGGCTCCTGCACCGGGTCCGGCTGTCGCTGATCACGGGAGGCTCACTGGCGGTGATCGCGAGCCTGGTCGCCGGGTGGTGGCTCGCCGGGCGCGCCGTTCGTCCGGTGGAACGGGCCTATGAGGCGCAAGCCGGATTCGCCGCGGACGCCTCCCACGAATTCAGAACCCCGCTCACGTTCATCCGCTCCGGGGTGGAGGTGCTGGCCGAACGAGATCCGGCGCTGGGGGCGGACGTCCTGTCCGAGGTGAACTACCTGACCGATCTGACCCAGCGGCTCCTCCTGCTCGCACGAACCGAGGGAACGAAGACCCCACAGGCGCGCCTGCCCGTGGACGTCGCAGCCGGGTGCGCGTCCGCCGTCCAGCGCAGCGAGCGAGCGTCGGGCAACCGGCTCACCGTGACGCCGGGGTCCGGGAACGCTCTCGGTGACCCGAAGGGGTTCGAGGCCGCGCTTGACGCGGTGCTGGAGAACGTCGCGGTGCACGGCGGCGGGGCTGCCGACGTGTCGTGGACGACCGAGGGTGCGCACGTGGTGGTGTCGGTGACCGACCGCGGCCCCGGGATCGGGGCCGAGCATGTCTCTCGCGCGTTCGAACGATTCTTCCGGGCCGATCCTTCCCGCGCCCGGGACACGGGCGGGGCCGGCCTGGGACTAGCGCTCGCGCGAACACTCGTGAGCGCGCAGGGAGGCCGGGTCTGGATCGAGCCCACGCCGGGCGGCGGGCTCACCGTCAAGCTGTCGCTCCCCGCGGCCGCGTAGCCGAACCCCGGAGCGAAGCGCCGAGCCACGCGGGATACTCCCGCCGTGGACATCGCAGGATTCCTCGGCCGATTCCCGCCCTTCGACGGGCTGGACCACGAGCAGGTGACCGCGCTCGCCGTGCAGGTACAGATCGAGCACTTCGCCGGCGGGGACACGATCCTGTCCCGGGAAGGCGAACCGGCCCATGCCCTCTACGTCGTCCGAAAGGGCGCGGTGGAGCTGGTGGACGGCGGAAGCGTGCTCGATCTCCTGGGCGAGGGCGAGACGTTCGGGCAGTTCTCACTGTTGGCACACCAGGGGCCGACGGTCACGGTTCGCGCGCACGAGGACACGCTGTGCTACCTGGTGCCGTCCCGCGAGGGAACCGAGTTGCTGGGGACCGCTGCGGGGCAGTCGTTCGTCATCGGGACCATGCGACGCAGGCTGCGCGCGGCCTCGGACCAACGCCATGGCGAACCGCCCGATCGCCGGTATCGCCCGGTGGGCGAGCTGATCCGCCGCCCGCCCGTCTGGGCCGGGCCGGATGCGACCGTGGCCGAGGCCGCCGCCCTCATGACCCATGAACGGATCTCGAGCCTCCTGGTCCGGGGCGACCCGCTGGGGATCCTCACCGATCGCGACCTGCGATCGCGGGTGATCGCGGTCGGAACCTCCACCGACACTGCGATCGGGCGGGTCGCCTCGTTCCCGGCGAAGACGCTGCCCTCCACCGCGCTCGCGGGTGAGGCGCTCTTGGCGATGTTCGCGGGCGGCGTCCACCACTTCCCCATCACCGGCCCGGGCGCCGAGGTGATCGGCGTGATCAGCGACACGGACCTCCTGGACCTGGGCCGCCACACGCCCTTCGCCCTGAAGCGCTCGATCGAACGGGCCACCGACGCCAGCGGGGTTGCCGAGGCGGCGCGCGAGCTGCCCCAGGTGGTCTGCGCGATGGTCGATTCGAGCGCCGATCCCGTGGACGTTGGCCGTGTGGTGGCGCTCACCATCGATGCAGCCACCCGCCAGTTGCTCCACCTGGGCATAGAACGGCTCGGCCCGCCGCCGGCGCCGTGGGCCTGGCTGGCGCTGGGGAGCCAGGGACGCCAGGAACAGGCGCTGCACACCGACCAGGACCACGGCCTGGCGTTCAACCCGCGGGGCGCGCCGGTCGAGGAGATCGATCCCTACTTCGCCGAGCTGGCCGAGTTCGTGACGGCGGGGTTGGAGGCATCCGGCGTGCCGCGATGCCACGGGGATGCGATGGCGAACCACCGGCTCCTGCGACGAACGCTCGCGGGCTGGGAAGAGGCGTTCCGCCGGTGGATGCGTGAGCCCGGCGTCGACGGCAGCATCATCAGTTCGATCGCGTACGACTTCCGGCAGATCGCGGGGCCGCTGGACGCCGAACCTCGGCTGCACGCGGTGATCCGCGAGGCGGCGGAGGCCCCCGACTTCCTCCGACACCTCGGCCGCCGCGCGCTGGATCACACGCCGCCGACGGGATTCCTCCGCGACCTCGTGGTCGAATCCCGCGGGGAGCACGCCGGCCGTCTGGACATCAAGCGCGGCGGGATCTCGTTGATCGGGAACCTGGCACGGGCCGCCGCGATCAGGGCGGGCGCACCCGACATCGGAACGCTCGCGCGACTTCGCGCCGCAGCGGCGGCCGGAACGCTCGAGGCGTCGGTGGCCGATGAACTGATCGAAGCCTTCAGGTTCCTCTGGGAGGCCAGGCTGCACCACCAGGTTGAGCAAGTCCGCGCAGGTGAGGCGCCGGACGACTTCCTAGACCCGTCCTTGCTCGGCTCGGTTGCCAGGAGCGGGCTGAAAGCGGCGTTCCGCGCCATCTCCCGAGCCCAGCGGCAGGTGGCCTCGGAACTGGGTATCGACGTCCACTAGGCAATGCCGGCGCCGGCGCCGGCGCCGGCGAACTAGGAGCGCTCCAGCCCCATCGCGTGGAACCCGCCGTCCACGTGGATGAGCTCACCCGTGATGCCTGAGGACAGATCCGACATGAGGAACGCGATCGCGCGGCCGACCGGGGTGGGGTCGGTGATGTCCCAGCCGAGCGGGGCCCGGCGCGCCCACACGTCGGCGATCGCCTCGAAGCCGGGGATGCCCTTGCCGGCCATCGTCTTCAGCGGTCCGGCGCTGATCGTGTTCGCTCGGATGCCCTTGGGCCCGAGGTCGCGGGCCAGGTACCGCGTGACGGCCTCGAGGCCTGCCTTCGACACGCCCATCCAGTCGTAGATGGGCCAAGCCACTTGGGCATCGAAGTCCAGGGACACGATGGACCCCCCGCGCTCCTCCATGATCGGGAGCATGCCTGCGGCGAGCGAGGCCAGGCTGAACGCGCTGGTCTGGAACGCGGTGGCCACACTCTCCCAGGGTGTGTGCAGGAAGTTCCCACCCAGCGCATCCTGCGGAGCGAACGCGATGGCGTGCAGGAACCCGTCCAATCGACCCCACCGGCGCCCCAGCTCTTGGCGAACGGCGTCGATCTGCTCGGGGTCGTTCACATCCATCTCCAGGACGTCCGGCGGGCTCGGGAGTCGCTTAGCCGTCTTCTCCGTGAGCGAGACCGCGCGGCCGAAGTTGGTGAGGACGATCTCGGCGCCCAGTTCCTGCGCGATCTCGGCGGCCGAGAACGCGATCGACTGCGGCGTGAGCACCCCGGTGATGAGCAGCTTCTTGTCCTGGAGCAGCAAACGACCCCCTTGGTTGGCCATCTTGAGCAGGGTCAGAGCCTAGCTTCGCCGGGACCTGCGGGCAAACCTCGCCCTCCTGGCGTTCGAACGCCGGACCTAGGGTTTGGACAACGAAACGTTCCGGATACCCCACGTTGCCCCGGTGAGGGCAACGATGCCGACGGTGTTGGGCTGCGTGTCGCTCAGCAGCGCGTCGGGGATCGGGACGGTGACCGATGACCCCCAGACGCCGGCGGGGCCGGCCGCGAGCGTCGTCACGAGCGTCCAGTTCACGTACACGCCCACCTCGCCGGTTCCCAGGTCGTAGCCGGTGAGCGACAAGACGCGATCACCCGGCTTGCCCCCCACGTGGTACACGACCTCGTTCGGATGGGTGGTGTCCGACCCCGGGATGTTGCCGAGTTCGGCCGGGCCCATGGCGACGGGCATGACTGGATCCTCGATCGGGTTCGGACGGATCTGAGCGAGCAGCTTCCACTGGCCCTTCGTGATGCCGGGCCAGGTGTAGAAGCTGGCCCCGATGATCCCCTTCTCCCGTACGGAACGAACGAACCCGAGCGTGGCCTCGGTCGTGGATTCCTGAGCGATGCCGCCGATCACGTGGATCGGCACGTGGACGTCGCCCACGTTCTGGCGGATCAGGTCGATGTTCTGGTTCACGATCTGGTGCGCGCCGTTCGTTCCGTGGGTGTGCCAGGAGAAGTACGTCATCGGCATGATCACGTCGTAGGTGGCGGCCAGGTTCTGGTAGGGGAACCCGGGCCAGTAGGCCGGGTTGTGCAGCAGGCCGCGCGGTTGCGGGATGATCGCCGCGAGCGCGTAGGTCGCGCCGGCGGCGGTTCGTAGCGACGCGGACTCCGCGTTCAGCCGCGTTGTGCGGAGCGACGCGTCGGCCACCGCTGGCGACTCGATATCCAGCCCGAACCCGGCGAACCGGTTCCCCGCCGGCGTTTGGAAGTTGATGGCTGCCATCGATCGCTTCACATCCAGCGAGCGGTTCACGAATCCCGGCAGGTACCACGCGACGACCTGGACGTGAGAGGCCTTCGCCGCGTCCAGGAACGCGATGACACCGCCCCTATCGACGAACGGCACCGACCGGTTGAAGTTCGAGGTCTCCAGGTAGAGGGTCCGGACGCCGTGGGCCGCCATGTCCGCGACGGCGGCCGCTGGATGAGCCCACGCGCTGGTGTCGTAAAGGTCGACCCAGACGCCCAGCCCCTGGAACGGGCCGATGACCGGGTTCCTGCGGATGGGGACCGGCGTCGGCGTCGCCCCGGTGCCCACGGGAGACGGGTCGGCGCTCCCGTGGGTCGCCACGACGATCGCCGTGAAGAGCAGCAGCGCGGCCGTGACGCCGATCGCCGAATACCGCTGCGCCGTTCGGGACATCTGCATGCCTCCAGCGTACGTGCCGGCCCGTCGGCGGCAGGCGGGGCGACCGTGACGAACCTGTGACAGCGCGAACCTGGGTCGCCGGACGCATGTCCCCAGGAGCCCGTAGGATTCGCTGCCATGGATGAAGGAACGCGCGCGAGGCAGATCGCCGATGGGTACTGGGACCAACTCCTCTCGCTGGACCCCATGCTCGGAACGATGAGCGGGGACGAGCGGAACGACGACCGGCTGGCCGACCCCGGACCGGAGGGCCGAGCAGCCAGCGACGCCGTCCAACGAGCCGCGCTGGCTGAGGTTGCCACACTGGACCGCGCCGGCCTGAACGAAGTCATGCGCACCACCATCGACATCGTGGAAGCCGTCGCCCTCCGCTATCTCGCCGCCACCGAACATCGAACCGATCTCCTGGCTCCCGCGAGCCACTGGTTCGGCCCCGCCGCCATGCTGGCCGAGATCGGTTCGCTCCAACAGGCAGACACGCCGGAGCGGCTCGACCGGCTCGAGGCGCGCCTTCGCGCCCTCCCCGCCTACATCGAGGCTTCGCGCGCCGTGGCACGGGAGGGCATCGCGCGCGGCGTCACCTCACCACGCGTGATCGTCGAACGCGCCGTCGCGCAGCTCCAGCGCATCCTTGCCCTGGCGCCGGAGGATTCCCCGGTGGTGGCGCCGGCGAAGGACGACGCCGCTCGCGCCCGGATCGCCGGCGTCGTGGCCGACGTGCTTACCCCGGCCTACCGCGACTACGAGGCGTTCCTGCGCCAGGACTACCTGCCGCGCGCGACCGAGACCATCGGCTTGCGCGCGCTCCCCGGCGGCGACGCCATGTATGGCGCGGAGGTGCTGGCCTGGACCACCATGCCGATGGACCCCCAGCAGATCCACGATCTGGGGCATGAACGGTTCGACGCGATCCAGCTGGAACGAACGCAGATCGCCGGGCGGCTCGGGTTCACCTCCCCGGAGGAAGCGCTCGCGGCCCACGTCGCATCGGGCGATGACGGCTTCTCCTCGAAGGCCGACCTGAAGGCCCTGGCCGAGGAACAGGTCCGCCGCAGCTGGGAGGCGGCGCCCGCGTTCTTCGGCACGCTGCCCTCCACCTGGTGCCAGGTGCACCTGGTCGAGGAGTTCCGGGAGGCCGACCAGGCCTTCGCGTTCTACTACGCGCCCACCGCCGATGGCTCGCGGCCGGGCGCCTACTACGTGAACGGCTTCGACCTGCCGTCGCGCGAACGCCACCGGCTAGCCTCTGTCACCTATCACGAGGCTCACCCGGGCCATCACTTCCAGATCGCGCTCGAGCAGGAGATGACCGATCGCCCGGCCATCCGCCGGTTCGGCGGGTTCCTGGCCGGCAGCGCGTTCTGCGAAGGCTGGGGTCTCTACAGCGAACGCCTCGCGGACGAGATGGGGCTCTACATCGACGAATGGGAGCGGCTGGGGATGCTGGAAGCGCAAGCGCTCCGTGCCGCGCGGCTCATCACCGATACCGGTATCCATGCCCTCGGGTGGACCCGGGAGCGGTCGATCGCGAAACTGCAGGACGGCGGCATGCCGGCCTCGGAGGCG
>JBBRTK010000027.1:0-20471 GCA_038244455.1 Actinomycetota bacterium
AACTACGGGAGGAACTGCTGGGTGATGGACGTGATCTCCCCGTTCGTGATGACGATCCACCAGGGTGCGTAGCGCATGTCCGGGTAGTCGGTCGGAGCCGCCGCGTTGACCGCCTGCTCGAAGGTGCCGATATCACCCTTCTTCAGGGCGCTTACCCCGGGCGGGATGTACTTCACCGTCACCGTGGACGCGATCGGGTACTGACGTAGCTTCGCGATGTCGTTCACGATGTAGACATCGTTGGGGACCGGCACCTCGTCCCCGTGCGCGGCGGCCTGGGTGTTGGCTTCGGCGCCGGTGTAGAAGTACGCCAGATCGAACGTGAGAAGCAGCGGGCCTTCCTCGCCACCCTCGACCGCCTTCGCGTAGACGAAGTACCTGCCGTCCTTCAGATCGCCCGCGGGCACGGGGGACACGCTGCCGCTGGGAGAGATGCTCGGCTTGGGCGAGTGGGACGTGGAGGGGTGGGCGCTGGGAGTCGGGCTGGGGGACACGGAAGGTTCGGCGGTGGTCTTGCCGTTCTTCGCGAGTAGGTAGCCCCCTCCGAACGCCAGCACGATGACCAGCGCGACGATGAACGTGATCGGTACGCGGTTGGCCTTGGGGTCGCCGGCGCCGGGCTGATGCGACATCTGCGCTCCTCGGTCTGATGGGTTCTGTGGCCACGATAGCTGCGCAAGTCTCGGGAACGAACGACCCCGCAAGAGATAGCCGTTTGGTCCGTGACATTAGTTAGCCTCGCGTACTAGTATCCTTCTTATGCCCGTTGCCCCCGCTCCCGCCGTTGATGTCGCCGAGCTGGCCTCGCAGCTGCGCATGGGCGTAACCAGGCTCGCGCGGAAGCTGCGCCGGGAGGCGGACCCCGCCGTCACCCCCACGCAGCTCGCCGCGCTCTACACCGTTGAGACCCACGGGCCCATCACTGCCGGATCACTTGCGGCGCACGAGCAGATACGCAAGCCTACGGCCACCCGCTTGATCGCCGGCCTGGCCGAGGCCGGCCTCATCGACCGCCTGGCCGACCCGACCGACGGACGCGTGGCCTGGATCTGCCTCACGACGGATGGCAAACGCCTCCTTCAGCGCTTCCGCCGACGGGGCAACGAGTACCTGGCCACACGGATCAACGGGCTGGATGCCGGAGATCTGGCGACGCTCAGCCTCGCTTCCGAGATCCTGAACCGGCTGACGGAGGACGGCGCGTGAGCGCGGTCGGTCGCCAGGCGGGCAAGACGTTCGAGTCGTTGACGCGGTCGCGTAGCTTCCGGCTGTTCTTCTTCGGCCAGCTGGTCTCGGTGACCGGCACCTGGTTCACCGCGACGGCCACCTCGGTGCTGGTTCTGAAGCTGTCTGACAGCGGTGTAGCGCTGGGCCTGAACACCGGACTGCTGTTCCTGCCCGTGCTCCTGTTCGGCGCGTTCGGCGGGGTGCTCGCCGACCGGCATGATCGGCGCCGCATCCTCATGATCACGCAGGCGCTGTTCATGATGCTGGCTCTAGTTCTCTGGTGGCTGGTTCGAACGGGGTCCATCCAGCTGGGGATGGTGTTCGCGCTGTCGCTGGTCAACGGGCTAGTGACTGCGGCCGACCACCCGGCCCGCCAGTCGTTCTTCATGGAGATGGTGGGCAAGGAGCACCTAACCAACGCGGTCAGCCTGAATAGCGCCGTCTTCACCGGGACCAGGATCCTGGGCGCCGCGCTGGCGGGGGAGCTGATCCATCGGTTCGGGCTCAGCTCGGCGTTCCTGATCGACGGGGTGTCCTACCTGGCGGTGATCGGGAGCCTGCTGGCGATGCGCCCGGCCGATCTGGATCGTCGGGAACCCTCCCCGCGCGAGCCGGGCCAGCTCCGTGACGGGCTGCGCTACGTCTGGACCGAGCCGAACCTGCGCCGGCCGCTCCTGGTCATGGCAGTGGTCTTCACGTTCTCGTTCAACTTCATGATCCTGTTGCCGCTGGCCGCCTATCGCACGTTCCACGGCGACGCCCGGACGCTCGGGTTGCTGTCAGCGTTCGCGGGCGTCGGCATGCTGACCGCCGCCCTGATCATGGCGAACCGTGCGCCGCACCCCACGTGGCGGCGGCTCACCGTCTTCGCCACGCTGTTCGGCGCCCTGATGGTGGTCGAGGGATCGATGCCGACGCTAGCCCTCGGGTACGCGGCCATGGTTCCGCTGGGGTTCGCCGGGATGTCGTTCGCGATCACGGCGAACGCCACGATGCAGCTGGGCGCCCGGCCGGACATGCGGGGCCGCGTGATGGCGCTCTACGGGGTCATCTTCCTCGGCAGTACGCCGGTCGGGGCACCCATCGTCGGGTGGGTGGGCCAGCACTTCGGGCCTAGGGCGGGGTTCGCGCTAGGCGGGATCGCGGCGATGGCCGCCGGGATCACCGGGTTGTGGCTCGCGCGCAGGGCGCGGCTGGGCGCCGGCCCGGCTTACGCGCCGTCGCTCGAACCGGTTGCCGACGCGGTGTCTTCGGGGATGCGCAGCGAGGTTGTCCCGCTGTCGACATCCACCACGAGCAAGGTGGCCTACCAGCCCGGTTCGTAGGCGACCTCGTGGCACTCCTCAGGTTCGGGTACGCAGCCATCTCGGAAGCACCGGGGCCCACGCGAGCAGGGCCAGGGCCGTGACCACCATGGTGCCGCTGACGTGGAGCCATGGGATCAACACGACCGCCAGGCCCGTGGCGACGATCCGGGCGCCGTTGTAGGCGACGTCGTAGACGCTGAACACCCTGCCCCGGAAGCCATCCCGCACCGATTCCTGCACCATCGTGTCGATCGGGATCTTCTTCCACGCGAACGTCAGCCCGACCATGAAGCTCACGAGCAGCACCGTGGTGCCGGTCACGTGCAAGGCCGCCGCTCCCAGGGTGACCCCGCCCAGGACGAAGGAACCCGCGACGATCCGGGTTCGGGCGAACCGTTCCTCCAGCCACCCGATGGTGCCGATACCCAGCAGAACGCCGGCCCCGCCTGCCGCGATGAGGTTCGAGTACGAGCCCACACCTTCTTTGAACCGCTCGCGGAACACCACCAGGCTGAGCGTCAGCAGGATCCCCTGGGCGAACTGATCCACGGTGATCGAGGTGATCGGGGCGATCGCGTCCGGCGTTCGCGCGAGCGTTCTCGCCCCTTCCATGAACTCGACCGCGACGCGCTTGACCTGATGGCGCAGCAGCCCCGGATCCTCGGGGATCGCCTCGGGGGTGAGATCGCTCTGGATCCGGCCCGCGACGAACGATGTGAGCAGCCACAGCAGGGTCGCCCCGGTGACGATCGCCCCACCGCCGTACGCGTCGGCGATCTTGCCGCCCGTGAACACGCCTGTCAGCAGGGCGAGCGTTCCGCCGACCGTCGCCAGGGAGTTCGCCATCAACAGATCCTCGGGCGGGACCAGGCGGGGCACCACGGCCTGCGCGGTGGCCAGGTGGAAGCGGTTCACGCTGAGCACGATGAGCGCGCCGGCGTAGAAGGCGAAGGGCGCACGCCTGGGGTCGACAAGGATGAGCGCCGCGAACAGCGCCCGAAGGACCGGCGCGAACATCAGGATCCGCCGCCGCGCCCACCGGTCGATGAACACCCCGGTGAAGGGTCCGATCAGGCTGAAGGGCAGCGCCACGATGAGCGTGGTTCGGAACAGACCCGAGGCCGTGGACTGCTGTGCGGGCGAGAACACGACCGAGGCGACCAAAGCGGCTTGGAACAGTCCGTCGCCGGTCTGTGAGCACAGCCGCACCGCCAGGAGCTTGCGGAAGTCATGGGACCTGAGGGCATCGCGCGCGCGGCCGATGCTCCCCAAGGTCGCCATCCGCACAGCTTAGGCGGCGCCCTCTCCCAGGGTGCCGCTAGGCGCGGACCTGCACGGCTGCTTCGGCCCCGGTGGTCTTTGCCACGGCGTCCGCGCGGCCGGCGATGAAGGCCTCCGTGTTCTCGTGGGCCTCCTCATCGCTGAACTGCACGGGCGGTGACTTCATGAAGTAGCTACTGGGGCCGATGAGCGGTCCGCCATCGCCGCGGTCCAGCGCCACCTTCGCGCAGCGCACGGCGTCGATGACGATGCCAGCCGAGTTGGGGCTGTCCCAGACCTCGAGCTTCATCTCGATGGACAGCGGCACGTCGCCGAAGTTGCGGCCTTCCAGCCTGATCATGGCCCACTTGCGGTCCTCGAGCCACGGCACGTGGTCCGAGGGTCCGATGTGGATGTTGTCCTTGTCCAGCGGCGTCTCCAGCTGCGACTGCACCGACTGCGTCTTGGAGATCTTCTTCGACTGCAGGCGGGTGCGTTCGAGCATGTTCATGAAGTCCATGTTGCCGCCGAAGTTGAGCTGGTAGGTGCGGTCGATCTTCACGCCGCGGTCCTCAAAGAGCTTGGTCAGCACGCGGTGGGTGATGGTGGCGCCGAGCTGGCTCTTGATGTCGTCGCCGACGATCGGCACACCCGCCGCGCGGAACTTCTCAGCCCACTCGGGGTCGGATGCGATGAAGACGGGTAGGCAGTTCACGACGGCCACGCCCGCGTCCAGCGCACATTGCGCGTAGTAGCGGGCGGCCTGCTCGGAACCGACGGGGAGGTAGGACACCAGCACGTCGGCCTTTGAGTCCCGAAGTACTTGCACCACATCGGATTCGGGAAGATCGGACTCCGTCACTACATCCCGGTAGAACGAACCGAGCCCGTCAAGGGTGCGCCCGCGCTGCACGATCACGCCGGTGAGCTTCACGTCGCTGAACACGATGGTGTTGTTGGGCTCGGTGAAGATGGCCTCGGAGACATCCTTGCCCACCTTGTCCGTGTCCACATCGAACGCGGCCACGACCTCGACATCGCGCACGTGGTAGCCGCCGAGCTCGACGTGCATGAGGCCGGGGACGCGCTCGTCCGGGTTGGCGTCCTTGTAGTACTCAAGGCCTTGGACAAGAGAACTGGCGCAGTTGCCGACGCCGACGATCGCGATACGGACTTTGCTCATGAAAGGTGCTCCTTCCTTCGAAGCGAGGCGCTGCCGCGCCGCTTCACGGTGACGGGTGCTCCGGTGCGCGCGCGTTCGGTGGCGATGAGGCCGTCGACCCACGCGATGTCTGATTCGGTGGTGGCGCGCCCGTGTTGCGTGAGGGCGAGCGTGTAGTCGTCGCTGTGCTCGCGCGTGGTGCGCATCGAGTCTCTGATGGTGGCGAGGCGCTCCTCCAGCCCCGCGCGGCGCCGTTCCAACAAGCGCAGCCGTGTTTCCGGGGGCAGGTAGCGGAAGAACGCCAATCGAACGCGGAACCGTTGATCTTCCGTCTGGTTATCGTGCGGCGTCTCCTGGAGCAGCTGGAAGAAGAGGCGTTCGCCCTCCTCGGTGATCCGGTAGGTGGTTCGCTTCCGGCCGCGCGTGGCGCCGGTCGCGGGGTCGGGCAGCGCCTCGATGGCGCCCTGCTTCTCCAGACGCCGGAGCGATGGATAGAGGGAGCCGTAGGAGACGCGCCAGGCGCCACCGAGCTGATCCCCCAGGTCGCGGGAGAGCTGATAGCCGTGCATGGGCCGGTCCTTCAGGAGTCCCAGAACTGCGAGTTCGAGCATCTGTCGGTTCCGTTCCTTCCGGCGGGATATAGCGTCTATATATATCGGTTCGATATATATCGCACGGAGCGGGCAGGCGTCAATCGTGGCCTCGTCCACAGACCCCCGCTCGAGCGAGATCATCGATAGATCGTTGCCCGCCGGATGGCCCTCGGGAGCGGGACGTTGGACCTTGGCTCAGGCTGCGCCGCCAGCCCGCTATCCTGGGGATCGTAATGATGGGCGATCGTAGGAGGGAACGATGAGTAGGTCTAAATGGTATGTGGCAGCGATCGTGGTTCCGTTCATGTTGTCGGCGGCGGCGTGTTCCGGCGCAGCCGCGGGTTCTTCACCGACGTCGGCAGCGTCCCCGATGAGCACGGGCACGAGCCCGTCAACCAGGCCGGGTGATGTTCCGGTCACCGTTCAACAGTGGAGCGTGAACGCACCAACGACGATCCCCGCCGGTCCGACCACGTTCTCGGTCAAGAACACGGGCACCAAGGAGCATGAGTTCGTGGCGTACAGGACCGATACGCTCGCGGCGGACATCCCGATCGCGTCGTATGAGGGCGAACAGAACCGCATCAACGAGGACACGAACGGAACGAACGTCGGCGAGACCGGGGACCTTGACCCGGGTGCGACGGGGACCCTGACCGTCAGCCTCACGCCCGGCCACTACGTGTTCTTCTGCAATCTGCCCAAGCACTACGGTTTGGGTATGCGCCTGGACGTCACCGTTCAGTAGGAACCTGACGCTTCAACATGTTCGGCGGGACTGGGGCACGGTGGGCGGCGAGCGCCATGACGGCGGCGAGCATCCCCAGTCCCGCGCAACCGATCCACACGGCGTTCGGGCTCACGTGGAACACGCTGGTTCCTACGAGTGGGCCTATCACCGCCGCGAAGGCGAACATCGAGCCGAACGCGGCCTGGTAGCGGCCTCGGAGGTGTTCGGGCGCGCGATCGGCGACGAAGGCGGACGCGTTCGGGGATTCGATCATCTCGCCGAAGGTCCAGATCACCGTCATCCCGAGCAGCAGGGGCAAGGCGTGCGCGAAGAGCAGCGAGCCGAACCCGATCCCCAGAAGGGCGCCTCCCAGGGCCACCATCCTCAAGCGGTCGCGGCGCTGGGTTCGTGACGTGACGGCCAACTCCAACAGGAACACCAGCAGCCCGTTGAACCCCAGCAGCAACCCGTACACCTTGTTCGAGTAGCCGAGCGCCCGGATCTGGAGCGCGAACGTCGTGGCGTTCTGCATGTAGATGGCGGCGATGAAGAAGACCGCAACCAGGAACAGGATGAACCCGCGATCGGCGCGGATGAACTTCATGGCGCCCCCGCCGGCCGCGCGATCCTCGTGCTTGGTACTGCGGATGCCGTGCGGCAGGGCCACCAGCGCGATCACGCCGAACGCCGCCGACGTGAATGCGTCCGCCCAGAAGAGGAGCCGGAACGAAGTGTCGGCCAGCGCGCCTCCCAGCGCCAGACCGATGGCCCATCCGAGGTTGATGGCCAAACGCTGGAGGGTGAATGAGGCGACGCGGTGCTCGCCGTCCACGACGTCGGCCAGGAGCGCGGATGCGGCGGGACGGTAGATCTCGGCCATCATCCCCAGGAGGCCGACGACGCCCAGGATCGCCGGCAGGCCGTTGACCTGCGGTAACAGCGCAGTGAGCGCGGCACCCGTGAACATGGAGAGCGCGATGGTGTTGCGCCTGCCAAGGCGGTCGGCAAGGGTGCCGCCGAAGCCCTGCGAGGCGATCGCACCCATCCCGTAGGCCGCGATGCCGAGGCCCGCCTGCGGTGCCGAGTACCCCCGATGCGTCAGGTACAGCGTGAGGAACGGCAGCACGAACGTCCCCAGTCGGTTGACGAATGCGCCGAAGAACAGCGTCCACGCCGTTCGGGGCATCGCGCGCATGCTGTCGCGCAGCGTGGGTTGCGGAGCGCGAGCCTGCGACATGCCGCCCATGCTATCCGGCGTCGGTTACGGACCCAGGTGGTAGCCGAGCCGGCGCGGCATGCGGGCGATCAGGTCCACCAACGGGTTGGCCCGGCGGCCCTCGTCTTCGGCTTCGTCCTTGCGAACCATCGCCGCCTGGGTGATTGCCGCGCCTGGTGAGAGGAGCGGCTCGGGCGGGAACCGCTTCGGTTCGATCCCGACCAGTGGCAGGCGAGTGAACTCGTCGTCGGCGCCGAGCGCCAGGCCCGAGAGGATCTTGCCGGCCAGGTGGCTCGGGCCGACGCCGCCGCCGGTGAAGCCCAGCCCATAGTGAACATTTGCGGCGGCGCCCATCGAGCCGAAGAACGGCAGATGCAGCCCGGTGACGTCGATCGGTCCACCCCACGCGCAGTCCAGCTCAGCGCCCTGGAACTCGGGGAACATCCGGTGGAGATCGCGGATGAGCGCGGCGATGGACCCCTCGTCGTAGCGCATCCGGGGGCCGAGGCCCGTACCCATCCCCGCGCGGGCGCTGGCTGCGCCGAACGCGATGCGCCCGTCGTTGGTCGTGCGGAGGTACCGGAGTGCCGTTCGGAAGTCGTAGACGCCTTCGCCCCCTGTCCAGCCGATGGCTTCCAGCTTCTCCGGGGCGGGCTGCGTGAGGACGATGTAGGTGCCGCGCGGCATGATCGTTCGCTTGAAGCGCTTCCACTGCGCGGCCCACGCGTTGACCGCAACCACCGCCGCGCCCGCCCGGATGCTGCCGCCCGACGTCTCCGCGACCGCCGGACTCCCCGACCCGAACCGCGAGACCGGCGAGTGTTCGTAGATGCGCACGCCGGCTTCCAGGAGCGCTTTGCGGAGCGCGCGCGCCAGGCGCGCGGGCTGGATGGTTGCCTGGCTCGCCGCGAACATCCCAGCCCGGAAGATCGGCGAACGGCAATGCTCCTGCACCTGCTCCGGCGTGAGGTGCACGAACTGGTCGGGGAAGCCGGCGGCGCGGACGCCGTCGACCATGCCGTTCCATGCGCCGTCCTGCGCGGGTGACGAGCTGACGCCCATGTTGCCGCCACGGCGGAACCAGATATCGGCGCCCTGATCCTCGGCGAACTGCCTGAGTTCCTCGACGCTCTCGGCCGCCTTCACGCAGAGGCCGACGGCGCGGTCCAACCCGAAGAGCTCGGTCAGGCTCTCGATGTCGTCCCACAGGCCGTAGGTGAAACCGCCGTTCCGGCCGCTGGGGCCGCCGCCGCAGATGTCCTGCTCCAGGATGGCGATGTCGATGCCGGGGCTGCGCTGCAACAGTTGCCAGGCGGTCCACATCCCGACGTAGCCGCCACCCAGGATGATCACGTCGGTGGCGAGATCGCCCGAGAGTGGCGGACATTGTTCGCCGGGATCGGCCGCCAGGGCCTCCTCCAGCCACCAGCTGCGATCGGCCTGACGCGGTAGGGACATGGGGGCGAGTCTACGGGGGTGCGGCGAGCGCCGGGTCGGCGTCGCGAACCTCCAGGCGCATCCGCTTGGCGGCGCGGTCCAGGCATGCGAGCAACGGGCGCCCGAGCGTCACCACCATGACCGCGTCCCCGACGGCCCGGAACGTATCCCAGCCGAACGAGGTTGCTGCGTAGTACGTGGCGTAGTGGCGCAGATTCTGGATCGCGGCCGCCGACGGATCCCATGCCAGCGCCGAACCGGTGGTGATGAACGGCCAGAGCCACAGGTTCATGATCGCGCCGTAGAGGTAGCCACCGATCACCCCGTAGACGGCGAGCGCGCCGATCCGCACCGGCCACTTCGTCCCGCGGCCCGGCAGGAACCCGGCGCCGGCGCCGAGCCACCCCACCGCAACCATCTCGAATGGCAGCCAGGGCCCGAGCCCGCCGATCAGCAGCCCCGACGCGAACATCCCGACGGCCCCGAGCAGGAACCCGAACCCCGGCCCGAACGAGTTCCCCGCCACCAGCACGACGATGAAGAACGCATTGAAGCCCGCGACGAACCCGGGGAGCCGGAGCGCCACCATCGCCGCGCCCAGCACCCCGATCAGCGCCACCGTCTTCGGCCCTAACCCCCCCTGGCCGAGTTCGGTGAACAACAGCCCGCCGAGCCCGCCCACCAGCACGACCAGGATGAGCCCCGAGTCCATCCGGTGATCGGCGCCCGGATGCACCAACGCCGGCAACGCGAACGGCCAGAGGAACGCCAGCAGCCCGGCGACGTTCGTGAGGACCAACAGGGGCACGCGCAGGCGGGCGCCGAGCGGGGCGCGGGCGCGCGTGACGGCTGCGACGGGCGCGTGGACGGTGGCCGTTCTGGTCGCGCTCATGCCATCGCCGCCGCGACCTGTTCGGGTGTGAGCCAGCCCGGACCGAACACCCGCGTCATCTGCGGGGCGAACACGTGCGAGTCGCCGAGCACGTCGGCAGGCGCACCGTCGGCGATGATCTCGCCGCCGGCCAGCATGAGGATGCGCGTGGCGGCGGCGGCGGCCAATTCCACATCGTGCGTGGCGAACATCGCGCCGCCGCCACCCCCCGCGTGGGTGCGGAGGTAGCGGATCAGGTGCGCTTTGCTGTCGGGGTCCAGCCCGCGGGTCGGTTCGTCCAGCAGGATCACGGGGGCCTCGGTTGCGGCGATAGCCGCGGTGGCGACCAGGAGTCGTTGGCCCGCAGAGAGTTCGCGGGGGTGGCGCGCGGCCAGGTGGGAGATGCCCAGGCGGTCGAGCCAGGGGGCGTCGGCGTCGGGCAGGTGTCGCGCGCGCAAGGTCGCCCGCACCTCTCCCGCAACGGAATCATTGAACAATAGGCTCTCGGGTTCCTGCGGGCAGAGGCCAACATCCACGCCGGGAACCGGGGTGTGGCCGAGCACCCGGACCTCGCCGCGATGTGGCGCCAGCACACCGGCGATCGTGCGAAGCAGCGTGGTCTTGCCCGCGCCGTTGCGGCCCATGACCGCGACGATCTCCCCTTGGTGCAAGGTGAACGACACGTCGCGCAGCGCCGGTCGCGGCTGGCCCAGTTCCTCGTGCTGCACGTGGGCGCCGGTCAGGACGACGAGCGCGTCACCGGTTTCGGGCGTCGTGCGACCGGGGCGCGCGAGGCCGTGCGACCGCGCCGCCGCCCGCCCGTCGCGAACGGTCAGCGGTACCGGGTCCCAGCCGACCAGCCGGCCCAAGCGCGCGACCGGAGGTCCGACGGCGAGCGTGCCGAGCACCTCGCGCGGCGTCCCAACCGTCGCGCGGCCCTCGTCGAACCCGATCGCCATGTCCACCCAGCCGACGACCCGCTCCAGACGGTGTTCGGCCAGGAGCACCGTCATGCCGTGGTCGTGCACGAGACGTTGGAGCGCGGCCATGACGTGCTCCGCCCCCTGGGGATCCAGCTGCGAGGTGGGTTCGTCCAGAACCAGGATGCGCGGACCGGCGGCCAGGGCGGCCGCGATGGCCACGCGCTGACGTTCTCCGCCACTGCACTGGCGGAGGCTGCGGTGGCGCAGATCGGCGATGTCCAGCAGGTCCAGCATCTCCTCGACGCGCCGGCGCATGTGCGCCGGATCCACGCCGAGGTTCTCCATCCCGTAGGCGATCTCGTCCTCGACCCGGTCCAGCACGAACGAGGCGCCCGCGTCCTGCGGCACGAACGCCACGACATCGGCCAGACGCCGGGGCGGGTTGGCGAGCGTGTCGCGGCCCGCCACGAACACCTGTCCGGCGAACGTCCCGCCGGTGAAGTGGGGAACCAACCCGTTGGCCGAGCGAAGGAAGGTGGATTTGCCCGCGCCCGTGGCGCCGAGCGCGAGCGCGAACGCACCCTCGGGGATGTCGACGGTCACATCGGCCAGCGCGGGGTGTTCTCCCTCGGGATAGGTGAACGTGAGGTTCCGGAAGCTGAGGGCGATGGTCATCGGCGCAAGCCGCCTTGCCTCGGAAGGAAGCCCGGGACCACGAGCAGTGCCTCCGCGGCCAGCACCAACGGGGTCACCGACGGCCAGTGCAGCGGGTTGGTGCCGGGTTGCAAGTCGCCGAGCCCGCGGGCCGAGGCGATCCGGAACACGGCGGCCGCAACGAACGCGGCGCCCGTCATCGCCCACGCCGCCGCGTTCCATGACTGCGGACGGTAGCGCGAGCGACGGCCGCGACCGTGACCTCGCGAGTCCATCGACTCAGCCAGGACCAGCGCTTCCTCCATGCCCGCCTCCAGGACCGGTACGGCCAGGGCGGGAAGGGCGCGCGCGCCGCGGGTGGAGATGCCGCGGAGCTGCTGCGCCTCGCGGACGCGTTGCAGGCTGGCCATCGTTCGCGGCGCGATGGACAGCGCGAGCGCCGCGGCAAGCGCCGGCTCCTGGAACCGCCTGGGTGCCAGCCGGACCACACCGAACGGATCGGTCACCGCGTTGAACGTCCCGAAGATCACGAGGATGGTGCCGAGCCGAAGCCCTTCGAGGGCGAAGTACGCCACGTTCGCCGCGCTGACCTGGCTGAAGAACACGAGTGCGGTCCGGATCACCACGGCCATGAGCCCGGCGATCAGGAACACGCGGAACGACCGCGAGGCGGCCCCCGGCACGCGCTGCTGCGTGAAGACGAACCAGGCGATCGCCCACAGCGGAACCAGGTAGAAGACGTTCGTCGTGGTGAACGCGACGATGCCGGCGAGCGTTGCCCACGCCATCCACGCGCCGGGATGGATCGCCGCGCGACGATCGGCCGTCGCGGTGCTCGTGGCGATCGACGCGGGGACGCGGAGTGCGAAGCTCACGGCGTCGCCTTCGACGACCGACTTGACCGAACCCGGAGCCACCCGCCGGCCCCGAGCACGCCGGTGAACCCGAGCGCGAGGAAGATCCCGACCGGCGACCCGGAGCCGGGATCGGGGCGGCCGGGCAGCGGACCCGCCGCGACCACCACCTGTGTCGGGCTCGCCACAGGACGCGGCACTCCCGACCGGGAAGGATGAACCCGAGGAGAAGCCGAACGATGCTGCGATGCGCGCGCCGGTGAAGGGCTCGGTTCCGTGGAGGGCGCCGGGGGACTCGGAGTCGAAAGGTTCCCGCCGCCGCCGCCGCCGCCACCACCACCACCTCCGCTTCCGCCGTGGCCGCCTGCCGGCGAGGGGCTCGGAGATGGACTCGGCACCTTGCACACATCCGTCAGGTGCGTCGCCGGGGGTTGCGGATGTGTGGTCCCGTCGATGCCGACGCCCCACGCCCACCCCTGGACGTCCCCGTCGTGGACGGTCGCGCTCGCCCCGCCCGTGGATGACCACGTCCACCCGCCGGCGTCGTTGCCCACCCAGAAGCCCCAGTACGAGGTTTGCCCCGTGAGGCAGTCATCGCCGGACGGGCCGCCCACGCCGTTCAGCATGCACACCGCCTGCCCGCCGAACCCCAGCCGGTAGGTCATCCCGAACTGCCGGCCCGCTTGTTCGACCAGCTGGACCCCGGAGATCGACGACGCGCCGAGCGCGACGCAGTAGGTGGCCACGTCGGATCCGGTATCCACGACCAGTGCGGCGTGCGGCGCGCCGGTGGCCGCGGACGCGCACGCCGTCCCACTCCCCGCCAACGCCGGGCCGAACCCCAGGCCAAGCGCAGGTAACACCGACAGCCCGACCGAAAGCGCGAACCGCCGGATGGAGCTGCTCATGACCTCACGCGCACGCCGGCGGCTTGGAGAGTCGTGCAGCGCCGAACCCGCCGGGCTTGATCGGCAGGGGCGCCTTCTCGATCCCCGGCACCGCGCCGATGCTCGCGCCGATGTCGGCGGCGCCGGGCGATGCGCCGTTCCAGGTATACGCCCACGCCCCGCACGCGAGTTGGAGGTCGCGCAGCGCCGCCATCCCACCCGGAGGGACGGCCGTCGACGCGGACGCGTACGCCTGGATGACCAGCGCTGTCGAGTTCGCGTCAGTGCTGAGGAAGCCGGTGCTGTAGGACCAGCCGAGGTGAGCGGGATCGCGAACGGTGTCGAAGAACGCGAACGGATCGGCACCCCACGCCGTCTGGTGCGCGGCCTCCAGCGCCATGACCGCGTAGGCCGTCGTGTTCGAGTCCGAGGTGAAGTAGTCGTTCACCGGGTCGCCGTTGAAGCAGTGGGCGTCGTCGGTCACAGGGTTGTACGGCGCGTCGTAGGACCACCCGCCGTCGGGGCATTGGGCGCCGATGAGCCAGGCGTAGGCGCGCGCCGGGGGTTTCGCGCCCGCCGCCTCCAGCGCGAGCACGATCAGGGCGTCGTCCAGCACCGCGCTCGAACCGTAGCGACCATCGCTGCCTAGGAGCCCTTTGAGCGCGGCCACCATGTCCACACCATTCACGCTGCGCGGGTCTCTGCCCGCTGCCACGATCGCCATGACCGTCTTGGCCTGCAGTCCGGGGCTGGTGATGCCGGCGACATGGCGGCGCAGGTATCGCACCGCGCGCGACACGTTGTACGAACCCTGGCGCGCGACGACGAACGCCAATACCGCGTCCGCGGTGGATCCCACAGTAGAGAACGCACGCACCGACCCGTTAGGCGATTGCTTGGAGGCGAGATAGCGGGCGCCGCGGACGGCGCGTTGGGCGCTGGTGAGTCCGGCGGCGCCGGCGGGGACGGTTCCCACGAGCAGGGCAACGACGAGCCCTGCGGGGATGATCGCTCGCAGGAGGCGAGTTGTGTTTCGCATAGCTGGTGACTCCTTCCCGGGCGTACCACGCGCCCAACAGAACGCCGCAAGAAGGAGGTGGGTCGGCGCCGGACCTTCGCGCGTCCGGCGGTCGACGTCCCTTGGCCTCGAGGGTCGTTCAACCGTGCGTCGCGCAGGGCGGCCTGGCTCGTCCACGGTCCGCGGGGGTGCCGCGATGTGGACCTACAGTTGCGGGACAGCGCCGGAATCCGACCGGCTTCGCCTCCGCGACGCGTGTGCCGGGCCATCCTACCCCATGCTTCTCAGCCGACGCCCGGCCCTGAGCCTTCCTTCGGCTGCAGGGGGTCCCACGCAAGGTGCCGGCGGCCGAGGGGCACTCGCTTTAGCGCGGCGCTGAGCAATGGGAACGTCCACGCCTTCGCGAGCGCGATCCCGCCGCCCGCCAACGCGAGCGCCACGCCTGTGCTCCCGACGGCGCTTGAGACCCATCCGGCCCCGCGCGCCGCCATCAGCGCCACGCCGACGTTAAGCGCGACCAGTTCGACCCAGCCCCCGAACTCCAGCGCGATCAAGGTGGCGCGGCGCTCATCCGGATGCGCGGGGTGCTGCATCGGGAGTAGGTAGAGCCACGCCCCCAGCAGCGTCTGCACGATCCACCCCAGCACGAACACCACCAGGAAGTCCGTTCGGAACGCGTCGAAGCCAGCGACACCCCGCATAGCGGCCCACGCGAGCCCGACCGATCCCACCGCGAACCAGCAGACCCCGGCCAGCAGGTGACGGGCCGAGATCGGCGCGCGCCATCGGCGCTGGGTCCGCAGCACCCGTGTCACCATCCAGAGCACGCCCGCCACGCCCGCTAGCCAGGCGAGTCCGCCGACGGCCGCGACCACGGTGATCCGCAGCGCGAACCCCGCGGCGAGCAGCGCGACCCCCGCCGACAGCGACATCGCGGCCCCGCGTCCGTGCCAGACCGGCATCTTCACCCGCAGCGTCGTCGGCAGGAGCGTGATCAGGGTTCCGGCGATCGTGACGCCGACCCACCCCAGCACGTTGAGCGTCATGTGCGCGTGCTTGACGGCCAGGTAGACGTCCACGTTGGTCAGGCGACCGCTCCCCAGCATGGCCCCGAGCAACCCGCCGACGATCACGCACCCCACCGCGAACCCGTAGAGGTAGATCGGGAGCGGATGCCGCTTGTTGATCCCCTTCGTCCACGCTCGCCGGATCACCCACGCCAGCAGGCAGGCCGCGCACACGAACGCCACGCCGCCCGCCGCCACCAGCCAGCCCCACGCCGCCACGCGCCCGATCGCGATGGCCGCCACCCCCACGTTCACCAGCCCGAACTCCGTCCAGACCACACGCGTCGGCGGGTCCAGGGTGTTCGTCATGGTGGTCGAGAAGAGCTGGGCCGCACCGAAGATGGCGCTGGAGGCCGCGCCCGCCACCGCCAAGTGCAGCGGGAGCCAGATGCCCAGGCGCACGTCTGCGGGCAGGAACAGCGAGAGACCGGCCAGCGTGAGCCATCCGCGCGAGGCCGTCTGGAACGCCAGCATGATCGAACGCGGCCGCATGCCCAGACGCTACCGGTCCGAGGCCCGCGCGTCGCGGGCCGTTCGGCGGTGCGCACGCGCCGTCCCCGGCGGGAGCATGGAGATGGCCGCCGGGCCCCGCGCCGGCGGGAGGTCTAACTCTCGTTGTCGCGGAGGAAGCGTTCGATCTCGGAGGCGAGTTCCTCGCCGTTCGGCATCCCGTCTTCGCCGGGGAGTCCCTCTAGGCGCTCCAGGTACTCGCGAGCGTCTTCTTGGCTCTCGACCAGCGCGTCTACGCGGGCGCGCTGGCTGACGGCCTCCTCGGGGAGGTCTCCGAGCGGTAGCTCCACTCCCAGGTGGCGGCCCACGTGGTCGAGCAGCGCGATGGTCGCCGGCGCCCATGGTCCGCCCACGTAGTGGGGCACCTGCGCGAAGAACCCGACCGTGCCCACGCCGCTGCCGGTTATCGCCATCTCAAGCGCCGAGAGCGCGGCGGCCGGCACGCGCAATAGCCCGTCGGGGCCCTTGACCTCGTAGTCGTGGAGCAGACCGTCGGCGCTCGCGGTCGCCAGGATAGGCGTCGGACGCGTGTGCGGGACCGCGGCAGGGATCGCGCCCAGGCTCACCCATTGCGTCACGCCCAGCCGAAACGCCAGTTCAACGATGTCGGTCCCGAGTTCCCTCCAGCGGAAGTCGGGCTCGGCGCCGTGGAGGATCAACAGGTCCCGGCCGCCGATCTGCCGGTGCGCCAGTCGCATCTCCGGCCAGACCAGCCGGGTCAGCGTGCCGTCGATGACATCGAGCACGGGCCGCCGCGACCGGTAGTCGTAGATCAGGTCGGTGTCGAAGATCGCAACCGTCGGCGCCCCCTCCGCGAGGTGCGCCGCCGCCCCCGACGACGCCCCCGACGCGTCGATCCACCCGTCGAACGCTCCGATCATCACAGCCTCAGTGAGCAGCGGGGTCGTCTCCAGGCGGTAGAGGGTCATGGACCAAGGATAGAGGCGTGGGCCGCGAACGGGTCTAGCGCGCGTCGCGCTCGCGTTCGGCCACGATGGACTTGAGCGTGGAGAACGCGTTCATGGCGACGGGGAACCCCGCTACGGTCGCGGTCTGGAGGATGACCTCCCGAAGTTCGTCGGGGGTGATGCCTGCCTTCAACGCGGCGCGGAGATGCTGCGGCAGCTGCGAGGATCTTCCCAGCGCCACCAGCGCCACCACCGCCCCGAACTCCCGATCCCGATCCGAGAGCCCCGGCCTCGTATACACGTCCCCGTAAACGAACTCGATGATCGACCGGCCGACGTCCCCGAGACCCTCCAAGCTGGCGAGTGCCTTCTCGTCGTGGATCTCCAGGAACCGTGTTCTGCCGCGTTCGTAGCGCTTGTCGTCCACGTGCCTGACCACCTCTCATACGGATAGTGCATGTATACCATACTGATAAAGCATGATAAACATACCTTAGTGGTATGGTGCAGCCATGGATGCGGGGCAGTTGGTTCGCGAAGCCCGGAAGCGCGCCGGGTTGACGCAGCAAGGGTTGGCTGGTCGCGTGGGGATCTCGCAGCCGGCCGTCGCTCGCATCGAAAGCGGGAGGACTAGCGCCACGTTCGAGCTCATGCTCCGGCTGGTTCGGGCATGTGGGTTCGATCTGGACATCCACGTCGTACCCCTGGACGAAGATGCTTGGGCGTCGGTCGAGCGCAATGCCCGCCTGACACCGGACGAACGATTGGATCGGATGCTCGCAGGCCTGGACCTGCGGGAGGCAGGCGAACGAACGAGGCAACCATGAGCACCTTCAGGCCCGACGCCATCTTCCGAGTGCTCGACGCCCACGAAGTCAGCTACGTCCTGATCGGCGGGCTGGCCGCGATCCTCCATGGGGCGACCCACGTCACCACGGACGTCGACATCGTGCCGGAGGAGGACCGGCAGAACCTCGAGCGGCTCAGCGCGGCCCTGAAGGAACTTCACGCGCGCATCCGCGTCAGCGGTGAGCCGGAAGGGGTTCCGTTCGATCACGGCGCCGAGTCGCTCGTCCGTGTTCGAACGTGGAACCTGACCACCGAGCTGGGTGATCTGGACATCACGTTCGTTCCGGACGGCACGCGCGGCTACGCGGATCTGCAACGCGACGCGGAGACCGTCCCCGTCAAAGGCGTTGGCGTTCCGGTCGCCTCGCTCGCCGACGTCATCCGGTCGAAAGAGGCGGCGAACCGCGACAAGGATCGACTCGTCCTTCCCACCCTCCGCCACCTGCTGTCCCTCAGCTCAAGCGACCGCTAGCGATCAACTCCTCCGCTCCGGAACCTGGGTGAATCACCAGGGCAAGGGTTCGCCGTCGTAGAAGAAGCCGCCGGTTGGGCCATCGTCGGGGAGGGTGACGCCCCAGACGATGCTGGCCGCTCCCTCCTCGGCCGAACGCGATGCCTTCTCCCCGCCCATGTCGGTCCGGCACCAGCCCGGACTGATCGCGTTCGCCAGGACGCCGGTGCCGGTGAGTTCCTCGGCGAGCGCACGGGTGAGCGCGTTCAGCGCGACCTTCGTCTCCGGGTAGACGCCGCCGCCCTCGCGTTCGGCCGCGCTGGCCGCGAGGCCGGTCGACACGTTCACGATGCGCCCCCACCCGCGTTCGCGCATGGCTCCGACGAACGCCTGGTGGACGCGCCAAGCTCCCAAGAAGTTGATCTGCCAGGCCGCCTCGACCTCGGTCGGGTCCGTGTCGCCCCGTGGGTAGATGCCGGCGTTGTTGATGAGGATGTCGACGGGGCCGATCTGCTCTCCGGCGGCGCCAACGCTCGAAGGGTCCGAGACGTCGAGCTCCACGGAGGTGACGCCGTCTCCCACGCTTGCGGCTGCGGCTGCCCCCGCGGCTGCGTTGCGGGAACCCAGCACCACCTCGGCGCCCAGGTCTCGCAGTTGTCGCACAACCTCCAGGCCGATGCCCCGGTTCCCGCCCGTCACCAGCGCGCGCCTGCCCTCGAGCGTCATCCGGCGAGGATAGGCGGGATCAGCGTTTCCGTTCGCCCCGCCCGCGCCCGGTTCCCAGCCAGACCACGACCGCGGACGCTCCGAGGCACCCGAGCCCGATCGCGAGCCACATGGCCTGGCCGGTCATGAAGCTCCCCTCGATGACGTTCACGCCCTGCAACGTCCACACCACTCCAACCAGGAAGAGCAACGCGCCGAAGATCAGGAGTCCGGGCTTCACGGTTGGTCATACGGGCGATGTCGGCTGATAGGTTCTCTCGGATGGAACTCACCGAGCGGGTGCCGATCTCCGTCGCCGCCACTCCACGGCGCTCGAAGCGTCGACCGGTGATCTGGATCGTGGTCGCGATCGGGCTCATGCTCGTGGTGGTGGCGTCCTGGCTCTGGTTCCGGACCACGCCCGGTCCACTTGGCGTTTCCGCCGGAGACCGGAGTGCCACCTCGATCCCGGTCCGTGTTTCGGGCCGGCTCAGCGTAGGTGTCGAGTCCCCGACCAACCGGAGTTCGAACACACTCGTGATCGACTCGGTCCAACCCGATAGCGTGCTCTCGGGTCTTCGCGTGCTCGGCTACGAGGTCATCCCGTGGGGTCAACCTGGGGTGGGCTCAGCGCGCTCCTTCCCTCCGAGCGGATATCACGACCTGGCCCCGGTGAAAGGCAGGCTGGTCCGGCCGGGGGAAGCCCTCGCCGTGGTGGTCGGTCTTCAGCCGGTTCAGGCCGGCCAGTTCGTGATCCCCGGATTCACCGTTCGCTACCACGCGGGCGGGCGCTCCTACGCGGCGCATTATTTCCAGGCCGTCGTCGTGTGCGCCTCGCCCGCCGGTCCGAATGGGAAGTGCTCGACCGGTGCGGCATCCTCCGGCTGATCGCTGACGTTCAGGCGCCCGGTGGTCCCGGTGGACCGAACGAGCGGAACGGTTCGGGTTCGTAGGCGCTGAGGAACTCCACCCACTCGGGGATTGCGGCATGCACCGCGTCGTCGTCCTTCACGAGCCACGACAGATGGCGGAAGGCGTGCTCGATCACCTGGCTCACGCCGATCTGCGGTGGCGGTGCCAGCGCGTCGCCTCGCGCCAGGTCCGCCCGGAGCACCGGTTCATCGGTGAGGTGCTCGTTGAGTTCGCCAGAGGCGGGCGGTTCCACCGCGACCAGATAGGTCAAGACGACGCGCGCGTTCTCGAAGCGCCACGACGTCGAGTGGACCAAGATCGGGCCCAGGCCGTATCGCTCGGCCGCCTCGACCACCAGATCGCCCGGCTGACGATCGGGCGGCCACCCGATCCGCAGGGCTTCGGCGTGGATGGGCCGGAGCTGCCGTGCCCCGTCGGCGCCCAGATAAACGAACAACGCCTCCAGTTGCTGCGCCACCATCTGCGAGGACCACGCCACGCGGGTGAGTGCCGGGGCGGCGGTGACCAGCGGAACCCGGCGCTGGGGGGCCGGCTCAGGCGTCGGATGCCCCCGGTGCAGGGGCCCCGCCGGCAGGTACGGCCATTGCCATGATCTGCTCGCGCGTGGACACCGAACCGTGGTCGGCCGCCCCGTGTTCCTGGAGCTGGTCCACGACCTCGTCCTCGGACCCCCGCGCCTGGAACCCGCACATGCACGTCACCTCATAGAGCACCGATGGTCTCCTCTCGGATCGGACGACGAACGGTACCGCCTGCCCTCAGACGAGGGCAGGGGTGACCCAGAAGTCCTGGTGCATCCCCGCCGCGTAGTGGCCCGCCAGGTTGCACACGATCGCGACGTGGCCGGCCTTCAGCACCACGTTGAAGACCGCGGCCTCCCCGGGCTTCAGCGCAGCGCCCGAGTCGAGC
>JBBRTK010000028.1:0-20404 GCA_038244455.1 Actinomycetota bacterium
CCGCATCGCGAGCACCGGCGCCGAGCCCACCCGGATCGGTCGCGCGGTGAGGAACCCGAAGCCCTCGTTCGTGACGTCGTCGTCGGTGAGGGTCGCGAGCAACTCACGCGAGCGCGGCCCCGCGATCGTGAGGACCCCGATGGACCCCGTCACGTTGTCGAGTCGGACGCCCCCGTCGGGCGGCAGGCGCCGCCAGAGGTGATCGAGGTCGTGGACCTCCGTCCCGGCGGCTGAGACCACGTAGAAGCGGTCGTCGGCGAGCCGCGTGATCGTGAGGTCGCACTCGATGCCGCCGCGCTCGTTCAGCATCTGGGTCACGGCGACGCGACCCGCCGCCGGCAACGCGTTCGCCGAGAGCCCTTCCAGGAACGCCTCGGCGCCGGGCCCGGTCACCTCGTACTTCCCGAAGCTCGTCTGGTCGAGAACGCCGACCCTCTCGCGGACCCCGCGGCACTCCTGGCCCACGTGCGCGAACCAGTTCGGGCGGTGGAACGTGAGGTCGTCCGAGGGGGCGACGCCCGCCGGGGCGAACCACAGCGGCCGTTCCCAGCCCTGCCGGAACCCGAAGACGGCGCCGCGCGCGGCCAGGCGGTCGTGAAGGGGGTCGGTCTGCAGCGGCCGGCCCGCGGGCCGCTCCTGATGCGGGTAGTGGATCGCGTACTCGTGGCCGTACACGTCGAGCGCCTTCGCCGAGAGGTAGGGCCGCGCGGCGGCCCACGGCCCGAACCGGCGGGTGTCCACCTCCCACATGTCCTCCGAGGGTTGGCCCTGGACGATCCACTCGGCCGCGTACTTGCCTGCGCCGCCGCCGAACACGATGCCGAAGATGCTGAACCCCGCCAGGACGAACAGGTCGCGCGCACCCGGGACCCAGCCCATCAGGCACTTCCCGTCCGGCGTGTAGCCGTCGGGGCCGTTGATCACGTTCTTGATGCCGGCTTCCGCGAACGCCGGCACGCGATCGGCGGCAAGGGCCAAGACGTCCTCGATCCGGGGGAGGTCGGGCGGGAGCAGTTTGGACTCGAAGTCGCTGGGAGGACCGAGCTCGGCCCACGTGGTGGGGTTCGGCTCGAAGGGGCCGACGAGCAGGCCCTGGCCCTCGGCGCGCACGTAGAACGAGCGGTCCGGATCGCGGATCACCGGGATCTCGTGATCGATGTCGCGGAGCGCCGCCACCGCGTCCGTCACCACGAACTGGTGGGCCAGGGGGAGGATCGGCAGCTCGACGCTGGCCATCCGCCCCACGGCGGGCGCCCACATGCCGGCCGCGTTCACCACGATGCCGGCCTCGATCGTGCCCCGGTCGGTCTCGACGTCCCAGCCCCCGCCCGGACGGGCCCGCATGCCGGTCACCGTCGTGCGCCGCTCGATCCGCACGCCGCGGTCGCGGGCCCCTTGAGCGAGCGCGTTCGCGGCGCTGCTCGGGTCGATGTAGCCGTCGGTCGGGATCCAAGCGGCCCCGAGCACGTCATCGAGGGTGAGCAACGGACAGAGCTCGCGGATCCGCTCGACGTCGATCAACTCGAAGGGCAGACCCACCACGCGCGCCTTGCCTTCGGCATGCCGGAACTCGTCCATCCGGTCGGTGGTCGAGGCCAGACGAACGCTCCCAACCTCGCGGAAGTCGACTGCCTGCCCCGTAGCCGCCTCGAGGCCCTTGTAGAGCTCGATCGAGTACATCAGGAGCTTCGTGAGGATGCGGCTCGCGTTGAACTGCGTGCAGAGGCCCGCGGCGTGCCAGGTGGAGCCGCTCGTTAGCTCGCCCTTCTCGAGCAGGACGACGTCCGTCTCACCGAGTTGCGCGAGGTGGTAGGCGAGGCTGCATCCGCCGATGCCGCCGCCGATGATCACCACATGTGCGCGAGCGTCCACGTCGGGCATCGTCTCCCTCAAGCCTTCAGCCGGAGGTTCTCGGGATCGTAGACCGCATCCGCGAGCACAGAGGCTGGCCGGCGGTCTCCGAGCAGGGCAACTTCGAGCTGGGTTCCCGGGGCTTCGAAGCCGCTGTCGACGTACGCGAACGCCAGGCTCTTGCCCGTCACGTGGCCATAGCCGCCCGAAGAGGTGACGCCGACGACCTCCTCGCCCGCGAACACGGGCTCGCCGCCTGCGGCGTCGAAGTCGATCGCGTCCACCTCGAGGTAAACCATATGCGTCGTCGCCCCCCGCTCCTGCGCGGCTACGACGGCGGAACGGCCCGTGAACTCGTGGTTGAGCTTCACGAAGCGCATGAGGCGGGCCTCGACCGGCGTGATCTCGTTGGTGAGGTCGGAACCCCAGCCGGGGTAGGCTTTCTCCATCCGCAGGCTGTTCATGGCGTACAGGCCGAAGTCGGCGATGCCGAACTCCTCGCCCGCCGTCCAGACCGCGTCATAGAGGTCGACGGCCCGGCCCATCGGGACGTGCAGTTCCCAGCCCAGCTCACCCACGTAGTTCACGCGCAACGCCAGGACGTCGATGCCGGCGACCTCGATCTCCTTGCCGGTGAGCCACGGGAACGCGTCGTTGCCGAGGTCGGCCGTCGTCAGCTTCGCCAGCAGCTCCCGCGAACGCGGCCCGGCAACGATCAACGTGTCGCGCTCCATGGTCAGGTCGGCGATGGTAACGGTGTCGTTGGCGCCCAACGCGCCCCCTATAAGGTCGAGGTCGCGCTGGTAGGCGACCGCACCCGCGAGGATGAAGAACCGATCGCCCGGGAGCCGGGTGACCGTGAACTCCGTGGCGTACCGGCCGTTCTCGCTCAACGCGTGCGCGAGCACCATGCCGCCCTCCCGGCGCGGCATGCGGTTGGCGCACAGCCGGTCGAGGAATGCCTCGGCGCCCCGGCCGGAGATCTCGAACGTGGCGAAGCTCGGCAGTTCCATGACGCCGACACGCTCGCGGACCGCGCGGCACTCCTCGCCGACGACCTCGAAGACGTTGTTGCGGACGAACGTGCCGTCCTCCTCGCGTCCGTCGAGCGAGAACCACTTCGGGCGCTCCCACCCGAAGCCCTCCGTGAACACACAGCCCTTGGCCAGGAGCGTGTCGAACAGCGGCGTCGTCTTGGCCGGCCGCCCCTCGAGCCGTTCCTCGCCGGGCGGCACCAGCCGGTACATGTCGTGGTACTCGCGGTGTGCCTTGGCTGAGGCGTAGGCCTGATCGCAGAAGTTCCCGTAGCGGCGCGGGTCCATGCCGAGCATGTTGATCTCGCTGTCGCCGTGGACCATCTGCTGGGCGAGGTAGCGTCCGCACCCCGGCCCCTGGGCGATGCCGATGCCCGAACCGGTGGCGAGCCAGAAGTTGCGGACGCCGGGCGCCGGCCCGACCAGGGGGTTGGAGTCGGGCGTGTGCGAGATGGCGCCGTTGACGATCTTCCGGATGCCGGCATCGGCGTAGACCGGCATCCGCTCCATGACGCGCTCGAGGTAGGGCGTGATGCGGTCCAGCTGCGGCTCGAAGAGCTCGTTGGAGGACTCCCAGGCGGGGCCGCCCTGCTCGACCCACGCTTCCTCGGTGCCGCTTCCTTCGTAGATGCCGATCAGACCTCCCTCTTGCTCCTGGCGGTAGTAGGCCGAGCAGTGGGGGTCGCGCATCACCGGGATCTCGCCGCCCCGCTCGGCGAATTCCTTCACGGGTCCGGTCACCACGTACTGATGTTTCATGTTCGCGAACCTGGTCTGCACGCCGAGCCAGGCGCTCACCCTGTCGGCGTAGCAGCCCGCAGCATTGACGACGTGCTCGCAGGTGATGTCGCCCTGCTCGGTGGAGACCTTGAACTCGCCGCTGGGCAGCCGCTCGATCCCGAGCACACGGTTGTTGCGGATGAGGGTGGACCCCATGCTCTTGGCCTGGGTCGCCATCGCGGTGCAGGCGCTCGACGGATCCACGTGACCGTCGTCGAGCGTCCATGCGCCCGCCAGGACGCCCTCGGTCGTCACGTACGGGTTGATCCGGCGGATCTCGTCGGGGCCGATGATCTGCATGCGGAAGCCGATGTTGGCCGCCACGCCCTCTACGCGCTTGAAGTGGTCGAGTTCCAGTTCGTTGGTGGCGAAGCGGATGCCGCCGGATGCATGCCAGCCGGTTGCCTCGCCCGTCTCGGCCTCGAGGCGCGCATACAGGTCGTTGCTGTAGGCGTGGACCTTGGCCAGGTTGTAGTCGGCGATGAAGCTCGGGCACTGGCCGGCGGCGTGCCACGTGGAGCCCGAGGTCAGCTCACCCTTCTCGATCAAGATCACGTCGGTCCAGCCCTCGAGAGCCAGCCCGTGCAGCAGGCCGACACCCATGGCTCCACCGCCGACGATCACAACGCGCGCACTCGATCTCACGGTAGCCTCCTCCTGGTGAGGGTCAGATGTCCGCCGACCATCCCCACCCTTCCTCGGCCGAATGCTGAATGGCGTTCAGGAGCGTACGCGAGAGCCGTCCGCGGCCGGTAATCGACATCGAGGTTGAACGAGACGCTCGGGGCCGTGGGGCCGCCGCAGATCGATCTTTGGAACTGAGCCTCGGGCAGGAGTGGAAACGGGGCGTAACCCGAGAAGCCGGATAGGGCAAGATGGGATCCTTCGGAAGAGGGAGGGCGGCATGGCGGGAGGCAAGGCACACCTACCCCCGCGGTGGTTCATCGTGACGGCCTGGCACGTGCACCGGCGGATCGTGCGAACGAGCGGTGGCCGCACGGGGCTGTGGCCCCCGCGCCCGGACAAGTGGGGCGCCCTGCGGCTCACCACGACGGGCCGGCGCAGCGGTGAGACGCGGAGCGTGATCCTCGGCTACTTCGAAGACGGGCCCAACCTGGTCTCGATGGCCATGAACGGCTGGGGTCCCGCCGAGCCGGCGTGGTGGCTGAACCTGCAGGCTCACCCGGAGGCGGTCGTCGGGCTGGCCGGTGGGGTCCGCCGGGAGGTGGTCGGCAGGCCCGCGGCGGGCGAAGAGCGTGAGCGGCTCTGGCAGCGCTGGCGCGAACTGGACAAGAACCTCGACGGCTACGCGGCGCGACGCCCCCACGAGACGGCGGTCGTTGTCCTCGCGCCCCACGCGGCGGCTGGATAGGCCGGTCAGGTCACCTCCAGCGCTTCCTCGACGGCCTCTTCGATGGTCATCGCGTGGCCCGTCTCCCATTCCGCTTGCCAGGTGGACTCGCCGACAGCCGATCTGAGGGCGTCCAGGGCGCGATCCGTGACAGCTCGGTCTGATGGGAATGGCCGGGCGTTTATCGTCTCGCGCTGGGCATCGGCCGCGCTCGCGATCCGGATGGCGCGCGAGTCGGAGTCGTGTGCCGCTGCAGCGGCCGCCGCCAACGCCTCGAGAGCTTCCGTCGTTCCCCAGAGATCATCGAGTTCCCAGAACGTGATCAGGCTGTCGCGAAGCAGTGAGACGGCCTGCGTTCTCTCGCCGCTCAGCAGCGCCGCGTATCCCATATATAGGACGGTACGAGCCGCGTAGTGCTCGTCTCCGAGCTCCGCGTAGAGGTCACGCGATTCCTCCAGCACCGATGGCGCTCGGGCGTCTCGTCCGTGGGTCGTCGCCATGCCGAGGTTCAGCAGCGACGTGGCGAGCAACCACGATGGGCCGCTCTCGGACAGCAGCTCGACGGCCTGCTCGAGCGTGGCGATAGCCTCTCGTAGGCGCCCGTGGGCCAGATCGACGATGCCGCGGATCGTGAGCGCGTTCCGCATCTCCACGGGATCGCCGGACGCGCGAGCGAGCTGTAGCAATTCGTCGCCGCATCCGGCCGCCGCCGCGTAATCACCCTGGTGATAGCCGAGCCATGCCAGGCCCCAGAGGGCTTTGGTGCGCACGTTCAGCGCCACCTGGTTGCGGCTCAGTCCCTGGAGCAACCAGCTCCTGCCTTCGCTCAGGTCGCCGTGCAAGAGCCAGAACCGCCAGATCGCACCACCGATGCGGAGCGCCGTCTCCGGTTCGTCCCGCCGGATGGCGCGCCGCAGCGCCACACGGATGTTGTCGTGTTCGACGGCCAATCGCTGCATCCACACATGCTGGCCGGCGAGGCCCAGCGCTGGCTCCGCCTCCTCGGCCAGCCACAAGAAGTAGGAAAGATGGCGATCTTCGGCGTCCGCGTTGCCGCGCAGCTCGACTCCGTATTCACGAACGACATCGAGCATGCGGTAGCGGGGTTCGCCGCTCGTGGTGACGATGACCATGCTCTTGTCGACTAGGCCGTTGAGGCTCTCGAACACGTCGCGCCCGCAGACCGCCGACGCGGCCTCGAGCGTCCAACCACCCGAGAAGACGGAAAGATGGAAGAAGACCTCCTGTTCGGAGGGATCGAGCAGCGCGTAACTCCAGGCGATCGTATCGCGCATCGTTTGCTGGCGGCGCGGCAGGTCGCGAGCGCCTCCGGTGAGCACGTTCAGACGATGCTCGAGCTGGGCACAAAGGGCTTGCAGCGGGAGGTGCTTCACGCGGGCGGCGGCGAGTTCGATCGCGAGCGGCAAGCCGTTCACACGCCGGCAGATCTCGGCGATCGTCTCCGCAGACTCGTCGTCGATGCCAAGGCTCGGGAACACCGCAAGCGCGCGCTCGATGAAGAGGGCGGTTGCGGGGGCGTCGACCACCTGCTCGATCGTCGGACGGGACGGCATCTCGAGGGTCGAGATCGCGACTTCGTACTCGCCGCGGATGCGCAGCGCCTCGCGGCTCGTCGCGAGAACGGTCGCCCGTCGGCACGAGGCAAGAAGCTCAGCGATGCTCGGCGCGGCTTCGAGCACGTGCTCGAAGGTATCGAGCACGATGAGGGCGCGTTTGTCGCCGAGATGCTCTGCGATCGCCTCGACCGACGCCACTTTGGTTCCGGAGAGGCCGATCGAGCGGGCGATGGAGGGGATGACCTGTTCCGCGTTCGACGTAGTGCCGAGCTGAACGAAGAACACGCCGTCGGGGAAGCGAGCCGCAGCGGCGGATCCGAGCGCGATACGGGTCTTCCCGATGCCGCCTGGACCCGTGAGCGTAAGCAGACGAACATCCGGCCGATGGAGCGCGCCGACCACGATGTCGAGTTCGCGCTCACGCCCGATGAGCCGTGTCGGCGGCGTGGGCAATTTCGATGCCGATGCGACCGTTGCCGGTCGCCGGCCGCGCGCCGCGGCCTCGAATCCGGCCAGGGCACCCCCGTCCAGCCGAAGCGCCTCGGCCAGCCGTGTCGCGGTATCGCGGTAGATCCTCGTCCGGAGCCCACGCTCCACATCACTCACCGAACGCGTGCTGATTTCAGCCCTCTCGGCGAGCTCCTCCTGCGTGAGCCCGGCCGCCAGGCGATGGGCCTTGAGGAGCGATCCCAGACTCTCGATCATGTGTGTTGCAATCGTACGCTCGGGAAGCAACTCGGTGACCAACTCTTCGTGGTGCTGCCTGGCCGTCGGCCTCAGAGTGTCCGTATCGGCACGATCGACAGGAGGACGGTATGGAACGCAACAAGGAAGTGGCCCGCCGGTTCTACGACGAGGTGTTCAACGAGCGTCGTGTGGAGGTTCTGGATGAACTCGCTGTCAGCGACTACGAGGAGCACGACCCGCTGCCGGGACAGGGAACGGGGCTCGAGGGACTGAAGGGCCGGGTCCGGATGGTGATCGACGGACTCGACCCACACTTCCTGATCGAGGACATGATCGCGGAGGGCGAGAAGGTCGTCGTCCGCTGGACGAACTCCGGCACGAACTCGGGGGCGTTCCTCGGTATGCCGCCGACCGGCCGCTCGTTCAGTATCCAAGGGATCGACATCTACCGTCTCGCAGACGGCAAGCTCGCCGAGCACTGGCACGTCGTCGACATGCTGGCTCACATGCAGCAGCTCGGTCTCCTACCGACTCCGGAAGGAGCGTGAACGCGGTGGATGCCGTCGTCATGAAGAGCGGAGAAGGGAAGATCATCCCCAGGCCCATGACGCACGGATCGGTCACAGTCAAGATCGCGAGCGATGCCAGCACGATCTTCGAGACTCAGCGCGCAACGGGAGACGCGGGCGGGCCGGGGCTGCACTCGCATCCGGCCTTCGACGAGACGTTCTACGTGGTGTCGGGCGAATGGGAGTTCGTCGCCGGCGATCGAACGATCGTCGGAGTGACCGGAACGGTCGTGCACCTTCCCCGCGGTATCTTCCACGGGTTCCGGAGCACCGGACGCCTGGATGGAAGGCTCCTCGGGATCGCGGTTCCCGGGGGCATCGAGGACTTCTTCGAGGAGGCGGCGCAGACCGCTGACGACGAAGGGGCGGGACGCCACCACGGCATCGAGTTCGCCCCTTGGGTCGAGTCCAGCCTTGCGGGGTCTAACGAGCGGTCCGGTCTTGACCCGGCGTAGCCAAAGATGGCGGGAATCGCAGTGTCTATATGTTTGCCGGTCCGCCGCTTCCGCCGCCTGGGCCTGGCGTCTCAACGCGGATGGCGGTAAACGAACGAGACCCGCAGCACCAGAGTCAGCAACGATGTCGCGGCGACCGCGGTCAGCGCGGCGAAAGGCAAGCCTGCGATCGCGAAGATCATCACCAGCAGCATCCGCGCGTCTCGCCCGCCGAGCAGCCAGGAGAGCGCCCGCTCGTCCGCATGCGGCAAGCCGTGCGCGGTGATGCGGTCCTTCGAGGCCATCGACATCAGCGAGCCGAACACCGCCGCCAGAGTGATCAGGAGAACGCCGGCTGACGCGGACGGCGTGGCGTCGAGCGCCCAGAGACCAAGACCACCGAGGATCGCCGCGTCAGTGACCCGATCCAGGACGCCGTCCAGCAACGCCCCCTGAGGTGCCGAGCGTATCTGCAGGCGCGCAGCCTCGCCGTCCATCCCGTCCAGCACCGACGCCACCTGCGCGAGGATGCCGCCCGCGATGCCGAGGCCGGCGGAGAGAGACGCGGCCGCCACGAGTCCGATCAGGAACGCGATCCACGACAACAGGTCCGGCGATGGGCGAGCCGGCGAGACCCAGAGGGATAATCGTGTCGACACCGGTCGGTTCAGGAAGCGTGAGACAAGCCCGTCTCCGTCCTTCGGAAGCGACCGTCGCAGTAGGCGCCGCGCTTCGACCAGGTCTTCTGGTGTGTCGATGTCATGCCACCAAGTCCCCTCCGGCAGTGCTAGCGCCCGCAGCGGCTGCCGCTGCGTGAATCCAGTCACTGCTCCGGCGAGCGTTGCGTCGCCCTCGAGCGCGGCGAGCCGCTGGCATTCGAATATCTCCGATGACAACACGAACACGCCGCAGTCGACGGCCGGCTCGTCCAGGTGTTTGCCGAACGCGATCGCATCACCCTGCTCTACACGCACGCGCGTTCCCTCCGCGTGGACGTCGACTGACGGGTCCGCATCGACGAGCACCGCGGGCACGTCACTCTGGAGCAACCCCCGCAGGGCCCCGTCACCGAACAGGTGGTCCCCCATCATGACGACGAACAACGCCTCATGCTCGACGTGCGGCGCGGCCGCGGCGAGCGATGCACCGTTCCCGTGTTCCCAGTCCTCCGCGAGAACGGCTCTCACGCGACCCGGCGCGATGCCGTCGACCGCCGCCGCGACCGGACCGGCGTGGTAGCCGACGACCACGAGCACTTCCTCGATCCCCGAACCCAGCAGCGTGCGGACGGCGCGCTCGACGAAGCTGATCCCTGCGAGCCCGTTGAGCGCCTTCGAGCCACCCCCTGAAGCCCTTGCGAGTCGTTCCGAACGCCCGGCGGCGAGCACGATAGCAACGCGCGCTTGGGGCGCAGATACAGCCTCAAGGCGAGCACCGGTGGGCGCTTGTACCTGGTCGATGTCCAACCTAGCCTCTCCCTTCGAAGATCGTCCCGGCGTCGGCGCGCCCTGTCTGCTGCCCCGGTTCTCGAACTGTGAACCACGGTCTTAAGGACGTGGCCAGCCCAGATGTCGACTTCAGGTTTTCGGGAACGGCATCAAGCCTGCACCCTACCCTGAGTGAGGGCGGCGGTCGCGCGGAGCCGCGAAGAGGCTCGGCAGCGCCTAGCCCGAGCAGCGGCCGGAAGTCCGGCGGGTGCTAGATTCGCGTTAAGGTGGGGGCGTAAGAAGAAGGCCACCCGCCAGGACAAGGGGCCTGACGGAAAGAGTGAGGAGCGGAGCAGTGCGCACGATCCTATCGGTCGTCTACATCATCATCGGCGCGGTAGTGGCCGCGACGAACCACTACTTCACCCATCTCGACGCGCTGAAACCGATCGCATCGGCGGCTCTCGCGGTTCTACTGTGGCCCCTCGTTCTCGTCGGGGTCAGCTTGCATCTCAAGTAAGTACGAAAGCCGTACGGACGCCTGAGGGGTACAGTGAGCGCAGAGACTTCTTGATCCAGGGAGGTCCCTCCGCTACCTCAACCCGACGAACGGAGGAAGCCATGAACAGGACCACAGGAAGTGGGTTGCTGGTGTTCGGGATCGTGCTCGGGGTCATCGGCGCGATCATGAGGTTCGCCGTGAAGGTCCACACCACCGGATTCAGTATCCACACGGGTGGTGTGATCCTGCTGATCGTCGGCATCGGCAGTGCGGTGATCGGTCTCCTGCTGCTGCTCATGTCGGGTCGCAGCCGGAGCATCACGCAGGAGAGCGTTCAGCAGACGCCGTCGGGTCAGGTTCGCACCGAGGAGCGCAACGACAGCGGCTTCAGCGCGTAGTAGGGGCGCGTACTCCTCACGAACACGGCCTTCGTGCAGCTACAAGTACGATAAAGCGAAGAGGAGATGAGAGACATGGCTGGAAGCAAAGCACAGGCGAAGGGTAAAGCGAACAAGGTGGCCGGCAGCGTCAAGAAGGCGGCTGGCAAGGCCACGAAGAACCCGACCCTGCAGGCGAAGGGCACCGTGCAGAAGGCGAAAGGCACCGTGCAAGACTCGGCCGGCAAGGTGGTGCGCAAAGCCACGAAGTAGGGATGTACGCTACCTTTCGGGTCAAGCGTGCCGACACACGTTCGGCCGCTCAGCTGGGCAAAGAAGAGCCGATCGAGAAGGGATGAAGCTGATGCTTGCTGCTACGATCGCGATCCCGGGGATCATCGTTCTGATCTTGGTGATCCTAGTCATCGTTTGGCTGGTCCGTAGGGTGTAACGCTTCCTCGCACCAGCCCTTGTGATGTGACGAAGGCCCCTCTCGACCTCACGCGGAAGCAGATCCTCGCCTTCCGGCGCCGCGTCGGCGCGCTCGACGAGCGGCTCCCACGTGGACCGCGCTCGCTTCGGCGTGCAGCGTGGGCCGGGCTGCAGGACAGCATGCCCCGAGCCGCGCTCCTCTCGCTCCACGCGCGCGTCGAGGGAACGGAATCGTCCACCTGGGAGGACCCATCGCTCGTCCAGCTCTGGGGGCCTCGGTTCCAGGTCTACGCCGTTGCCGCGCGCGATCTCGCTGTCTTCTCGCTGGGGAGACTGCCGGAGGACGCCAAAGGCCGGAAGAGGGCGGAGGAGTTAGCAGCGCGCCTGCACACTCACCTTGACGGCAGGAGGATGACCTACGGGGAGGCGGGGAGCGCGATCGGCGTGCACCCCAACAGCCTCCGGTATGCGGCAGCTACCGGCACCGTCCTGATCCGATGGGAGGGCGCGCGGCTCCCGAGCGTCTGGACCGTACCGCCACCCCAGGTTGATCCGCGCGAGGCTCGCCTCGAACTCGCGCGCCGATACCTGCACATCTTCGGTCCCACTACGCCCGAGGCGTTCGCTCGGTGGGCGTATCTCGGCCGGCCGGGAGCTCGCGCAGTGTTCGAAGCGCTCGGCAGGTGGCTGACCCCGGTACGGACACCGGTCGGCGAGGCGTGGATCCTCACGCGCGATGAACCGACCTTTCGCACCGCCGCGGGGCCCGTGGCGCCCGCACGTCTCCTCCCGAGCGGCGACGCCTACTTCCTCCTCCAGGGAGCCGATCGTGAACTCCTGGTTCCCGACCCCGATCGTCGCCGGGAGCTGTGGACCCCCCGCGTCTGGCCCGGTGCTCTCCTGGCTGAGGGCGAGATCGTCGGGACATGGCGACGCTCGCAGGGGAAGGTGTCGATCCAGAGCTGGCGCCGTCTCTCGCGAGTGGCGCGCGATGCGGTCCAGGCGGAAGCGGAGTCCTTGCCGCTGCCCGGTGTCCAAGGGCGGATCGTCGTCCGCTGGGAGGATTGAGGCGACGTGTTCTCGGACCGGTGCGAGCGCGTCGTAGCGGCTAGGGAGCCGGTGCAGGCACGGCACGCGATCGGCCGGTTGCCTCAGCGAAGGCCCAGAGGTCGATCTCGGGCGGCGTCAGGCCGAAGCTCGTTAGGGCGGTGCAGATCTGGCTGCGGTGATCGGTGCCGTGGTGGATGACCTGCGCGAGGCGGACGCCCATCGGCGCGTGGAACTCCCAGCCCTCGTCGATATCCTCCACGTCTGCGTCGGGGTCGATCTCCCCGGAGAGCAGCTCGGCCCACACCTCGCCATCGCTTGCGATCACCGACCGCACGTGGGCGAGGCTCGCCTCCTCACCGATCGGGTCGGTCGGATCGCCGGTGACGACGGAGACGTAGAAGTTCTCGCCGTCCGCGAGGTGCCGGAACGTGTCCATGATCGAGCCGTACGTGCCCGGGGCTGGCGACGTCAGCTGCTCAGGGGTCAGCGCGGTGCAGGCATCGATCAGGCGCTCGGTGGCCCAGGCGTGATGGGCGAAGGCGTCGCCGAGCACCGACGTCGTCATCGGGCGTCCCGGCCATGAGCGGTCGCGACGCCGCCGATGATCCCCGCGAGGTCGCCGGGCCTCGACCACATCGGCCAGTGGCTCGTCGGCAGGTCGACCCAGGTGACGTTGCGAAGTTCGGCCACACCGGCGAGCCACGCCCAGTCTTCCTTGTCCGCATACGCCTTGACCTCCTCGGACGGGAACCCGGTGCAGATGATCGTGCTCGGGATGTCGAGCCGCGCGTCGTTGCTGAGTTCCGCAGCCTCGCGGATGATGCCGCCAGGCACCGGGACCGCCCGCTGCCGGAAGGTCTCCTTCTGGTCCTCGCTGAGTCCGTCGAGGTTCTCCTCCTCTTCGATGGACGTCCAGTCGAGCGGACGCTCCACATCTCCGAAGTCAGGGTCCAGGGCGCCCTTCCCGGGAGCCGAGTCGACGTAGACCATGGCCGCGATCCGATCCGCGACACGGTCGCTGGCGGCGTAGCCGGAGAACCCGGCGGCGCTGTGCACGGCGAGCACGACGGGACTCCTCGCCGCCGTCACCGCATCGCAGATCGCCTCGATGTGGTCGGCGAGCGTGATCGAGGATCGGTCGGCGTCGGCCGACTCCAGACCGGGCAGCGTCAGCGCGGTGACGTTGTGGCTGTCGGCACGCAACGTGGCCGCCACCTCGTCCCACGCCCACGCGCCGAGCCAGAACCCGGGAACCAGGATGATCGGAGAGGTCGTCATCGGGGCGGTTCGGGGTCGGGGGCGGGAGCCAAGGTTAGGCAGAATGGGTGCCCGGCCGGGTCCGCGAAGACCCGGAAGGTCTCACCGCCCCCGTTCAGCCGCGAGGCGCCCAACTCCAAGGCCCGAACCTCGCCGGCGTCGAGGCCGTCCATGAGGATGTCGAGGTGAGCCTGCTGCGGGTGCTCCGGGTCCGGCCACTGCGGGGGGTTGTATCCGCTCACCTGTTGGAACATCACGCTCTTGCCGCCACCGGTGATGAGCGCGCCCTCGGGGCCTTCGTATGTGACCTTCATGCCCATGAGGGAGGCGTAGAAGTGGGCCAGCGCCGACGCGTCGGGCGCGTCGATCGTCACCGCGAACAGCCCCATCACGGCGCCGGCGCCGTCCCTCTGACACAGATCGACCGGATGACCGGCCGGGTCGGCCAGCGTGATCCAGGTCGGGCCGTCGGCCAGCCGGGTGGCGCCGAGGGTGACCGCCCGTTCGGCCGCCGCCCCGTACCCATCGACCTGCAGATCCAGGTGGAACTGCTGCGGGCGCTCCTGCCCCGGCCATCGGGGCGCGACGTGGTCCGGGGCCAGCTGGAACGCGATCTCCTGGCCGTCCCCGGTCCGCACTATGATCCAGTCGCCGCTCTTGTGGGCGATCTCCCACCCGGCAAGCTCGGCGTAGAACGAAGCGAGCCCCTCGATGTCCGGCGCGTCGATCGCGACGAGTTCCAGGCGTCCTGTGACGGTCATGCGGCCAATCTTGCCATACTGACCGCATGTCGGAATCGGTCTCGAAGCGCGCGCTTACGGAGCAAGAGGAACGGCTCTGGGAGGAGTTGAACCTGCTCGTCGGATCCCTCCCTGAGGACAAGGTCGCCGACCCCGGATACTTCGCGGAGGGGTGGTCGGCGAAGGATCTCATCGCCCACGTCGGGAGCTGGCTCGCCGAAGCTGGGGCCGTTCTCGAGCAGATCCGGTTCGGCACCTACCGTCCGGGTGAGATCGACATCGACGCCATGAACAAGGTGTTCCACGAGGCGATGCACGATGTCGCGTTCGCGGACGTCCGGGCCCAAGCCGTTGCGGCCCGGAACCAGATGCTGCGCGCGTGGCGGTCGCTGGACCAGGAGTCCGCCGAGGCCGATCGCTGGATCGCCAAGGCCGGTCCCGAGCACTACGCCGAGCACCTCCCGCGGCTCCGAGAGTGGGTCGCGGAACTCGAACGCTAGTCAGGCCACCTGGAACGAACGCTTCGCGAGGCCCAGGAAGAACCCTTCGATCTCGGTGTCGGGAGAGGTCTCGGGATCGCTCGCGGCGCCGAGCGTCACGAACAGCGGCGTGAAGTGTTCCACGGTCGGATGCGCGTAGGGCATGCCCGGCGCCCGGCTCCGGAACGCCATCAGTTCGTCCACGTCGCCGCGATCGAGGGCCTCGCGCGCCCACTCGTCGAAGTCGGCCGACCATCCCGGCGGCGTCGCGTCGGGCCGGAAGTCCTTGAGGAACGGCAGGCCGTGGGTCAAGAAGCCAGAGCCAACGATCAGCACGCCCTCATCACGAAGCGGGCGCAGCCGCCGGCCCAGGTCGAACAGCCGCTGTGGGTCCAGGGAGGGCATGGACATCTGCAGCACCGGAATATCGGCCTCGGGGTACATCACCACCAGCGGGACGTAGACGCCGTGGTCAAGGCCGTAGTCGGGCCGGTGGGCGACCGTCTCGGTATGCGGCATGAGCGCCTCCACTCGGGACGCGAGGTCCGGCGCACCCGGCGACGGATAGGTCATCTCATAGAAGCGCTCCGGGAAGCCGTAGAAGTCGTAGGTGAGCGGTGAGGCGTCGGCGGTGGCGCCTAGCGTGAGGGGCGCCGACTCCCAGTGAGCCGAGACCATCAGGATGGCATTCGGCTTGGGTAGCTCCTTCGCCCAGATCGCCAGCTGCGATGTCCAGGTGGCGTCGTCCAGCAGAGTAGGGGCGCCGTGCCCCAGATACAGCGCGGGCATCCGCTGTTCTCGCGTTGCTTCGGGGTTGTTGGTCGTCATGTCCATAGGCGGCTCCCTCGGGTTCAACCTCAGAACGCCCGGTGGCTGGTCCTTCATTCCGCACGGGGAGACGGCGGTCCCGAAGGTCCCCGCGGTCCGATACCCTTCGAGCCTTCCGAACCGCCCCTCAACAGGAGCTAGATGCAGATGTCCGACCCGTCACAGCCCCCCCTACGCCGGTATCAAGGCTTCATGGCGGATAGCGCCCGGTGGGAGCGGTTCACGTTCCGGCCCGGCGACGTGGTGATCTCGACGCCGTCCAAGTGCGGCACAACCTGGATGCAGACCATCGTCGGGATGCTGCTGCTGGACCGGATCGATCTGGGTGCGCCGATCAGCACGATCTCGCCCTGGCTCGACATGCTGATCCGCAGCGACAACGAGGTGTTCGGCATGCTCGAAGGGCAGTCGCACCGGCGCTTCATGAAGACCCACACGCCGCTGGACGGGGTGCCCAGGCTGGAGTCGGTCACCTACATCGCCGTGGCCCGTCATCCGCTCGACGTCGCGCTGTCCGACCGCGATCACATGGACAACATGCAGCGAGAACGTGCCATCGCGCTACGGACCGCCGCCTCTGGTCCGGCCGGCGACGACGTCCCCCCTTACGACCCGCCTCCGAACCAGCCGGGAGCGTTTCTGCGATGGTTCATCGATCACGACGAACCGCCCTCGGGCAGCGGCCCGCATGGTCTGGCTGACTACTGTCAGCAGATCGGCACCTACTGGGATGCGCGTTACGCGCCGAACGTTCATCTCTTCCACTACACCGATATGTGGAACGACCTGGACGGCGAGATGCGGCGCGTGGCCGCGGCACTCGCTCTCTCGATCGACGAGGAGCGCTGGCCGGGGTTCGTCGAAGCTGCCGGCCTCACCTCCATGCGCTCGCGCGCGGCAGACACGGCCCCGGACGCGCACTTGGGCATCTGGACGTCTCCGGAGCGCTTCTTCCGTTCGGGCGGCACGCGCGACTGGGCGTCGGTGCTCAACCCGGAAGACATCACCCGCTTCGAGCAGCGGCTCCGTGAACTCGCCGGCGGCGCGGCCGACTGGGCCGCGACGGGCCGGGCGGCGCTGACGGGAGAGTGATGGCATCGCCCACCCGCCCCGACGTAAGATGCGCGCATCCAGAACTGCGAATGAGGGGGCTTGCGAGATGAGGGATCACCGGATCGCGTTGAGGTTGGTCGTCGTGACATGTGCCGTGCTGCTGGCCGGGTGTAAGTCCTCCTCGTCCACGGTAGCCGCGAGTTCGGCCCCGCCGGCATCGTCGGCGGCCCCCAGCTCCACGGAGTCCGCCTCGAGCGTCCCGGGGGCGAACCCCGGCAGCGCCCTCTGCCTCCAGATCGCCGCTGAGAAGGCTAAGGTGAGCCAACTCTCCACCACGCTGGGCACGGCCTTCGCGTCGCAGGACCTGGCAACGGTGAAGAGCACACTGAAGACCTACTTCGCCGCCGTTGCACAGGTGATGGGAGAGGTGGAGGCCTCGATGTCTTCGGCGCCGGCGAACGTTCAGGCAGCGTTGGTGACCGTCAACGGGTTCTTCACGCAGCTCCAGTCCGCAGTCGATAGCGCCAAGAGCATGCAGGAACTCCAGACGTCGATCACGGGCATCGGGAACACGAAGCAGATGGCGGCCGCAAGCAAGACGCTCGCCGCCTACACAACCTCCCAGTGCGGATCCCAGCCGACGCCGTAGGGCGTCTCGATCACGTCACCGTGTAGTCGAACATCGGGATCTGCCAGTTCCCCTGCGTTCCTCCGGCGAAGTCGATCTCCAGATCGGCATCGAGGAACCCGCCTACGGCGGGGAGCACCGGCGGCATGCTTAGGTAGAAGAGGTCGTGATTGGGGTTCCGGCCGGTTACATCCCACTCCGTGTAGCCGGCATGCAGCCACGAGGGTCCGCGCGAAGTGGCAAGGCGCGCGTGCCGAGTCGCTCGTGCCTCGGGCGGGACCAAGGTCCTGCGACATACGGGCCACCACGTGCGTAGGTTCGCGATGCCCGTTACCCGATGTTTGCCACTACGGTGAAGCGACGAGGCACGTGGGTTCAGCCGATGGGAGGCGCGGATGACCGAGCAAGGGAACGTTGCAACCGGGATCGACGACGCCCGCCTCGCGGGACTTCGCCGCTGGAATCTCGGCCTGACCGCGCTTCATCTGGGTCAGGCCGTGGTGGTCCTGCTGCTCGCAACGAGATTCGTGATCGCGGTCACCTCTACGTTCCCAACGGGGGAGCCCGGATCGCGGGTTCCGGCTGCCGCGACGCTGTTCCAGGTGCGGATCGGCTGGGCCGTCGCGCTCTTCCTTGCTATGGCTGGGTTCGATCATCTGCTCACGGCGACCATCGGCCGCAAGGTGTACGAGCGCGATCTGCGCCGGGGGATCAACCGGTTCCGCTGGGTCGAGTACTCCTTCAGCGCCACCCTGATGATCGTCCTCATCGGCTTCTACTCCGGCATCACTTCGATCAACGCCGTCCTCGCGGTGATCGGGGCGAACGCGGCGATGATCCTGTTCGGCTGGCTCCAGGAGCTGATGAATCCGCCCGCCCGGACGTCGACGACGATGATGCCCTTCTGGTTCGGAGCGCTGGTCGGGATCGCCCCGTGGATCTCGATCGCGGTGAACATCATCGGGGCGGGGTCCAGTGTTCCGGGGTTCGTTTACGGGATCGTGGTCGCGCAGTTCATCTTCTTCTTCAGCTTCGGGGTCAATCAGTGGTTGCAGTACCGGGGGATCGGCAAGTGGGCGAACTACGGGTTCGGCGAGAAGACGTACCTGGTGCTCAGCTTGATCGCCAAGTCGGTCCTGGCCTGGCAGATCTTCGCCGGCTCACTCGTCAAGTAAGGGATGAGAGCGGCGTGGCGCGCCACGCGTTCGAGCCGCGAGATGGAGCACGTGAAGACCGGCGGCTCGAACTTCCGCTGCTGAGCTCGCCTACTCGCCGATGCGCGGGCGATCCTCCTCGCGTGGTCGCGCCGTATCCCGCACCGCGTCCTTGTCCAGCTCTGCGAACCGCACGTACGCCAGGCTGATCGCGGCGGTGAACACCGCGATGAAGACCACGGCTCCGACCGCGAAGAGCCCGCCGTCCGAGAACGCCAGCAGCGGGCTCATCGCGCATTCCCCCTGGGAGCGAGTAGCGCTCCGAGAGCCAGGATCGAGGGCACCCACAGTCCCACGAAGATCCCGAGTTCGCGGTCGGGTGCGCCGAACACGCCGAACCACAGAGACACGGAGAGCGCGAAGGAAAGGAAGGCCGCGGCGAGGATGATGAGGATGGAGGACTTCGGGTCTAGGCGCAAGGTTCTCTCCTTATGGGTTAGGCGTTGGGATGGCGATCGGCATTCAGCGCGGTGTAACGCACGCTACACCGAAGTCGGCACCGGTCAGGTCGGGCGCGTCCAAGATCGATGTGAGCGCTCCCGCGGAGTCCGAACTCAGACGCAGGTGAGCGGTAGCCGCGCAACCGGACTGTTTCGGCGCCGCGGCGCCCGCGCCTTGCCCTTCGGGCGGACGTCCGCGCCGGCCAGGGTCGGCGATATGAAGAGTCCGAGGGTTGCGACCGTCACGATGACGGCGAGTCGGTTCGCGGTCCGCATCTCTATCTCCTCCCGATCCGAGGCACCTCTGGCGCCTCTCTCGCGCGGACCAGAGTATCCGCACCTCATAAACCTATGCGCTAGCACGCTAGAAATGGCCACATAAGCTATGCAACTCGGTGCTCGCGACCGTTCGCTGGGGAACGTGAGCCGGCTACCCCTGAGTGGTGTTGAGCCACTCCTGGAGCGGAAGGTGGACGTCTTGCAGCGAGAAGTCACCTTCGTCGCGGATGGCAAGGACCGCCTTCAAGATCGCTTCCACGCCGACCAAGCCCAGTCTGCCGCCGACGCTGATCCGCTGCGCGCCCGCTTCAACAGCCTCGCGAAAGGTGAACTCGGGCATCGCGAGGACGTTCACCGGTTTGGAGACCGCCTCGCATACGGTCCGGATATCCTCCACGCTCCGAAGCCCCGGCGCGTAGAGAACGTCGGCGCCGGCCCGTTCGTACGCCTGGAGACGGGCGATCGTGTCGTCCAGATCGGGGTTGTTCCGGATGAGGTTCTCGGCGCGCCCGGTCAGGGTGAAGGGGAACCCCAGGCCGCGCGCGGCCTCTGCGGCGGCTGTGATCCGCTCGGTAGCGTGATCGCGGGCGTAGATGTGCCCGCTGGGATCGTAGTCCTCGATCGACCCGCCGACTGCTCCGGCTTCCGCGATCCGTTGGATCGCTAGCGCGGCGCTCTCCGGGTCGGCGCCATAGCCGTTCTCGAGGTCGACCGAGACCGGCAGATCGGTTGCGCCGTCCAGCGCCCGCGTGTGGCTCATCACGTCGTCCAGTGTCACCCGGCCGTCCAGGCGGCCCAGCGTGAACGCGAATCCTGCGCTCGTGGTGGCCAGAGCCTGGAAGCCGAGTGCGGCGAACATCCGGGCATACCCCGCGTCCCACGGATTCGGGATCACGAACGGCTCGCCCGCATGCAGCGCTTGGAAGGCCGCGGCCTTCTGCTCCTGGTTCTTCATCCTTCGGTACACGTCCCGTCCGTCATGGCCATGGTAACGCTGGCACGGCAAGCCATCCGGCGTCAAACCCTCGTGCGCCGGCGGCTAGGTGTGCTTCCTCGGGACGTCGTGCACGGCCGTGATGGGTGACCGTCCTACCCAGTGCGGCCGGGTAACGTGGCAGGCATGGAAACGTGGGACGCCGTTCGGGCACGTAGGAACGTTCGCGCTTATCAGGCCCGCCCGATCCCCGCCGCGGACCTCGATCGGATCTTGGAAGCCGCCTGGCGCACCCCGTCCTCAATGAACGAACAGCCGTGGGATTTCGTGGTCTGCACGCAGCGTGACGCGCTTCGCCGTCTGGCGGAGACATGGAAGTACGCCGAGCATGTGGCTGAGTCTGCCGCGACGGTCGTGCTCGTGGCCAAGGTCGCGGCCGATCAGGACACCCGCGAGTGGATGTTCTACGACATGGGCCAAG
>JBBRTK010000029.1:0-20249 GCA_038244455.1 Actinomycetota bacterium
CGGGGATGCTGGCGCGCGGACACGGCCACATCGTCAGCGTGGCCTCGCTCGCGGGTAGGTTCGCGGCGCCGGGCGCGGCCGTGTACTCGGCGACCAAACACGCGGTGGTCGCCTTCAGCGAATCCATGGACGCGGAGATGCGCTCGCGCGGGGTGCGTGTGACCGCTCTGAACCCGGGATTCGTGCGGACGGAAGGGTTCCCGGCGACCGATCGACCACGGCTGCTCTCGCTCACCACCGAGCGGGTGGCCGAGGGCGCAGTGCACGTGGTGCAGAACGCCATCGCCCCCGAGTACAGCCTGCCGCGGTGGGTCGCGCCCTTCCAGGCGTTCCGCGTGCTAACACCGCCGCTGTACCGGGGGGCGATGCGTCTGGCTACGCGCTCGCGGCGCTGAGCTGGCTGGTGCAGTTCGGGCAGCGCGTGGCGTCGATCGCGATGTCGCTCTTGCAGAAATCTGGCACGCCGATCCCGGTTGACAGGCTCCGGGCGCACAGCGTACGCCCGCTCGATCCTCCCCGGGAGCCTATCCTCGGGGCTCTCGACCCGGCAAGGGGAAGCGTGAAGACGGACGTCTTTGAGGATCCGGTCATCGACGAGGCCGTCGATGCCGACCGGCCCTGGGTCGTGGTGGTCTGGAACGACCCGGTCAACCTCATGACGTACGTGACCTGGGTGTTCCAGACGCTGTTCGGGTACTCCCGGGAGAAGGCTGAGCGGCTCATGTGGGACGTCCACACGAAGGGCAAGGCTGCGGTCTCCGGTGGCCCTCGCGAACGCGCCGAGGCCGACGTTGCCCGGCTCCATGCATACGGACTCTGGGCCACGATGGAGAGGAACTGACCACGGCGGACAACGGGGCGCCATTCCAGACCGCAGACCACGATGCCGTGAGCGTCTCGTTGAGTGACGAGGAGCGGGCAGCGCTGCGCGAGCTGGCCGCCGGATACCGGGATCTGCTCCGGGGTGAGAGCCAAGCGAGCGACCCGGCCATCGCGCGGCTGTTCCCGCCCGCCTACCCCGAAGACCCGCTCCGCAACTTCGACTTCGAGCGGGGCGCTCACGACGGCCTCATGGACCAGCGACTCGCCGCTATCGAGGCGGTGGAGCAGCATGCAGACGCCGACGTTCTCTCCGCGGAAGCGTCGCGCTCATGGCTGGGCGTGTTGAACGACCTCCGCCTGATCATGGGAGCACGCCTGAACATCGCCGAGGACACGGACGAGACGGCGTTCCATGGCGATCCGGCCGCAGCCGGCGCGTTCGGGATATATCGATGGCTGACATACCTGGTGGGAGTTCTGCTGGAGGCGCTCGATCCGACGCTGTCCGACCTCGGCGCCGATGGACCGCCGCCGGAACCGGAAACCGGCTGACATTGCCGCCCGGTGGCATCCTGCCGCAGGATGGCTCCATGGACGCGATCCAGGTGCGGGGGCTGGAACGGAGCTTCGGTGCGGTCAGGGCGCTCGACGGGCTCGACCTGGACGTGGCGGAGGGCGAGTTGCTCGGCCTCATCGGCCCCAACGGAGCCGGGAAGACCACGCTCATCCGCATGCTCGCAGGGCTGCTGGCGCCCACCGGCGGAACCGTTCGGGTGTTGGGAAAGGCGCCGGGTCGGGCGATCGCCTCGGAAGTCGGCTACATGACGCAAGCGGCCGCCCTCTACGAGGACCTCACCGTCGAGGAGAACCTGTCGTTCTTCGGCCGGATCTACGGCCTGTCCCCGCGGGACGCGCGCGCCCGGGCGGCTGTGCTGGCCGAACTGGTCGAGCTGAAGGACAAGCTCCACACGCCGGCCCGTGATCTCTCCGGTGGCATGCGGCAGCTGGTCAACCTCACCTGCGCCATGGTCCATGACCCGGCACTGCTCCTGCTGGATGAACCCACCGTTGGGATCGACCCGCTGCTACGGCGAGCGCTCTGGGCGCACTTCGCATCCCTGAACGCCGCGGGCACCACCATCCTGATCACCACGCACGTCATGGACGAGGCGGATCGCTGCGCCCGAGTCGCCCTGATAGCCGACGGCCGAACGCTGGCTACCGGAACGCCGCAAGAGCTTCGCGCCACGACGGCTTCGGGGTCGCTCGAGGACGCGTTCCTGCACCTCCGCGATCGGGGGGCGGCGTGAACGGGAGGCGCATCCGCGCCCTCGCCGGGCGCATCATCCGGGGGCTGCGGCACGACCCTCGCTCGGTCGGCTTGATGATCGTCGTCCCGCTCATCGTGATGGCGCTCATCGGATACCTCGTGGGCACCGATCGCGAGCCCCTGCGGGTCGGGGTGTCCGCGGCGGCGGCTTCGGATGCCGGGTCCGCCGCGTATCGCACCGCGTTCGTGACTGCGCTGCGGGCACAGCCGGGGATCCGCGTCGTGACGGTCGCATCGGAGGCCGGGGGCCGCGCGGAGGTGACCGACGGGTCGCTCTCCGGACTCATCGTGATCGGCGGGACGGCCGTGACGGGCGGGGGCGCGCCGGTGAACGTGGTCGTGGCCGGCGAGGACGTGCGGGTCGAGGAACCGGTGACCCGCGCCGCTGCCGCGGCGGCCGCAGCAGCATCGGGCCATCCGTTCCCTGCCGACGGGATGCCGGGCGTGACCGTGACGCGGATCGCGATCCCAACCGGCCGGCACCCCTCGACCATCACCTACGCTGCCCCGGCACTCATCACCGTGTTCGCGTTCCTCTTCGTCTTCATGCTGACCAGCGTCGCGTTCCTGCGGGAACGATCCTCCGGAACGCTCGACCGGCTCCTGGCCTCCCCTGTCACCAGGGCCGACGTGTTGATCGGCTATCTCCTGGGGTTCGTGGGCTTCGCCACGGTGCAGACCATGATCGTGCTGGGCTACGCCACGCTGGTCCTTCACGCGGAGATCGCGGGGTCGTTCTGGTTGGTGCTCCTGATCCTGGCGCTCCTGGTCGTGGGGGTGGTGAACCTCGGGATCACGCTGTCCTTCTACGCCCGCAACGAGCTGCAGGTCATCCAGTTCATCCCGCTGGTCCTGATGCCCCAGATCTTCCTGGGAGGGCTGTTCTGGCCGGTGGCCACCCTCTGGCCGCCCCTGCGGTGGCTCGGAGACCTGTTCCCGGTGACGCACGCGGTGACAGCCCTGCGCGAGGTGATGATCGGCGGGAAGGGGCCTTCAGAGATCCTGGGCCAGCTCGGAGCCCTGGCCGCGTTCGCGCTGGTGATGGTCCTAGCCGGCGTGGCGGTGCTCCGCCGGCAGCGCGCCTAGCCCACCAAGGATGACGCTAGGTCCTCAGAGGTACCTGGCCGTGGACATGAGGAGTACGGCGACCAGGAGGAGGCCGAGACTCACGCGAGCGGCGAGTCGAAGCCGGCCCTGGATCGAACCGATCTGCGCGGCAACCTCAGGGGTTGGAGGAGCGCCTGAGGCGGCGACCTCACGGCCCAGTGCGAGCAGCCGCTGCACGTTGGGCCGCGTGATCGCCAGGCCGATGACGAGCGCCGCTATGGCCCCCAGCGCGCCGATCGTGAGCGCCAGGCCGAAGCGCGAGCCCACCCAATCACCGAACGCGCCGTAGTCATGCCAGTCCTTCCACCACATGAGCAGGCCGGCAACGACGGCCGTCGTGGCGATCGCGATGATCCGATCAACCAAGTGCCGCTTGCCCAAGAGCTCGCCCATGAACGGCGCGCCCGCGGGCCCCAGCGCGGCCGCGCTAGGCTGCAGGTAGACGACGAACAGGAAGACCGAGCCCACCCAGAGCACCCCGGCGGTGATGTGCACCAGCCGGAGCGCGACCATGAGCCAATCCGTCGCGATCATGTCCCCCTCCTTCGTCCGAAGAGGGAAGCAGACCACGCTGAGTTCTGGCGCACAAAGACGAGATCGACGCTTCGGGTTTGCCCTAGAGCAACCGCCTACCGGACCGGGGAACCCACGGTGTGCACCTTGAGCATGTTCGTCGTGGTGCGGCCCGCGGGCGAGGCGGCGACCATGACCACGGTGTCGCCGGGCGAGGCCAGGCCGCGCTCCTGCAGCCCTCGGTCCATGAGTTCGATCATCTCGTCGGTGTCATGGGGCGGCTCGGCGGGAAGGGACGTCACTCCCCACAGGAGGCCGTTGGCGCGGCGGACCTCGGCGTCGGGCAGGAACGAATAGATGGGAACGCCCGGCCGCTCGGCCGAGAGAAGCCGCGCAGTCCGGCCCGTCTCCGTGTAGCAGGCGATGGCGACCACACCGGTGTCCTCGATGCCGATGGATGCAGCCGCGTGCGCGACGGCGGCGGCGTCACCTTGATGCCGGCACGGCGGCTGCGCGGCACGGTAGTCAGCGCCGCGCGACTCGATCGCACCGGCGATGCGGGTGGCCGCCTGTGCGGCCTCGAACGGATACTCCCCGATCGCGGTTTCGCCGCTCAGCATGATCGCGTCGGCGCCGTCCAGGACGGCGTTCGCCACGTCGGTGGCTTCGGCGCGGGTCGGGCGCGGGGCTTTGATCATCGACTCGAGCATCTGCGTCGCAACCACAACGGGGCGGCCCGCGGCACGGGCCGCGTGGATCACGTCCTTCTGGATCAGCGGGATCTCCTCCATCGGGAGCTCCACGCCCAGATCCCCGCGCGCAACCATGAGGGCGTCGCACACCTCCAGGATGGCCTCGATGTTTGCGACGGCCGGGTTGGTTTCGATCTTCGCCACGATCGGCACGACCCGGTCCCCCATGAGCGACCGCAGATCAGCGATGTCCTTGGGTTCCCGGACGAACGACTGCGCCACCAGATCCACGCCCAGATCGAGCGCGACCTTCAGGCACTCACGGTCGCGGTCGGTGACCGCCGGGAGCCCAAGCCGTTCGGCGGGCACGTTGACGCCTTGGCGGCTCCGAACCGTCCCCCCGCGAACGCACTCGGTGACCACGGTGTCGCCGTCGATCGAGGCCACGGTGAGTTCGACGGCGCCGTCGGCCAGGAGCACCCGGTCCCCCGCGGACAGGTCGCGCGCGAGACCGGCGTAGGACGTGGAGGTGCCGCGTTCGTTGCCGGGCCCTCCGGCGCGCAGGAGGAACCGTTGCCCTGGTTGGAACTTGAACGGATCGGGCTCCATGCTGCCCAGCCTGACCTTCGGGCCGGGCATGTCGGCGAGGACGGCCAGGGAGATGCCAAGGTCGTCCTCAGCCTCGCGCACGATCCGGAGCGCGCGCTCGTGGTCCGGGGGCGTCCCGTGGCTGAAGTTGAGGCGGAAGATCGTGGCGCCGGCCTCGACCAGCCCTCTGACCATCTTCGGGGTCGCGCTGGCTGGCCCGAGGGTGCAGAGGAGCTTCGTCTTGGCGGCGGTCATGGCGCGTCAAGCCTATCGGGCACCGGCGTCCCGGCCAGCGCGCTCGCCTCAGCAACGAAGTCCGCGGGGAGCTCGGGCGGCAGCGTGTCCAGCGCGCCGGCCATCTCAGCGAAGTAGATCGTCCAGGCCCGCGGGACCACGGTGGCCCACTGATAGCCGCCGCCGCCGGTCGCCACCCACCGGCCGTGCGCGGAGCCGTGCGCCAGCTCGTGGAGGTCGCGCGCGGTCTCGCGATAGGCGCGCGTGGTCAGGTCGAGCTGCGCCAAGGGGTCGGTCGCGTGGGTGTCGCATCCGAGCTGCGTGACCAGGACGTCGGGCTCGAACGCCCGGACGGCGGGCAGGATCTTCGCCCTGAACGCCGCGAGCCAGGCCTCGTCCCCGGTATCGGGGGCGAGCGGCACGTTGAGCGCACTCCCGGGCGCCTTCGAACCGCCCGTCTCGGTGGCCTCGCCCGTGCCGGGGAAGAACCACGGCGCCTTCTCGTGGATCGAGGCGGTGAGCACGCGAGGATCGTCGTAGAAGATGGCCTGCGGCCCGTCTCCGTGATGGACGTCGACATCCACGTACGCCACGCGCTCGGCCCCGTGCTCCAGTAGCCAGGCGATGGCCACGGCGGGATCGTCGTAGACGCAGAATCCGGACGCCCGCTCGGGCATCGCGTGGTGGAGCCCGCCCGCCGCGTTGAACGCGTGCTCCACCTCGCCCTCCCAGACCGCCTGCGCAGCAGCCACGCTGGCCCCGACGACCAACGCCGCGGCCTCGTGCATCTGATCGAAGATGGGGTTGTCGCCGGGGCCGTAGCCGAACCGCGCCCATGGGCCGTCTTCGCCGTGCCCGGCCGCACGCGTGGCTTCGATGAACCCGCGGGTGTGCACCAGTTCGATGGTGGCGTCGTCGGCCTGTTCTGCGCCGAGCGTGACCACGCCGGGGAGTTGATCCAGGCCGTAGGCCTGGATCAGGCGCCAGGTGAGGAGCACCCGCTCCGGCCGGAGCGGGTGCTCCGGTCCCAGGTCGTAGGTTCGCGCCTTCGGCGCGAACACCAGGCCGACCCGATCGGACACGCGCTAGCCCACTGAGCGCACGGCGTCCACGGTTCGCTCGACCAGCGCCGTTACGTCGTTCTCCGTCAGACAGAACGGCGGGCCGAGCATGATCAAGTCGCCGTTCGTGCCGTCGACGTGGCCGGTTGAGGAGTACAGGAGCAAGCCGTTCGCACGCGCCGCTGCCAGCACCCGCTCGGTGGTGCGCGCACTTCGCGCGAACGGCTCCTTCGTCTCTCGCTCACGTACCAGCTCGATGCCGATCATCAGGCCCAACCCCCGCACGTCGCCGACCACCGGGCAGTCCTCCAGTCCCATGACCAGGTCGGCCCGGATCCGTTCCCCAAGGCCACGCGAACGCGTCACCATGTCGTCCTCCCGGAGCCGCTGCAACACCGCCGAACCCACGGCGGCTCCCAGTGCGTTGTGGGACCACGTGAACCCGTGCACGAACCCACCCGAGGCGATGGCGTCGAACACGTCCCCGCCGGCCGCGGCGAACCCGAACGGGACGTACCCGCTGGTGGTCCCCTTCCCCGCCGTCAGGATGTCGGGCCGAACCCCCCAATGGTTCATCCCGAACCACTCGCCGGTGCGGCCGAAGCCAGTCATGACCTCGTCGGCGATGACGAGTACGCCGTAGCGACGGCAGACGTCGGCGATCTTCGGCCAGTAGTCCTCGCACGGGACCGCGGCGCCGAGCGTGGCGCCAGAGACCGGCTCGGCGATGAACGCCGACACCGACTTGTCGGGAGATGAGGTCAGCATGCGTTCGAGTTCCCCGGCGTGCCAGTGACCACACGCCTCCGGGTGACGCGGGTTCTCGCATCGGTATTCGTACGCGGCGGGGGCATGGGTGAACCGTCCGAGCCACGGCGTGTAGGGCTTTCGCAACGGCTCCTTACCGCTGGCGTCCAGCGCTCCCAGGGTGTTCCCGTGGTAGGAACTCCGGCGGGAGATCACCGTGATCCGCGAGGACTCGCCGCGCGCCAAGTGGTAGGCCCGCGCCATCTTGATCGCGGTTTCCACGGCTTCGCTTCCCCCGCTGACCGGGTAGACGCGGGCATCGTCCAGGGGCAGGATCTGCGCGACCTCATCCGCGTAACGTTCCAGCGCCGCCGTCGTGAACATCGTCGGGTGGACGTACTGGGTCTTGGACAGCTGCTCCGTGGCCGCGGCGATCAACGCGGCGTCGCCGTGACCGACGTTCATCACGATGGCGCCCCCGGATCCGTCCAGATAGCGGTTGCCCTGCGCGTCGGTGATCCATGCCCCTTCGGCGTGAACCGCGGTAGGCAAGGTCCGGTCGAACACCCGTGGGAAGACGTGGCTCATATCATTTCGCCCAGCGGAGCGCGCGCACCTTCAGGAGCCACTGCTTGAGAGCCTCATCGCCGGACGCCAGCGCCGCCTTCTCGCGCGAATCCGCCGTGCTGTGTTCGTCGAAGGACCGGAACATCAACACGGAGATGCGGTTCAGCGGGTCGGCGGGGTTCGATGCCCGCATGGTCACGGCGGCAACGCTCGAACGCACCTCCTGATAGACGTCGTTCTTCGCCGCGCGCGTGGCGACCACGCCGCCGAAGAACAGGAGCGCCGGGAAGAGCTGGGAGCTGCGCGTTGCCAGATCGCCCAGCGCTGTGAGCGCGCCCTTGACGGCCGAACGCCGGCTCAGCTGCTCGTCGGCGAGGGCGTCGGGTGTCGGGTGCGTGCCGAGCCGCCGGAGCGACAGACACAGGTGCTGCGCCAGCACGGAACTCAGCGCCAGCGCGGGGGTGGGCGGGACGTAGATCGGCGCCCACCCGCCGGAGACCCCCGCACCCCGAAGCTCCTGTGCGAGCAGCCTGGGCAGTTCGGCCAGCGCCGCCGCCAACGCCGCGTTGTCCAACCCGGGGCGTTCTAGCTCGGCCACGATCTCGCCGGCGCCGTCGCGGACCTTGACGGCCAGGGTTCGGCCGTCCGGGCCGTCCGTAACCCGGCTCAGTGCGAGCCAATCCTCCCTTGCGGCGGATTCGTCCTGGCCGGCCACGAACCCGCGGGTGAAGGAGGAGGTCACCGCGTCGGTGGTCATGCGGATGGCCTCGGCCAGGTAGAGCGGCAAGCCAAGGGACAGGGCTGTGTCGCCCGTCGGATCCACCTCGGCCGCGAAACACACTCGCTTCGCACCCGCCCGCTCGGACGGAAGGATCCACGCCGGATCCATGAGCGGGTGGAACCAGACGGGCTTGTCCAGCAGGGTCCCGACGTCCATCCCGAGGTCGATGTCGTCCATGTGCTACTTGGTATACACGCCAGCGGGGTCGAGTTCCTCACGGATCAGCCGAAGTTCCTGGTCCGTGGGGGGAGGGGTCTCCCCCAGATCGGGCGAAACCCTGGGGTCCCAGCCCATGTTGGCGCGAACATCGTCCATGGTCACGCCCGGGTGAAGCGTACGCACCGTCATCTCGCCCGTCTCCGGGTCGAACGCGTAGGTGGCCAGATCGGTGACCACGGCAGTGGGCCCGCTCCCGTTCCAGCCGCGCGCGGCGTCGTGGGCAGGATCGCCGCTGTGGCCCGGCGACGTGCGGAAGTCCAGCGCGCTCACGAACGACCGGGTGGCCTGGCGCATGATCACCAGGATCTGCTTGGCGTGGATCGCGATCTCGCACGCGCCCCCCGAGCCGGGCAGTCGCACCTTCGGGTGCGCGTAGTCGCCGATGACCGTGGTGTTGAGGTTCCCGAAGCGATCGATCTGCGCCCCGCCCAGGAACGCCACGTCGATCCTGCCCGCCTGCAGATAGAAGGCGAACAGCTCGAACATCGACGTGATGGCCGTGGCGCCGGTGGCGAGCGTCGGATCGCCGATCGACAGCGGCAGCCGTTCGGGGCGGGCGCCGTAGACACCCGACTCGTACACCAGCTGGAGGTTCGGCGAGACGGTTCGCTGGGCCAGGTTGCAGACGATGTTGGGCAGGCCCACGCCCACGAAGCAGTTGCTGGCCGCGCTGAGCTGCCGCGCGCTCGCGGCGATCATGATCTCGGACTTCGAGTAGCCGAGGTCCAGGGCCGGCGGCGGCGGCGCGTCGGGGCTCACGCGTACCTCCCGTAGTCGACCTCGCCGGAGAGCGCGGGCGCGGGCCGGAGCTTGGCCCAGTGTGCGTCGCCCCACTTCTCGATGTACTCCGCGTGTGAACCCAGGTCGTAGACCCATTCGCGGAGCCAGGCGTCCAGCGAGTCCTGATCCTTCGCGATCTGGTCCCAGGCCAGGTAGAACGCGTTGTCGCGGTCGTAGTAGCCCTGGGCGAAGCTGGGATGGCACGCGAACGGCTGCTCAACCACCGCGTCCACGATGGCCCCGGGGATCACCGTCCGGTTGGGATCGCGCCGGATGACCGACTCCTCCACCACCTCTTCAACCACGACGATGACCCGCTTCGCGGCGAACGCGGCCTCCTTCTGGCAGCCCAGGAGCCCCCAGATCTGCGTGTCGCCCGCGGCGTCCGCCCGTTGCGCGTGGACGATGGCAACGTCGGGAACCAGCGGGGGCACGACATAGACGGTGTCGCTCGGGTCATACGGCGAGGTCATCGGCCTGATCTTGTCGTTCACCTCTGGGATGTCGGACTCGTAGTAGCTGCGCAGCGGGAAGAACGGCAGGTTGGAGGCGCCTGCCATGTAGCGGCAGACCATGCCGAAGTGGCTGTACTCCTCGATCTCCAGCGGCTCGGGGTCGGCCTTCTCGATCCGGCGCCGAACGGCGTGGAGGTTCCCGACGCCGGGGTTGCCCATCCAGCTGAAGATCAGCTTGGACGCCACGCCCGCGCCGATCATCTGGTCGTAGATGACGTCCGGCGTCATGCGCGCGAGCGTCAGGTTCCGCCGGCCCTGCCGGATGATCTCGTGGCCCGCGGCGAAGCAGATCAGGTGGGTGAAACCCTCGATGGCCACGGTGTCGCCGTCGCGCACCAGCTCCGCCACGGCGTCGTGCATCGTGGTGGTCTTGTCGGCGCTCATCCGGCGGCCTTCACGGCGGCCCTAGGACCCGGCCGATTCGACCTCGGCGACGGCTTCCTCGAAGATCTCGAGCGCAACCTCGGCCTGATCCTCGCGGAACACCAGCGGCGGCGAGATGCGGATCGAGTCGTCGCCGCAGCCCAGCATGAGCAGGCCTCGCCGGAACGACGCCAACTCCACCGCCGCAGCCTGATCGTGATGGGCGAACCCGAGCCCGATCCACAGCGCCCGGCCGCGAACATCCTTGATGATCGGGTGCCGCTCGGCGATATCGCGGATGCCTGTCAGGAAGATGTCGCCCACCTTGGACGCGTTGTCCATGAGCCCCTCTTCCTCGATGACGTCAAGGGTGGCGAGCGCCGCCGCGCACGAGACCGGCGAACCGCCATAGGTGGAACCGTGCGCTCCCAGGTCCCAGATCATGAGGTCCTCTCGAGCGATCATCGCGCCGAGCGGCAATCCGCTGGCGATCCCCTTGCCCGCCGTGATGATGTCGGGGGCGATGCCCTCCTGTTCGATGGCCCACATGGTCCCGCTGCGCCCGACGCCGCACTGGACCTCGTCGCAGATCAGCAGGATGCCGTGCTTGTCGCAGAGTTCGCGCAGATAGGTGAACCAGCCGTCGGGGGGAAGGACGTAGCCGCCCTCGCCCAGCCAGGACTCGACCACGATGGCCGCGACCTCGGTAGGCGAGACGATCCGCTTGAACAACACCTCTTCGATGTAGTCGAAGTCGCCGTAGAACGAGTGATACACGCCCGGCAGCATCGGCCCGAAGTTCGTGCGGTACTTAGCTTTCGAGGCGGTGAGCGTGACCGAGCCCATGGTCCGGCCGTGGAAGGACTGGTACATCCCGATCAGGTACTGCCGGCCCGTGGCGAACCGCGCCAGCTTGAGGGCGGCCTCCACCGCCTCGGTCCCCGAGTTCGCCAGGAACGAACGCGCGGGCTTGCTGCCGAACGGGGCAAGGGCGTCCAACCGCTCGCACACGTCCGAGTAGATCGGGAGGTAGAAGTCCGACGCCGAGTAGTGCAGGAGTTCGGCGGCCTGGCGCTGCACGGCCTGCACCACCTTGGGGTGGCAATGACCGGTGGAGGTCACCGCGATCCCGGCGTTCAGGTCCAGGAAGATGTTCCCGTCCACGTCCTCGACCATCGATCCCGCGCCGCGCCGGGGCACGAACGGATACGCGCGCGGAAGCGATGGCGAGGTGACCTTCGCGTCGCGCTCGATGCGCGACATGGCCTCGGGACCCGGCACCTCCGTGATGAGCTTGGGCCTGTTGAGGCCGGAGAGACCTTCGTACGTCAGGGTCGATACGTCGGCGTCGCTCACTCCGAGATCACCGTCCGGGACTGTTCCCTCATGTACTGGGTGACGTAGTAGGGGCCGCCGCCGGCCTTGCCCGTGGTGCCCGAGCCCTTCCACCCGCCGAACGGCTGGACGCCCGGCCACGCGCCCGTGGTGGCGCCCGCGCGCCGGTTCACGTAGATCACGCCGCCATCGATCCGGTCGAGCCATTCATCGATCTCGGCCTGGTCTTCGCTGAAGAACCCGGCGGTCAGGGCGTACTCGCTGTCGTTGGCCAGCTCGATGCCCTGATCCAGGGAATCGATGGCAGCCACGGCGACGAACGGTACGAACAGCTCGGTCTTGAAGAGCCAGTTGTCGGTGGGCACTTCGACCACCGTGGGCCGGACGAACGTGCCGCGCGCCATGTCGCCGTCCGTCACGCGTTCGCCGCCGGTGATCACCGTGCCCGCCTTCCGGGCCTCGGCCGCCGCTTCCTCGTACGTTTGGACCGCGGCCTCGTTGATGAGCGGGCCCAGGTAGACGTCGCGCTGGAGCGGGTCGCCGATCTTGATGGCTTCGGTCTTGGTCTTCAGCTGTGCCACGAAGTCGTCGTAGACCGCCCGCTCCACGTACACGCGCGAGTTGGCCGAGCACTTCTGCCCGCCGAACCCGAACGCCGAGCGAAGGACCCCGTCGGTCGCCTTGTCCAGGTCCGCGTTCTTCGTCACGATCGTGGGGTTCTTCCCGCCCATCTCGCAGATGGAGGGCTTCGGGTAGTCCGAGGAGAAGGTCTTGTAGATGCCCATGCCCACCTCGTAGGACCCGGTGAACGTGATCCCGGCGACGTCCTTGTGGTGCACCACCAGGTCCCCGACAACCGAACCGCGGCCCGGCAGGAAATGGAATGCACCCGCCGGGATGCCGGCGTCGCGGTAGATCTCGTAGAGCTTGTAGCCGAGCAGCGCGCCCTGGTGCGCCGGCTTGAACACGACGGCGTTCCCGGCAACGAGCGCGGCGGAGGACGGACCGCCTGACAGCGCCATCGGGAAGTTGAACGGGCTGATCACGGCCCAGACCCCGTAGGGCCGAAGGACGTCGTAGTAGTCCCCCGCCGCGCCCATGACCTGCATCGGCACCCGGAACCCTTGGTGGTCCGCGATGGCCTTGGCGTTCCAGCGCATGAGATCGGCCGTCTCTTCGACGTCGCCGAGCGCCTCCAGGCGGTTCTTGCCCACCTCCATGGTCATCAACGCCGACAGCAGGTTGCGTCGCTCCGACATGAGATCGGCGGCGTTGTTGATGAGTTCGACGTGGCGCTTCCAGCCCATCCGGTCCCACTCAAGGGCGAACCCCTTCGCGGCGGCGATGGCGTCCTGCACGTCCTGGGCGGTGGCCTGCGAGATGTGCGCAAGCAGGATGTCGCTATCGGCCGGCGAGTACAGCTCATAGGTGCCTTCGCCCGGGCGCTCTTGGCCGTTCACCACCACGGGGACCGTCTTGCCGAGCTGCGCCTTCGCGTCCTCGATCCCCTGGTCGTAGCCCTTGTGCAGCTCCTCGTTGTCGGCCGTCATCGTGGCGTAGGTGACACGGAACCCGTCTGCCATGGGAAGATCGCCCCCTTCTGGAACCTGGAAACCTGCTGGTGACTAGATACGCATGGTAGCCGAGCGCCCGCGCCGTCGCCTTCGGTCACGGAGCGGCCCGATGACCGAAAGGGCCGTTCGGCTACCGCGGTGGGAGGTCCAGCGGGCGTATGCTCCTGCTCCCTTATGAGGCTCGTGACCTTCGACCGGGGGGGGCACCGGCGGCTAGGAGCGATCTTCGGGGGCGAGGTGGTGGATCTGCCCGACGCGGTCGGGCACCCGGCCTTCCCGCCCACGTTGGAAGCACTCGTCTCGAGCAGCCGCGGCACCATCTTGGATGCCGCCCGTGCCGCCCTTGAACGCGACGACGTGATGACGCACGCGGTCAAGCGGGCGCGCGTCCTCACGCCGCTGTTCCCTCGCTCGCTCCTGTCCCCCGGGTCCTCCGACCTCGAGCGTTCTCTGGTCGGACCCGAGCAGGAGGTCCCCTGGCCGGCCGGCGCCGCCTGGCTCGAATACGAACCGAAGGTCGCCGCGGTGCTGGGGAAGGAGCTCCACATGGCCGATGACGCCGCCGTGAAGGACAGCGTCTTCGGCTACACACTGGTCAACGACTGGGCCGCCCGGGACGACAGCGGTTCACCGATGGCCACGGCGGAGGGGCTTCCCATCGCGATCGGCCCGGTCGTGGTCACCGCCGACGAACTCGATCCGCAGACGCTCTACCTGGATGTCCGCGTCGACGGCGAGTCGATCGCCAAGGGGAACCTGAACGGCGCCGCGCACAACCTCTTCGGCCTGATCGCCGCCGTCTCGCGCGTGGGCACGCTCGAGCGAGGTGACGCGTTCGCGTTGGGACCGTTCGGACCGGCCGTCGATCCGTCGCGTCAGCTGTGGCGGGGAGCGCTGGTCGAACTCAAGGCCGAAGGCATCGGCACACTCAAGAACAGGATCAGCGCGAACTAGCCACCCCGCTTCGGGCGTATCGTCGCGATCCCTGCCTGACACGAAGGAGCCCACCATGCTCGCCACGATCACGCACAGCGTCGGAACCATCGGCATCCCGGTCCTGGAGAAGGTCCTTCGGACGATCCTCGTGTACCTCGCGATCGTCGCGCTGCTCAGGATCTTCGGCAAGCGCGACCTGGCACAGCTGAACTCGTTCGACCTGGTGGTGTTGCTACTGCTCAGCAACGTGGTGCAGAACGCGATCATCGGACCCGACAACTCGGTGCTCGGCGGCGTGATCGGCGCCACGGTGCTGGTCGGCTTCAACGCGATCGTCGTGCGCGCCGTCCGGCGGAACAAGGTCGCCGACCAGCTCTTCGAGGGGAAACCGACCGAGCTGGTCAAGGACGGCGAAGTCGTTGACGACGTTCTGCACCACCTGGCGCTCCGCCGCGGCGACCTGATGGTCGCGGTTCGCAAGCAAGGAGCGGTGGGGCTGGGCGATGTCGAACGGGCCACCCTCTATCCGGGCGGTGCCATCGTGGTTGAACTCAAGCACGGCTCACGCAGCTCCACCGAGAACGACGTCATCAGGCTGGAGGCCAAGCTCGACCGCCTGCTCGCCGCCGCGGGCGGCTAGGCATCGGGCGGCCCCGGGCTACTTCTTCTTCGCGGCCTTGCGGGCGGCGCCGCGCGCGGCAGCCGCGGTCTTCTCGCGGTTCTTCTTCGCTCGCTGACGATCCTTGCGATCGCGGAGCTTGCTCATCCCACCGAGTCCCATGCAGGTGCTTCCTTTCGATAATGGCGAGTTGACGCCCGCCTCAGTTGTGGTCTTCGTCGCCGCCGCGCGCGAGCTCCTCGCTCCGCTTCCTTGCGGCGTCGATAGCGTTAAGGAACGCGGCGCGAACGCCCGCCTCCTCCAGATGCCGGATCGCCGCGATGGTGGTCCCGCCGGGCGAGGTCACCATCTCCCGGAGTTCGACGGGATGCTTGCCGGTGTCGCGGAGCATCTTCGCCGAGCCCAGCATCGTCTGGATGATCAGGTCCGTGGCCACGTCGCGGGAGAGCCCCAGCAGGATGCAGGCCTCGATCATGGCTTCGGCCAGGAGGAAGAAGTAGGCGGGCCCGCTGCCGCTGGTCGCGGTCACGGCGTCCATGTGTGTCTCCTTCAGCCGGATGACCTTGCCGACGTGGGACAGGAGTTCCTCCGCCACCGTGAGGTCGGCTTCGCCCGCCAGCTTCCCCGGCGTGATCACGCTCATCGCCTCGTCGACCATCACCGGCACGTTCGACATCACGCGGACGACGACCGTGCCGTCGGCCAGGTGCTGTTCGACGAACGAGGTCCTGATGCCGGCGGCGAAGCTCACGACCAGGTGCCGAGGTTCGACCGACTCGCTGATCTGCTCGAGCAGGACGTCCATGTCCTGCGGCTTGGCCATGAGGACGACCACGTCGGCCCACTTCACGGCCTCGGCGTTGTCCAGGGTTGCGCTGACCCCGTACTTGCCGGCCAGCTCGCGGGCGCGCTCCTCGCGGCGCGCGGTCACGGTGATCTCCTCGGCCGTTCGGCCGCCGGAGCGAAGGAGGCCACTGAGCAGCGCCTCGCCCATCTTGCCTCCGCCCAGGAAGGCTATGTTCCGGTCACTCATCCGCGCCTCACCAGGTTCGAGAAGAAGAACCACATGTTCGCAGGCCGTTCGGCGAGCCGTCTGGTGAGGTAGGGGTACCACTCGGTGCCGTACGGGACGTACACGCGGATGGGGTATCCCTGCCGCGCCAGTTGCGCCTGCAGGTCACGGCGGACACCGTACAGCATCTGGAACTCCACCCGCGACCAGCCGGCTTCAGTGGAGTCGACCTTTCGACGAACCCCCTCCACCAGCCGGGGATCGTGCGTGGCCGCGTCGATCTGGTGCCCGCGCGCGAGCAGCGTGGTGAACAGCTCCGCCCATCGGCGGTTCACCTCGTCCTTCGCCGTGTAGACCAAGTCGGGCGGCTCCAAGTAGGCGCCCTTCACCAGCCGCACGCGAACCCCGGGAGGTAGGTCGAAGATGTCCTGAACCGTTCGCTTCAGGTAGGCCTGGAGGCAGATCCCGGTCTTGGGGAACCGGTCGCAGGCCCGGCGCAGGACCTCGAGCGTCCCGTCCACGTACGGGTGGCTCTCCATGTCGATCATGACCTGCGTGCCGGTTTCGGCCGCGGTCTCCAGCACGGGCCAGACGCGGGTGAGGCATTCATCCACCGAGGCGTCCAGGCCCAGCTGGGTGAGTTTGATGCTGACCGCGCAATCGAGCGTCGGCGCGCGGCCGATAGCGGCGAGCGCGGACAGGTAATCGTCGCGCGCGGTGTCGGCTTGGGTCAGGGTGGCCACGTTCTCACCGAGGTGATCCAGCATCGCCGTGACCCGGCCCCGGTCCAGATCGCGCGCGACGGTCATCGCTTCCTCCAGCGTCTCCCCCGCCACGAACCGCAGCACCACGCCGCGCCCAGGCGCAGTCTGGGTCGCCAGCCGCCGGAACCACGGATGCCCGGCGACCTTCAACACCGCCGGACGAAGCGCCGAGGTCGAGAACCCCGTCACGGCCGGGTCAGTCGTCCTCGGGTTGGTTCGCGATGCCGGTGCGAAGCACCTCGACGAACTCCTTGATCCGCATCGAACGACGTTCCGGACGCCGGTGGATCAGGCCGGGGTCCAGTTCCTCGGAGACCAGGGCATCCTGGAAGCGTTCGGCCAGCCAGTCCAGCATTGAGGCGAGCATCTCCGCGTCCACGTCATGTCGGATCTCGTTCCGGGCCACACCGAACTCGATGAAGTCCAGGGTGCCGTAGGGGTCCTCGCTGCGCATGAATCGGCTGATCGGCTGGCGAAGACCCAGCCCGGTGTCGTAGCGGCCGATCTGCGCAAGGCGGTTCGGGACCCAGTCCTGGCCGGCGGACTCCTCGGTGTGATCGAGCCACCAGTCCAGCGTGGACCAGAACCCGGCGTCCATGATCTCTTGTGGCGCGTCCAGCCACGCGGGGAGCATCTTCACGGCGCGCTGGTAAGCCGCCATGAACAGCCCCTCCTTCGAACCGAAATCCAGGAACACCGTGCCCTTGGCAACGCCCACGGCCTTCGCGATGTCCTCGACGCGGCCACCCCGGTACCCGTTCTCCGCGAAGTGCCGCATAGCAGCCTCGACGATCCGTTCGCGACGGGCTTCGGCGTCCTGCGCGCGCTTCGTGCGACCTTCGGTCATGTCGAGCACGGTACCGCACGCGGACCCCGGAAATAGAAGAACCCGAGAGACCTCCGGCTCGCCGGGAACCGAAGTTCCCAGCCACCGTCAGCCCCTCGGGCTCTTGGTGCCCCAAGCAACCGCAGCGATTCGCTCGTCGCCGGTCGGATCGTGGCGGTTCGCCTTGCGGCTCTCCGACCACGCTGCCTCCGCTCTTCCGCCTTGCGGCGGCTGGCTTCGGCGTCCCACCCGGCCTTCGCCTTGCGGCGCGCCAGCGGCGAGAAGCTCCCAGGAACCTCCGCCCCGGGGGGCTCGGGCTCCCTGGACCCGTGGCCCCGGGGGGCTCGGTGTCCGGAGCTGGACCACTTCCGGCCTTGCGACCTTCCGCGGTCCCGGGTCCGTTCTCCGGCCTTGCGGCCTTCCTCCGTCCCCTGCGCCGGTTCCACCTTGCGGCTTCCTCGGCGCTCCGTCCGACTCCTTACGTCTCACATTGACTGCTTGGAGCGAGGCAAAATGTACCGGCGCGAGCGGGGGCGGTCAAGCCGCTATCGCCGCAGGTAGATGGCCATATCCGCAGGTCAGCGACTCGGGACAAAGAGTGACAAGAACGCGGCGTTAGGTGCGCGCATCCAAGAGCTCCAGATACACGTTGTGGAGCTCGCCGGCGGTGGCGTCCCAGGTGAACCGGAGCGCTTGCCGCGCACCGGAAGATCCGAGTTCTGCCTGGACTCCCGGCGATCGGAGGATCTGGATGAGCCGGTCGGCGTGGTCGGCCGGATCGTGGCCTTCAACCAGGTACCCACCCACCCCGTCCTCCACCACGTAGCGCAAGCCCCCGACACTCGCCGCGATCACCGGGGTACCGCAGGCTTGGGCCTCCAGGGCCACCAGCCCGAAGGACTCGGAGCGCGACGGCACCAGGACCACGTCCGCGGCAGAGTAGAAGTCGGCCAGACGCGGCTGGGTCTGGGGCGGGTAGAGCATGACCCGGTCGGTGACGCCTAGCGCGGCCGCCAGCTCCATGAGCCGCGCGACCTCGGCGCCGTGATCGGCCCCGCTCGGGCCCCCCACGATCGCCAGCTGGAGGTGCCGGGTGGCCTCCGGATCGCGCGCGATGGCCTCGGCAAGGGTCCGAACCGCGACGTCGGGACCCTTGTGCGCCTGGAGCCGCCCAACGTAGAGGGCCAGCCGGAGTCCGGACAGGTGGAGTTCCTCGCGGGCAGCCTCACGGCCGCGGGGAAAGAAGACCTCGTGGTCAACGCCAGGTGGCACCAGCCGGATATGGGCTGGATCGGCGCCGTACAGACCGACCAGCTGGGCGGCCTCGGTTGGCGTTGGTGCCAAGATCCGGTCGGAGGCCGCGATGACCCGTTCCTCACCCGCCAGCCGCGCCGCCGACTCCGGCAACTCACCTCGAGCCAGGGAGTAGTTCTTCACCTTCCCCAGCGTGTGGAAGGACGAGACGAGCGGCGCGCCCCACTCCTCCTTGGCGGACCTGCCGACCCAACCAGAGAGCCAGTAGTGACTGTGCACGATGTCGTAGCCCATGCCGTCTTCACGAGCCAGGCGCAGGACGCCGCCCAAGAACTCGGGGAGGTAGCGGGGCAGTTCGCTCTTAGGGATGGGCTCGGTGGGTCCGGCCTTCACGCTGATGACCCGAGTGCCCGGATCCAGTTCCACCACCGAGGGGGTATCGGCGCTGCGGCGGCGCGTGAAGAGATCGAGCGCCACGCCCCGGGCCGCCAGCCGCTCGGCCACCTCACGGATGTACACGTTCATCCCGCCGGAGTCGCCGGTGCCAGGCTGGTCCAACGGGGACGTATGCACGGAAAGCACTGCAACGCGGGCTGTCACCCACAAAGGGTAGCCGAGTCCCCGCGAAAGCTAAAGGCGAGCGCTAGCGGGGACGCCGGAGCATCAGGTCGCTGACGATCTCCCCCACCGGCCGGCCGCCTCCCAGCACCACAGGCCTCGCGTGCTCCCGCAGCTCCGTGACATCGCCGCGCGTGATGGCTCCCAGGTCGCGCAAGGCCCGGATGAGTGCCGGCCCCACGGCCCGCTCTCCCCCGTCCTCGGCCCGGACCGCGATGCCCAGGCCTAGCGCGGGGATGGAGGCGCAGGTGAGCGCCTCGGCGCCTTCCTTGACCAGCACCTCGCCGGTCACCGCCATAACGTCGGTATCCAACCGGCCTCGGCCTCCAACCAGGTAGGGCTCGGCCAGCATCGCGCCGACAGCCAGTTCGGCTCCCTCGGCGACCGACCCCAGGCGGTCAGGCTGCCCGAGCCTCGCGAACAGGGTCGCCCAATCCCGAACGGCGCCCGTGAAGATCGGCGCTCCACATCCGTCCACGCCAACCCGCGTGTCGTCCCGGTCGATCGCCGCGAGGGTCGCGCGGCGGATCCGCCGCTGGAGCGGATGGGACCGCGCAAGGTAGGTCGCCCGTTCGTACCCGGCGTCGACGCACGCCAGGAGCATCCCGGCGTGCTTGCCCGAACAGTCATGGAGTTCGCGGCGGCGGCGGCCGGCGCTGGCCATGACGTCAGGGTCCAGCGGCCACGCGGGCGGGCACCGGAGCGACGCCGTCGTCAGCCCCGCCCGCTGCAGCAGCGCGTGCACCGCCCGCAGATGGACGGACTCACCGTTGTGGGAGGAACACATGACCGCGATCTCGCGATCGGTCAGATCTTCGTCGATGAGCTGGAGCGCGACCGCCGCCTGCAGCGGCTTCAAACACGACCGCGCGAACACCTCGCGATCGGGGTCACCCGCAACCGCCAGAAGCCGGCCGTCCGCGTCGCACACCGCGACGTGGCCTCCGTGCGTCGATTCCTCCACGCCGGAACGCATGACGCGAGCGAGAACA
>JBBRTK010000030.1:0-19823 GCA_038244455.1 Actinomycetota bacterium
ATGGGACCCATCCACTCGGAGTCGCGCTTGGCCAGGTAGTCGTTGACCGTGACGATGTGCACGCCCTCGCCGGTGAGCGCATTCAGGTAGGCAGGAAGCGTGGAGGTGAGGGTCTTCCCCTCACCGGTCTTCATCTCGGCGATGTTGCCCTGATGCAAGGCGATCCCGCCCATGATCTGGACGTCGAAGTGGCGCTTGCCGGAGGAGCGCTTGGATGCCTCGCGCACCGCGGCGAAGGCCTCGGAGAGGAGATCGTCCGGCGCCTCCCCGTTCTCCAGCCGCCGACGGAACTCACCCGTCTTAGCCTTGAGTTCGTCGTCGGTCAGGTCCTCCATCTCCGGCTCGTAGGTGGCCACAAGCTGTGCCATGGAGTGGAGGTGCTTGAGCTTGCGGCCTTCGCCCAAGTTCGCGAGTTTGTCCAGTACCAAGGTGAGCAGGCCCTTTCCGGGGGTCGAGGAACCCTTCGATTCTACCGGCAGGTCCGGTTCAGGGGTCCGAAGCCTCGCGCGGGGGTTCCGCTACATCCCCGCTTCGAGCGCGCCTAGACGCTCGACCAGACGGGCGTTCTCGGTGTAGTCCACGGGGCACGCGATCACGCTGACGGCCTCCTCGGCCAGGGCCCGCTGGAGCGTCGGGAGCAGCTCGTCGGCCGCGCCGATGCGGTATCCCTTCGCGCCGAAGCTCTGGGCAAGCTGGACGAAATCCGGATTGCCGAACGAGACGGCCGCTGTACGGCCGAGGTGGAGTTCCTCCTTCCACCGGATCAGGCCGTAGCCGCCGTCCACCCACACGAGGATCACGATATGGACGCCTTCGCGCACCGCGGTCTCGATCTCCGCGACGCTCATCAGGAAGGCTCCGTCGCCCATCGCCGCCAGGACCTTACGTTCCGGGAAGGCGAGCTTGGCCGCGAACGCACCCGGCAAGCTGAACGCCATGGTGGCCAGGCCATTGGAGACCAGGCAGGTGTTGGGCGCGTAGGTGGGATAGAGCCGGGCCATCCACATCTTCACCGCGCCGGTGTCGCACAGGACGATGTCCTCCCGTCCCATGACCGCGCGGATGTCGGTGACCAACCGCTGAGGTTTCACCGGGAACGAATCGTCGACGGCGCCGCGTTCCAGCTCCTCGCGTAGGAGGTCCTTCACGGGTGGCGCGAAGGCGGGGATCTCATGGGCGTCCGTCGCCGCGGCGATGGCGTCAAGCGTCTCGCCGATCGAGCCTTGCAGACCGACCTCCAGCTGGTAGTTCGCGTCAACCTCAGCTACGGTGCGATGGACGTGGATGATCCGCTTGTCCCCGTCGGGGTTCCACCGGCTGGGCGAGAACTCGACCAGGTCGTAGCCGACCGCTACCACGACATCTGCGTGATCGAAGCCGAAGTTCGCATAATCCTTGACCATGAAACCGATGGTTCCCAAAGCGTTCTGGTGATCGTCAGGGAAGACCCCCTTGCCAAGGAATGTGGTGGCGACCGGTATCCCCAGTTGCTCGGAGAACCTGATCAGCGCTAGGGCCGCGCCGTCACGTTGCACGCCGGGACCCGCGAGCACCACGGGATGGGCGGCCGAGGCCAGCACGTGCGCGGCACGATGCACCTGGTCCTCGCTGGGCGAGGGGTCGCGCGGGACGTTGACCTTCAGCGGCCGGGCTTCGGTCTCCCGTTCCGCGACATCCTCGGGCAGGATGATGAACGTGGCCCCCGGGCGTTCGGTCTGAGCCTGCTTGAAGGCCTTGCGGAGCATCTCTGGCGCCGCGTCGCGGACGGTGACCATGTCGCCCCACTTCGTGATCGGCCGGAAGAGCGAGACCAGGTCAACGAACTGGTGTGACTCCTTGTAGATCCGGTTGAGGCCGGCCTGTGCGGCGATCGCCACCAAGGGATGGGAGTCCAGCTGCGCGTTCGCGATCCCGAGCATGAGGTTGATCGCGCCGGGGCCAAGGGTTGCCAGGCAGACGCCGGGTTTGCCCGTGAGCGCCCCGTAACTGTCGGCCATGAAGGCCGCGCCGCGTTCGTCCCGGCAGGTGATGAACCGGATGGGCGAGTCGACGAGCGCGTCGATCATGTGGAGGTTCTCTTCGCCCGGAAGTCCGAAGACGTAGGTCACGCCCTCGTTCTCCAGGCACTCCACGATGAGCTTGGCCACGTTGCGCGTTCCGGCGGAGGTCATGTACCGAGGCCGGCCGTCGCTAGCTGATCTCGATCATCTTCTCGCGCACGGCGTAGACGACCGCCTCCATGCGCGAGTGAAGGTGCAGCTTCTCCAGGATGTTGCGGATGTGGTTCTTCACCGTGTTCTCCGAGATGAACAGCTCCTTGGCGATGTCCCGGTTGTTGAGACCCTGGGCGACCAGGCGGAGCACCTCCATCTCGCGGTCGGTAAGCCGGGGCGCCGGCATCTGAGGCCGTTCCTCCGCGGTCTTGGACATCGCCGCGAACTCGGTGAGGAGCTTGGAAGCCATGGACGGACTGATCCTGGACTGTCCGGCCCACACGCTCCGGATAGCGTCGGCGACCTCGTCGATGGGGATCTCCTTGAGGAGGTAGCCGCTGGCTCCCGCCTTGATCGCGTCGTAGAGGTCGGCTTCCTCATCGCTGATGGTGAGCATGAGGATCTTGACGTGTGGGAGGAGGTCCCGGATGCTGCCGGCGGCTTCGATCCCGGAGCGCTTGGGCATCCGGACATCCATCAGGATGACGTCGGGCATGAGCTCCTGGGCCTTCTCGATGGCTTCGCTTCCGTCCGATGCCTCGCCGACGAGTTCGAGGTCGGGCTCCTGCTGCAGCACCATCTCGAGCCCCCGGCGGAACAAGGCGTGGTCATCGACCACCAAGACACGGAGCTTCTCTGTTGCGTCTTCCTTGGCCACGGATCCCCCTCTTGAGCGGCTACTCCGAAGTATCGGCGGGCGCCGCATTCAGATGGGCGGATTCTAGCCCATCACTCCTGTGCTGCATCGCACGGCGCTTCCCGTGGTGATCGCGCAGCTGTCGTTCCAAGCGTCCGACCAGTTGATCGAGCGCCGACGGCAGGTCCTTCCCGTCGCCGTGGGCTCGGAAGGTTTTGCGCGGGATCATGAGCGCCGCCTCGACCCGTGCCATCCCGGGCTTGGGATGGTGTTCGGCGATGAACTCCAGGTCCATCCGCGTGGCCTTGGGTTCGATCCGAGCCAGGGGCGCGACCTTGTGCGTCGCGGTGGCCCGGATCTGGTCGGTGACCTGCAGTCCTCGTCCGGTGAACGTCAACTCCATCGATTCCTCCGTAAGCCGATCGGTGGGCTCCCGTGCCGGCTGACCTGGTCTTTGTCCCCACACCCGCCTGCAGGAGCGCTGGCTGGCCCCTTCAGGAGCCGCTTCCCGCCCTCTCCCGGATCCGGCGAACCGGCCCGGGGCAGGACTTACATCTAAACCGCGCCATGCTCAGCGACCAACGGTCGCCTTACGTGGGTCGTTTCGCCCGCGGCTGGCCTCGACTACCGAGGAAGATCCTCGGGCAACCACAGACCCGGACGAGAGCCCGCCCGAGTATAGGCACGCCCCTGTGACGGGGGAAACCGCTGCTCGGCCCTTCTGGTCATGGGCCGTCCGGCCGACGTCGAACGCAGGGGGCCCCTGAACGCCCGCGCCGCGGCGATGAGGTGCACCTCCCTGGCACCTGCGCCCATGAGCGCCCGCGCGCAGGCGGCCGCGGTGGCGCCGGTCGTCAGGACGTCATCCACCAGCAGGACCACAGGCGGAGACGGCCCCGACGCAACGAACGCCCCTCGAAGCGCCGCGCGACGTTCCGCGCCGCTTCGGCGTGCCTGAGGTCCCGTGCTGACGGTTCGCCTGAGGAGGCGCGTCGCAGGCAGGTCGATCTCGCGCCCGAGTCCCCGGGCCAGTACGCGCGCCTGGTCATAGCCGCGCGCGGCCAGCCTCGCGCGCGCGAGCGGCACCCACGTGAGAGCGCGTGCATCGCGTGCCCCCGGGGCCGGCGTCACGGTCGCCATGGCACGTGCGAGCGCCGGCCCAACGTCCTGCCACCCCGCGTACTTCAAGCGATGGATGGCCGAGCGGGCCGGTCCTTCGAATCTGAACGCCGCCCGCGCGGAGGTAAGCGGCTGATCGGGGCAGTCGCGACAGGCCTGAGCTTCCACGACCAGGGGACGTCCGCATCGCTCGCACCAAGGGGGTTGCAGCGCGAGGAGTTCCGCGCGGCATCCGTCGCAGAAGGGCCAGGGACCGTCGCGGCACCCGGCGCATCGTCGTGGGAACACGACGTCCGAGATCCTCATCGACGGCAACGCTACTCCGCGCCTCCGACATGCCTCCGGCTACATGGGAAGCGGGACGTCCACCGCGGCGCCACCCTTGGATCCGATGTGCAGGGCCGAGTCGGAGCGGAACACCGGGTAGGCGACGATCTTCCCCTTCCCTGCGCCTTCGTCGAACTCCACCTCGATCACCGGGAGCTTCCGGCCATCGGCGGAGAAGTACAGCTCGGGCGCAGCGTCGCCCGCGTAGCTGACCTTGACGGTGTCGCTGAGGCAATCGATGTGATCGATCCTGACGGCGCCCAGGGTCGCGGCCACCGGGACGCTCCCGCGCCTCGTCGTAGCCCGCGGCCACGCCACGGGGAACGGCTTCCCCGGCTGTACGGTCACGGGGTCCGCGTCGATCGCCAGGTCGCAGCGCAGCCCGTACCAGCCGGCTCCCAGTTCTAAGATCGGGACCTCGAACGGCACGAAGAGATCCAGGTTCGGGGCCACCTCGAGCGTGACGTCCTCGAGGTTAAGGGACCGCTCCCCCTCTCCCGCCAGCCCCGCGGCTTGCGCGCGCAGGATCTTCACTTGGTGGGGGTCGCCGTCGGCGGCACGTAGCACGAACGCCCCTTTCACGCTGGCGGGGAACCGTTCGTAATGGGCTCGGATGGAGAGGCGGTGACTCACTAGGTTCCCTGCTCCCAGCTGTTCAGATAGTCGAGCTGCTCGGCGGTGAGGGTGTCGATCTGGATGCCCATCGCGTGCAGCTTCAACCGCGCGACTTCCTTGTCGATGTCCTCCGGTACTTCGTAGACCTGCGGGGTGAGATCGGCGTGGTTCTTGACCATCCACTCCGCTGCCAAGGCCTGGTTCGCGAACGACATATCCATGACTGCAGCGGGATGCCCTTCGGCGGCTGCGAGGTTCACCAGCCTTCCCTCCCCCAGCAGGTAGAGCTTGCGGCCGTCGGCCAGCGTGTACTCGTCCACGAAGTCGCGGATCCGCCGGACGCGGCCTTCGGACAGCGAGGCGAGCCCGGTCTTGTCGATCTCCACGTCGAAGTGCCCGGAGTTCGCCATGATGGCGCCATCCTGCATGAGCTCCATGTGCTCCTTCGCGATGACGTGGGTGTCGCCCGTCACCGTGATGAAGATGTCACCGACGCGGGCGGCGTCGCGGATCGGCATCACCCGGAAGCCCTCCATGACCGCTTCGATGGCCGCCGTGGGATCGACTTCGGTGACGATGACGTGGGCGCCGAGACCCCGGGCGCGCGAAGCTACACCACGTCCGCACATCCCGTAGCCGACCACCACCACGTTACGCCCGGCGATGAGCCGGTTCGTCGAGCGCATGATGGCGTCCATCGTCGACTGCCCCGTTCCGAACCGATTGTCGAACAGGTGCTTCGTGTCGGCGTCATTGACCGAGACGATCGGGTACTTCAGGGCCCCGGCCTTGGCCATGGCCCGCAGCCGGATCACGCCGGTGGTGGTCTCCTCCGTGCCGCCGAGGATCTCGGTGAGTTGGCCGGGGCGTTCCTTGTGCAGGATCCCGACCATGTCCGCGCCGTCGTCCATGGTGATCTGCGGCTTCAGGTCGAGGACGGCGTTGATGTGCTTGAAGTAGGTGTCGTTGTCCTCGCCCTTGATGGCGTAGGTGTCGATGCCGCTCTGCTCGACAAGGGATGCGGCCACATCGTCCTGCGTGCTCAGGGGGTTGGAGGCACAGAGTGCGACCTCGGCCCCACCGGCCGCCAGCGTTTCCATCAGGTTCGCCGTCTCGGTGGTGACGTGCAGGCAGGCCGCGATCCGGATGCCCGCCAGCGGCTTCTCCTTCTCGAACCGTTCCATGATGAGCTTCAGCACGGGCATCTCGGCGGCGGCCCACTCGATCCTGTCACGGCCGGCGTCCGCAAGCGCGGCGTCGCGGTAGTCGGACATCTTCAGACTCCTTCCATCCGGGGCAGCAGGTCCGTCAGCAGACGACCCACCGCCACCGCGGTTTCGTTCGATATGCGCACGACTTCCTCGTGCGAGACGTGCGTTCCCAGCGCGTTCGTGAGCGAACAGAGTCCCAGGACGCGCAGACCCAGCGCACGGGCCGGCAGCGCCTCTGGAACCATACTCATCCCGACGACGGTACCGCCCGCGCGGCCAAGGAACCCGACCTCGGCGGGCGTCTCGTACGCCGGCCCGCGCATGGCGGCGTAGACACCCGGCGCCGCGGCGATCCCCAGGACGCCCGCCCGCTCAAGGGCCAGCTCGCGGAGCCCCGCGTCGTAGACCTCCTGCGTGTTGACGAAGGCAGGGGTGCCGTCGGGGGTTCGCCAGCCCTGCATCGGTGTGATCCCCATGAAGTTCAGATGGTCCGTGACGACGATCACAGTGCCGGCGGCCAACTCCGGCGAGAGGCCCCCCACCGCGGCGGTCAGGACGATCGTGCGAGCACCCAGCGCGTGCGCGAGCCGCGGCAGGAGTGCCGGCACATCCGGGTCGTGGCCCTCGTAGAGATGGAACCGCCCTGCGAACGCAAGCACGGGCACACCGGCGAGCGTGCCAATGGTCAGCGTCCCTTCGTGCCCCGGGACCGCGGTGGCGGGGAATCCCGGGAGCTCCGGATAGGCGAATACCGCGTTGGGGATCAGGCCGTCGGCGAGCGCGGGCCCGAGCCCCGATCCCAAGACGAGCGCCACCGACGGCACCAGGCCGGTCTTCGTTCGCACTACCTCCGCAGCCCGCACGGCCAGGTCATCGCCCGGACCCGGAAAGCCCTGGGTCATCCCGCGTTCCCGGCCAGCGCGGCTTTCAGCTGGTCGATGACCACCACTGGCGTGGGGTCGAGTCCGCGCTGAAGGCCCACGTAGACGCTCGCCATGTCGCCGAGGTAGATGAGCGTCAGCATCCGGGCCAAGGGCGAGCTTCCCTGCGAGTGCACCTGCATGGTGACCGCTCCGGATCGCCCGGCGATGTCCTCGGAGAGCGCGAACCTGGGAGCGATCTCCGGATGCTCGTCGTCGGTGCGGAGCGCGACCACCCCGAACCGTTCCCCATAGGGACGCGTCCACCCCACAACCTCGTTGTGGTCGAGTTCGGACATGGAGGCGGCGAACGCGGGTACCTTGCCGTTCTCGTTCAGCTGGGTCTTCCAGCGCATGGCAGCAACGGATGCGACCCCCTCGGCGCCCCACACCACGGGGACGCGCTCGCCGATGGTCTCGGCGATCTGCTTCGCCTGGTTGTCCGCCGTGGGCACATCGGGGCCCGATCCAGCGGCGAGTCCCTCAAGGAGCGAGACGGTTTCCTCAACCTCGCCTGCAAGTGACGGAAGCACGCCCATAGCTTCGAGCGCCCCCAGCCACGCGAACCCCAGATGACCGAACGCCGCGCGCGGCTGGTACCCGCCGGGCACACCGATCACCGGGATGCCGTTCGCCTCGGCCAGCGCCAAGGCCTCCCCCCCGGAGGTGACGACGGCGACGCGGCACCCACGGGCGAGCGCGTCGTGGAACGAGGCCAGCGTCTCGGCGGTGTTGCCCGAGTACGAGCAGATGGCCACGAGCGTGTCGGGGCCTGCGTGGTTCGGCAGCACCGGCGAACGGTTGACCTCGACCGGGATCTGCAGCCGGTTGCGGAACACGGCCCGCAGCACGTCACCGGCGACGGCCGACCCGCCCATGCCGCAGAACACGATCGATCTGATGTCTGCCATGGAGGGGAGCCCGGCGGTGGAGACGGCCGCCCGATAGGACGTCCGGCAATCCGACGGAAGGCCGGCGACGATATCGAGCATCCGGGAGGGGTCCGCGGCCCGAAGGGCCGCGGGATCGTCCAGCGCGATCACTTCTTCTTGCCTGCTGAGGGCTTCTCGGCTTCGTCGATGAGCATGACGGGGATGTCATCGCGGACCGGATAGCGCAACCCGCACACCGAACACACGATGACCTGGTCGGCCTCGATATAGGTGACGTCACCGCGGTCGTTCGGACAGACGAGGATCTCGAGCAGTTCGGCGTCGACGGTCATGCGTCTCCTTCCTTGCCGCTGCGGATGATCGCAAGCAGCTCTGCGGTCTTGGCGGCCAGCAGCTCGGGCGTCCGGGCCTCGACGTTCAATCGCAGCAGTGGCTCGGTGTTGGAAGCCCGGACATTGCACCACCAATCGGTGAACTCTACCGTGAGCCCGTCCAGGTGATCTTCCTTGCCATCCGCGTAGGCTGCCACCAGTTCGGCCAGCTTGGCCGCCTGATCCGGGACGGTCGAGTTGATCTCTCCGCTGTCGAAGTACCGACGGTAGGGCGCAAGCATCGTTGAGAGGCCGACGTTCGCCTTGGACCGCTCACCCATCGCGACCACGGCGGCGATCAGCCCCGAGTCCGCGCGGTAGTTCTCGCGGAAGTAGTAGTGCCCCGAGTGCTCCCCGCCGAAGATCGCCCCCGTTTCGGCCATGACCTGCTTGATGAACGAGTGGCCTACCCGGGTGCGGATCGGAACGCCGCCGTGTTCACGGATGACCTCGGGCACCGTCCATGAACAGATGAGGTTATGGATGATCTTTGCGCCCGGCTCACGTTCGAGCATGGCGACCGCAACCAGTGCGGTCAGCAGCGAACCCGAGACATCTTCCGCCAGCTCATCCACCAGGAACACGCGGTCGGCATCCCCGTCGAACGCCAGGCCCACGTCGGCGTGATGTTCCAGCACGGCGGCGCGCAGATCCTTCTGATTGGCCGGGTCGATCGGGTCGGCCGGATGGTTCGGGAAGGTGCCGTCCAGCTCCGGGTACAGGTGGAACAGCGTCACCGGCAGCCGTTCCATGACCGCGGGAACCACCAGGCCGCCCATCCCGTTCGCCGTGTCGGCCACGACGACTAGCGGCCGCATCGCCTCCACATCGGTGAACGACAGCACGTGCTCCACGTACGCGTCCAGGAGCGAACGCTGTTCGGTCGTGCCCGGCGTAGCCACGGGCACAGGCTCCGGGCCCTCAACCATCCGGCGGATCTCCCGGAGCCCCGTCTCCTCACCCACGGGACGGGCGCCGGACAGGCAGAACTTCAGCCCGTTGTACTGCTTCGGGTTGTGGCTGGCGGTGAGCATGACCCCAGGCATGTCGAGCTTGCCGGCGGCGAAGTACAGGAGGTCGGTGGACGCGAGGCCCAGGTCGATGACATCGACCCCGCGGGAGGTGGCCCCGTCGGCGATCGCGGCGGCGAGTTCGGGGGAGGAGATGCGACAGTCCCGCCCGATGACGATGGCGGGCGCCTTGGTCCACTCGGCGAAGGCCGCTCCGATCCGCCTGACGAGGCCGGCATCGAGGTCGTCGGGAACGACCCCGCGTACGTCGTAGGCCTTGAAGATCCGATCCAGATCATGCGTCGCCATCCGCCCGGCATCCTACGGGAACCGCGAGGAGCGGACGGGGCTACTTCGGCACGACGAGGCTGATAACCGACTGCAACGGCACTTCCTCGCCGTCACGGTGCCACCATTTCGCCTCACACAGGTGACAGGTCGTGAAGGCCAGGTCGCGGCCGGCCACGGCCATCGAGATGCTGATCAGATCGCCGGAGCCACAGCTCGGGCATGTCGAAGCGTTCGTTGTCATCGCACTCTCCGGAGGGGGACGAAGGGGGGGGACCGATGAGATTGCCCCGACCTTAGCACGGGATCTCGACGGGGTCGGCCCTCCAGGAGTCTATTTCCGCCGGATCGACGGCTGATGCGTAGCCACCTCATCGGGGGGTGCGTACGCCCCCGCGGAAGGCCTATGCGTGGTCCGAACGACGGAGGGCAACCGGGGGAACGCCAGCCTAGTAGGGCCGGACGCCCGCGATGATGACCCGGGCTCCGATGGGAACCAATGGGTACAGTGCTTCGGAGTCGCTGATGAGCATCCGGATACAGCCGTGGGATGCGTACGTGCCTATCGAGTACGCGGCCGGAGTCCCGTGGATCCTGATGTCCGGTGCGTTGAGGTAGAGCGCACGGGTGCCCAGCGGGTTGTTCGGTCCTGGTGGGATCGTCGCCGGCTCTCCGGCTCCCCATCCGTTGGGGGCCGGGTTGTGCCAGGTCGGGTTCTCCTGTTTGTCCACGATCGTCCATTCACCAACCGGCGTGGTGAAGCCCGGCATCGCCGTGGCAACGGGGTAGGTTCGGATCTGCTTGAACCCGCGGTAGAGATACAGGCGGTTCTGATCGATCCGAACCACGATGGTAGTGCCAACGCCTTTGTCTGCGACCTTCGGCTGGACCTTCTTGACCGGGATCGTGACCTGCATGTCGCCGCCAGCCAGAGCGGCCCGGATGGATCGAACGGCTCGCTCCTGATCGACCCCGACTCCGGCCCGCGCATGGACGAACGCCACCTTGCTGGTCCCCACGAGCTTGACGCTGGCATCCCGGGGGGCGACGTCCGTCCCCGCCGCGACCTTCGCGACCAGCGCATGGACGGCGTCCGGCGAACCCTGCGACCTCAGGGTGACGTCCACGTTGACCGGCGTCTGTCGAACCCGATGCCACACGCGGTCCATCCATCCCATCGAGCTAGACACCGACTCGGCGCTATCGACGGCGGCCTGCACGTCCTCTTGCCGGCCCAGGGCCGCCGCCGAGGTTATCCACGTCCTGCCACCGGCCGTGATCCGGATCGGCGCGTTCAGTCGTTGGTCGACCGCGCGCTGCACGGCGGCAACGGCCGCATCACGCGTGAGCCCGCCCACGTCGACCCCCGCCACGGTGACCCCGGGAAGGATCCTGTCGCGGTTGGCCCGGTCGTAGCGGTAGGCGGCGTAGGCCACCCCGCCTGCGACCGTTCCCAGCACGACGAAGACGCCCAGGACGACAACCAAGGCGCTCAGACGGCGTTTGACGTGCTTTCCATTGGCCATGAGGGATGGGGCTCCGGAAGAGCCCGCGCGCAATGATACGCCGCACGCCCCCGAAGCCGGCGCAAGCGGGACGGTCTACGGACGGACGAGCGGAACGGGGACACCGGCCGCGATGGCGTAGCCGGCTATGCCCTTGATGCCTAGCGATTCCGAGGCCCCGGCCGCGATGACCTGACCGGTGGGTGCGGCGATGAGGATGCCCACGTTTCCGGCTGCCGTCAGGAAGCCGACCGGGGCAGAGGCGGACGACCCCGCCGAGATCGAAACGGTCACATCGTTCGGGCCGGCGGCGCTCAAGGCATGGAGCGTGACGCTCACGGGTTGTGTCCCCGGGTTCGTGATGACCAGTCCCGGCTTGGACGGATCGCCGGCGACCGTCGGAAGCACGACCCACTGCCCGGCGGGCGCCGCCCCACCGGTCGCCGCGAAGTCACTCCCCTCTCCCATCGAGGCCACCGACGCCACGAAGGTGCCGGTCGACCCAACCTGCTCCACCAGGCGCAACCCGGAGGCACCGCTTGTTGCCACGGCGTAGGCCTGCGACGTCTGAGGATCCTGGGCGACGCCCGAAAGCCCGCCGGCGGGTTGACTCGCGGTCTCTCCCAGGTTCGAGCCGTCGAATCGGGCGCCGGCCGCGCCGGGAACGATGAGCGACAGCGAGCGCTGTCCGCTGCCGCCGAGCAGCGGAACGGTCAGGGAAGAGACCTGTGCCGTGGTGCCCAGGATCGCCCCCACTCCGTTCTGGACAGACGCGTCCACCGATGCAACACCTACCCGGCCTGCATGTACGTCGATCTCTGATCCGACCGCGGGTTCCAAAGGCAGGATCGTCTGGATCGGCACGAACATGCTTCGGTGTGGCTTCAGGACGACGTCGGTGAGGACGCTCTCGTGAACGGGAGCCCGGTCGGCCGCGAACAGCACGACGTCGAAGATCGCGTTGGACCCGTAGGGGTTCATGATGACGAGGGTGGCTTTGGCTCCCTTGGGCGTGCTTCCGTTCGCCGTGTACCACGTGCTCGCATCCGTAGCGGGAGCGCACGACTCGGCTCCCACGCCGGTGCCCTGCGGCGTGGACGTGACGGTGAGCCATCCGGCGGCGACCCAGCCTCCGAAGTACTCCACATAGGTAGAGGCCTCCCTCGCCGAGGCTGGGACGGTCACCTCCGTCGTGGTCCCCGGATCCACCGTCACCGTACGAACAGGAGCGGACGACTTCTGCGTCATCGTGCTCACGCGAACCGTCGAGGGCCGGGTCCCTGGGTTGGCCAGATAGAGGCGGCCTTCCCACCCGGGCCCGCCGCCGTGCGGGCAGAGCCAGGCGCCGGAGTCAGTGCTCGAACCGGGCGCGGGCGCAGGCGCTCGGACGCCCAAGCCGCGATCGAGCCCCACGCCTCCCGCCACAACTGCAGCGGCGAACACGAGCGCCAATGCTCCCTGGCTGCGTCCACGGGCGCTCATCGAACCACCGGCTTCCGCGTGACCCACAGTGCGGCGAGCCAGAGTGCCCCGAGCGCCCACCGTTCGATCAGGCGGACGAGGTCGTCGTCGTGGCGGATCTGCACGGGCCCGGCCGTGACGGGTAACGACGTTGCCCACCCGAAAGCCTTGACCGGTGCCGAGGCACCGCTGTGCCAGCCATCGCTGAACTCCGTCGCAAGGTAGGCGACGGAGCCGGCTGGGGCCGTCCCATCCCACCCCCTTTGAACCGGAACCAAGGGAGTGGCTGGGATCGGGCCCAGCTCTGCGATGGTCGCAACATCGCTACTCGCCAGGATCTTCGCGCTCGGCCCGTCTACCGTCAGCGCGGCCGCAGGTGGGAGGGCCACGGCGTTGCGGTAGATGACCAACCCATTCGCCGTTGCCGGGTCCATGTCCACCTGCTCCTTGAGACGACGAAGCGTCGCGGGAGGGAGGGAGCCCGAAGCGGCGACGATGTAGCGGATGCCGAACGGAGCGAGCAACGCGCCGCCGTGCGACGTCCCTCCGCTCAAGATCTGTTCCAGCGCTGCGTGCAGAGCGTCGGCGCCCGGCCCCGCGAGAGGCCGGCCCGTATCAACGACGCTGGCGCCCCCACGGCCGGTGATCGCGTATCGGAGCGTCAGCGGGGCGGCGGCGGCCAGCGCCTGCGGGTCTCCCCCTGGCGCCGGGAACGGGTCCGGCCCACCGCCGACCCACAGCACGTTGAACTCGCCCCGCGCGGCGCTGTCGACCACCGCCCATGCTGCAGAGATCTTGTCGGCTCCACCCCAGGCCCACCCGCCGGCCATCGCGGCCAACGCCTGGAGCGTAAGGCCGGCCGCCAACACGACCGCCAGCGCCGCGGTGCCGATCTGTCTGGCGCCGAACGACTCGCGGGCCATCCCGAGGACCGAGGCGAGCCCGAGGCTTACGAGGAGCGCCTCGGCAACCGCGGCCAGGAGGATGTACACGGGGGCGTTCGTGAGGGCGACCGGCAGCCAGCCTGCGGCCGAGAGCCAGGCGAGCGCCAGCGAAGCTGCCGCGACGACCGCCACCCGCAGCGCCCGGGCTCGGTGACCGGAACCGACCAGGGAGAAGCCGAGGACCGCCGAGATCGGCAGGAACGCCGCGATCAGCCACGTGCCGGGACCGGCCCCGATGGCGAGCCGCCCGACACGCGAGAGATCCATGCTTCCCACCAGCGAGCCGATCCCCCGCCCACGCCCCGCCACCAACGAGGAGAAGAAGGGGAACACGAGCGCGGCGGCGACGATGGTCCCGCCCGTCATGAGCGCCAGCCCCCGACCGCGAGATCGTCCGGCGACCGTCTGGACCACGACCATGAGGGCGAACGCGAGCAAGATCCCCGGTTCGGAGGCAACGCCCACCGCCAGCGTGACGCCGAGGCCGGCGATGAACCGCCACCGGCCGTCGGCGGGTTCCTCGGACCCGAAGGCAACCTCGGTTCGTTCGACCAGCGGTGGGATCAGGGCGGCGGCCACCAGCAAGCCGATCCGGCCCTCGGAGAACGGCCAGAGGACCGCCGCCGACAACACGTAACCGGCGGCGCCCAGCACCGCCGCGCCCGGCCTGCCGGTGAGGCGGGCGGCGGCGCGGTAGAACAGGATGCCCGCGAGGGCGGGCGCGCCGGCCAGGAGCACCTTCTGCGCGAGCGAAGTGCTCCCGAAGAGCGCCCACGAGAGCACCCCAGCGCCGGCCAACGCGGGGCTCGCGGGAAGCGATCCTCCCAGCGCGGTCGATCGATACGGCGAGGCAAGCTCGGCGAAGAACCCTGCGGCGCGGCTGGGGAAGGCTGGCAGCACCCCGCCGTGAAGGGGGGCGCCGTTCATGAGACCGCGGATGGACAGCGCGCCCACCACGATGGCGACGAACGACCCCACCAGCACCGGATGATCGCCCACGAGCGAGGCGGTCCGGTCGCGCAGGCGCTGGGTCGCGGGCAGACCCTGCTCGGCCTCCTCCAGGGAACGCTGCTCCTCGAGGATCCGTTCAGCCTTCTCGAACCAGCGGGGCAGCCGCAATCCGGCCGATTCCATGAACCTGTGGAGCTTGCGGTCGGGGACTGACCGGGCTCGCTGGGCGCGGAAGCGCCGGCGGGCGGTCCCGGGCAGGTGCACCAGGTTCCAACCCCAGGCCGACGCCAGATCGTAGGCCTCATCGAAGCGCCGTGAGAGCGCGAGCACCACGAGCCGCGTCAGTCCCAAGAGGAATGCCAACGGAAGGAGCCACAGCAGGTTCAGCGGCCCGTAGTTCTTCAGCATGGAGGCTAGGGCCGCGCGATCCTCGTAATAGCGATCACTCCGGCGGTCGTGGTCCCGGCGGCGTTCGCCCGCGGATGTCTGACGATGCCGAACGCGCGCGAGCGGCGTCATCAACACCCGGAACCCGGCCATCCGGACCCGCCAGCACAGGTCCAGGCCTTCGTGGCTGACATCCAGGCGTTCGTCGAACAGGCCGACCCGCTGCCAGGCATCACGGGAGACGAGCAGCGCGCATGGATCTACGCCGAGCACCTCAAGGACCCGGTCGAACTGCCCCTGATCGATCTCGCCGGGCTGCAGGGGGGTGTATCGGTGGCCGAACCGGTCAGCGGAACTCCCCACGTCGCGAAGCAGTCTCGGCTCGTCCCAATCGACCACCTTGGCTCCGACCACCCCGACGTTGTCAACGCCAGGGATGCTGATGGCCGCCTCCACCAGACGGGTGACGCCGTCGGGGTCCATCGCGGCGTCGTCATGAAGGATGAGGAGGTAGTCGGCCTCACGAGCGGCGCTGATCTCCAGGACGGCCTTGACCGACCCCGCCAACCCACGGTCCTCCTGGAACCGTATGACGCGGCGCTCCCCGAGGGCCTGTAGCAAGATGTCGTGCGATCCGTCGGAGGACGCGTTGTCCACTGCGATCACGCCGAGGCGAGGGTAGGTGAGCGCCGCCAGGGCCGCCAGGGACTCCCGGAGCCAAGGTTCGGCATCCCGAACCACCAGCGCGACGAGCACAGACGGCACCGGCGGGGACTGCTGCGGGGAGGTGACGGTTGAGGTCATTCGATGCGCTTCCTGCGCGGCGCGGAGCCTAGCATGGGCTACCCCCTGGAACGCGGAAGGGGGGCGCAAGGCCCCCCTTCGACACGGTTCGCAGGAAGATCAGCGCTTCTTCGCGGCGCTCTTCTTGCGTGCAGCCGGCTTGCGGGCCGCGGACTTCTTGGCGGCGGGCTTGCGAGCTGCGGTCTTCTTGCGTGCGGCGGGCTTGCGCTTCGCCGTCGTCTTCTTGCGCGCTGCCGACTTCTTGGCGGCGGGCTTGCGAGCTGCGGTCTTCCGCTTCGCAATGGTCTTCTTGCGCGCTGCCGACTTCTTGGCGGCGGGCTTGCGAGCGGCGGTCTTCCGCTTCGCAGTCGTCTTCTTCCGAGCCGCGGACTTCTTCGCGGCCGGCTTCCGAGCGGCTGTCTTCCGCTTCGCGGGCTTGCGCGCTGCCGACTTCTTGGCGGCGGGCTTGCGAGCTGCGGTCTTCTTGCGAGCTGCGGTCTTCTTACGGGCCGCGCTCTTCTTAGCTGCTGCCATGTGCTGCCCCCTTTCGTTACCGGCCTAGGACGCCATCCGTTTCAGGCGCCTGCGTTCCCGTTCGCTCATGCCGCCCCACACCCCGTATCGTTCGTCGCGGCGAAGGGCGTAATTCAGGCATTCGATGCGGACGGGACACTCGCTACAGATCCGCTTTGCCTCCCTCGATGAGCCTCCCTTCTCGGGGAAGAAGATCTCCGGGTCATATTCGCGACACCTCGCTCGTTCTTGCCAAGGGATGTAGTGATGCACGCTCTCTCTCCCCCCGAAATCACATCGGTGTGATTCTGCGGGAAGAACACCCTCCTTGACAAGACCTAACGCGAGGAAGTTCTCTGCCTCATCCCCTTTGTCTCTCCCATGGTTACGAGGCTTTTCACCCGTTGCAAGACCTTCGCGTGAGAAATTCGACTGTCAATCTGGTTGACAGAACCCGTCAACGACGTTGACGGAAACGGGCGCTACGACGCGGCCGACGACGCGGGAACGATGCGATCGTATGTGGTGGTCCGGATCGCCGGCGTCCGGCCGATCTCCCGGATGGCGTCATCGAACTGCTCGGGCGTCATGACGATCCCCCACTCCGCTCCGGCCATCCTGCTGATGGTCTCCTCCATGAGCGTTCCACCGAAATCATTGGCCCCGGCTCTCAGGATAGCTTGGCACGCAACCACTCCCAACTTTGGCCAGCTGACCTGGATGTTCGGGATCAGGCCGTCCAGGAGGATGCGCGCCACCGCGTGCATCTGCAGGTTCTCTTCGAACGTCGCGCCCGCGCGGGCCTTGCCCGCCAGGTAGATGGGCGCGTTGCGGTGCACGAACGGCAGCGGGACGAACTCCGTGAAGCCTCCGGTGTCGGCTTGGATGCGTGCGATCCTGCGGAGATGCGCGACCCAATGCGGCGGCGCATCCACGTGGCCGAACATGATGGTCGAGCTGCTTCTGATCCCCAAAGCGTGCGCTGTTCGGACGATTTCTTCCCAAGAATCTGCCGGAAGTTTTCCTTTGGTGAGGAGCCATCTGACGTCGTCATCGAGGATCTCGGCCGCCGTGCCGGGGATCGTACCCAGTCCGTGGTCCTTCGCCTCGGCCAGGAAATCGCGGAACGAGACCCCCAGTTTGGTGGCCCCGTTGAGGATCTCCATGGGGCTGAAGGCGTGGATATGCATGTCGGGTGTCCGCGTCTTGACCGCGTCCAGAAGGTCTACGTAGAACGAACCGGGTAGGTCCGGATGGATCCCGCCCTGCATGCATATCTCCGTGGCTCCCCACTCCCACGCCTCCTGCGCGCGGTCCGCCACTTCCGCGAGGGTGAGGGTGTAGGACTCGGCGTCGGCTTCCCGCTGGGCGAAGGCGCAGAACCGGCATCCCACGTAGCACACGTTGGTGAAGTTGATGTTCCGGTTGATGACGTAGGTGACCTCGTCCCCCACCGCCTCGTGCCGCAGCCCGTCGGCGACCGAGCAGAGTTCGGCCAGCGCGGGGCCTTCGGCGCGGAACAGCGAGAGCGCCTGTCCATCCGTGAGTGGCCGGTGAGCCTCGGCGTTCTTGAGTGCGACGCGGATCTCCGCGTCGACCCTGGCCGGGGGCGGGCCCGCCGCGTGCCAGGCGCGCGCGGCGTCGCTGCCCTCGAACCCGCCGTAGACGGCCCCAGCGTCCTCCCGCTGACCGGCGTCCGCCCCCTTGGCGAACGTCAGCTCGATGGTTCGCGGCTTCCACGTGACATCTGGATCCTGCCAGGCGATGGGTTCTGGGCGCCGGCCCACCGCGGCCAGGCCGTCGGGCCCCAAGAGTGCGTTCACCGGTCCGCGCATCTTGCCGGCCAGATAGGGATCGGGTCTTGCCGCGAACGCCGGGTAGATCGTGAGGCGTTCGCGCAGGTGCTTGCCCCGCAAGGCCGTGGTGGCGGCGAGCGCCTCGATCGCGGGCCAGGGGCGTTCTGGATTCACGTGATCGGGTGTGAGCGGGCTCACGCCTCCCCAATCGTTGATGCCGGCATCCAGCAGGCGCGCCTGCTGGGCAGCATCGGAGAGGTTCGGCGGCGCCTGGACGCTCACGAAGGGGCCCATGAGCACCCTGGTCGCCGCCACCGCCGCCACGAACTCGTCGTCGGTGGGTTCTGGGGCCTGGTGCATCGCCGTCATCTGCTTCGCGCGGAAGTTCTGCACGATGACCTCTTGGATATGCCGGTACCGGCGATGCAGGTCCCGGATGGCCAAGATGGTCTGCGCACGCTCCAGGAACGTCTCGCCGATGCCCACCAGGATCCCGGTGGTGAACGGGACCGCCATCCGCCCGGCGTCCTCGAGGGTCTGCAGCCTCACGGCGGGAAGCTTGTCCGGCGAACCGAAGTGCGGCCCGCCCTTGGCGGCCAGCCGGTCGCTGGTCGTCTCCAGCATCATCCCCATGGACGCGCTCACCTGCTTGAGCCGCGCGATGGCTTCGTATGACATCACGCCTGGGTTGAGGTGAGGGAGGAGTCCGGTCTCCTCGATCACCCGGATGGCCACGGCGCGGACGTAGTCCAATGTGGAGGAATACCCGCGAGCGCCGAGCCACTCCCGCGCCTCGGGATAGCGTTCCTCGGGCCGATCTCCCAGCGTGAAGAGGGCTTCCTTACAGCCCGCCTCACGCCCGCTGGCGGCGATCGCCACTACCTCCTCCGGGGTAAGGAACGGGGCATCGAGCTTGGCCGGAGGCTTGGCGAACGTGCAGTAGTGGCAGTGGTCGCGACACAGCATGGTGAGCGGGATGAACACCTTGGGCGAATAGGTCACGGTGTCACCGAAGCCCTGGTCGCGGAGGCCGGCCGCGATGGCTTGGAGTCGCTCGAGGTCAGGGCCGGCTGCGGCGAACAATGCTTCGGCTTCGTGCTCGGACAACGTCTTCCCGGCCTCGGCGCGCGCGAGCGCTCGACGCACCTGTGGGAGCGTGGGCTGGGGCATGCGGCCGAGCCTACTACGCTGTAGCACGATGAAGGTCACGGCGCTGGCGGGCGGGATCGGGGCGGGGAAGTTCCTGCGTGGGCTGGTCCGGGCCGTGCCTGCCGAGGACGTGACGGTCATCGTGAACGTGGGTGACGACATCCTCATGCACGGGCTCCACGTCTCGCCGGACCTGGATTCGGTGACGTACTGGCTCGGCGACGCGTTCGACCGGGAGCGCGGATGGGGCCGGCGGGGGGAGACGTTCCGGGCCACCGAGGAGCTGGCGGCCTTCGACCCCGAAGCGGCATGGTTCGGCCTGGGGGACCTGGACCTGGCCACACACCTGTTCCGAAGCAGGGAGCTGGCGTCGGGGGCGACCTTGAGCCAGGTGACCGAACGGGTGTGCGCGAGGTTTGGCGTCGGTGCCCGGGTGCTGCCCGCGACCGACGACCTCCTCACGACCCGGATCGACGCGGTGGATCCGGCGACAGGACTGGCGCTCGATCTTCACTTCCAGGAGTATTGGGTGCGCCGGCGCGCCACCGACGACGTCAAGGGCGTCCGGTTCGCCGGGGCCGACGCAGCGGGGCCGGCGCCCGGCGTGCTCGATGCCATCCGGGAAGCCGACGTCGTGGTCATCTGCCCTTCGAACCCCGTCGTGTCCGTGGGGCCGGTCCTCGCGGTTCCGGGCGTCCGGGCGGCGGTCGCGGCCAGGAGCGCCGTGGTC
>JBBRTK010000031.1:0-19493 GCA_038244455.1 Actinomycetota bacterium
CGGCTGGAGGGACTTCGGATCCACATGAGCGGCTGCAAGGCCAGCTGCGCGCAGGTCCAGGCCGCCCACATCGGCTTCCGCGCCACCATGACGAAGGACGAGGAGTCCTACCAACAGGCGCTGGACGTCTCGCTGGGCGGGGACCTCGGTGCCGGGCGCGTCGGGCAGTGGGTCCGCCTTGAGGACCCCGTGGAAGATGCCTACGCGAGCGTGACCGACGTGCTGAGCGCCGTCTGCGCGGGCGAACTCAGCTTGGACGACATCACCCCCGCCGGCGTCGGCGGACGATTCAGGGAGGGCTCCTAGATGACGATGCGAACCGACCCCGCGGCCGATGTCCGCGACGAGATCATGGCGGCGAGCGGCGCGCCCGAACTCCTGGACAAGATCTGGTTCCACAAAACGGCGGCGGCGGTCATCGACGCGGACCGGTGCGTGGGGTGCGGTTCGTGCATCGCGGCCTGCCCGTCGCGGTCTCTAACCGTAGGCGCCGACGGCACGCCGACCCTAGTGCGGATGTGCACCGGCTGCTCGGCGTGCTGGAATTACTGCCCCATGGCCGGGTTCCGCCCCGAGAAGCTGAACCACCAGGACCCGGAGAACCCGGTTGGCGACGCCCTGGCGGCGATCAGCGCGCGAGCCGTGGAGCGGCCGGGCGGCGCGCAAGACGGCGGCGCGGTGACGCAGCTCCTGGCCACGCTCATGGAACGGGGGTTCATCGACGCCGCGATCCTCACGCAGAAAGTCGACGCGTTCATCGGGAAGCCTGTGTTGGCGACCACACCGGAGCAGGTGCGGGGCGCGGCGGGCAGCGTCTACCACCAGTCCCACGCACTCACGATGCTGAACCAGAAGGCCCCCGCCGAGGCTCGGCGGATCGCGTTCGTCGGCACGCCGTGCCAGATCAGCGGGCTCCGCGCGCTGCAGAAGTTCCCATGGGAGAACCGGGAGACCCTCGCCTCACGCGTGACGCTGGCGATCGGGCTCTTCTGCACGCGGTCCTTCGACCCGATGAAGCTGCTGCCGGAGGTGGCGGCGACCGGCGTGCCGCTCGGGCAGATCAAGAAGATCGATATCCGCGAGGGCAAGCTCATCGCGGCCGGCGCCGACGGCGAGGAACTCATGGCAAGGCCGGTGAAGGAGTTCCACGACGCGTCGCTCCGCGGCTGCGACGAGTGCGCGGACTTCGCGGCGCTGGGCGCGGACGTGGTGGTCGGCAACATCGGCAGCGAGCCGGGCGCCTCGACCGTGCTCATCCGCACCGATGCCGGCATGGACGCGTGGGTCAAGGCGGCCGGCGCGTTCGACGAGACGCCGATCGACGACCTGTCCGCGGTAGATCGCCTGGCGCGCAAGAACCTGGACCGCGCCAAGGTGAACCTCCAGCGAGACTACGACCCGGCGGGGCCGCTCTGGATCGGCTACGAAGAGCACCTGGACGAGTACGAGGGGACGGACCGGGAGCCCGAACCGCCGCCACCGCACCGGTCCCACCACTACACGGTGGCGTGCTGATGCCGTTCGCGTTCCCGATCTCGCTGGATCTGCCCGGACGCCGGTGCGTCGTGATCGGCTCGCTCCCGGTGCGCGAGGGAAAGGTCGAGGCGCTGATCGCCGGCGGCGCCACCGACGTACTCGTGTTGGCGACCGAACCGGCCGACATACTGGATGCGCTTGACGGCCACTACGGCGTCCACGTGGAGCGGCGCGACTGGGTACCCGAAGACCTCGACGGCGCGCTGCTGGCGATCGCCTGGGCGCCCGGCCAGCACGAACGCGACCGTCTGGCCCGCGAGGCCCGTGGGCGCGGCGTCCTGGTCAACGTCGTCGACGACATCCCGAACTGCGACTGGGCGATGCCGTCGATCGTGCGCCGGGGGGAACTGCTCGTGGCGATCTCCAGTGGCGGCGCGTCCCCCGCGCTCACGAAGAAACTCCGGATCGAACTCCAGGAGCGCTTCGGCGAAGAGTGGGCCGAGGTGCTGGCCGTCTTGCGCGAGGTCCGGCAGGAAACGCTTCCCTTGTTGCCGGACTTCGGTGAGCGTTCGCGGCGTTGGAGTGCAGCGCTGGACCTGGACGAAGCCGCCGCGCTGGTTCGGTCAGGGCACGCCGGAGAACTCGGGCGGCTGCTGCGCGAACGTCTCCTTCAAGAGGTGAGCGTGTGACCGGGCCGGGAACCGTGTGGCTGGTGGGCGCCGGACCCGGCGACCCCGAGCTCATCACCGTGAAGGGCGCGCGCCTCCTGGGCGAGGCCGACGTGGTCGTCTACGACCGACTGGCCGCTCCCGAACTCCTCCACCTTGCCCGACCGGACGCCGAGCGCGTCTACGTCGGCAAGGAGCCGGGCGCCTCCGCCATGGCGCAGGAGCAGATCGACGCGTTGCTCGTAGCGCGCGCTCTGGACGGCCTCACGGTCGTTCGGCTGAAGGGCGGCGATCCGTTCGTGTTCGGCCGGGGAGGCGAGGAGGCACTCGCGTGCGTACGAGCAGGGGTGCCGTTCGCGGTGGTGCCGGGGATCTCGTCGGCGGTGGCCGCGGCCGCCTACGCCGGCATCCCCGTGACCCATCGCGGGGTGGCGCGGTCCTTCGCGGTGGTTACCGGTTCGACGGCCGGCGGGGCGCACGGTGAGGACACGGCTGACCTCGCGCGAGTGGCGACGGCAACTGACACGCTGGTGATCCTCATGGCCGCGGGCAAGCTAGCCGAAACATGCGCCGCGCTGATAGCGGCGGGACGGCCCGCAGACCAACCGGCCGCGATCGTGCAGTGGGCCGCCACCCCGGAACAACGCAGCGTGGTCGGAACGCTCGCGGATCTGCCCGCCCTGGCGGCGGCCGTGGTCATCGGGCCGCCCGCCACGCTGGTGGTGGGCGATGTCGCCGCCCTCGCGCACGAGCTGGCGTGGGTCGGGCCGCTCCACCCCGCGGTTCGCGCGTGAACCCCTGCGCTGCGGCTACGCTGGCGCGATGACGCGCAGCCCCCGCCGGGCGATCCTCACGCGGCTCCTCTTCTTCCTCGTCTCGCTGGTCACGCTCTACATCCTGGGGCCGGGCCTGCTCGCTGTCTTCTCGTCGTTCCCGAAGCTGCTGAAACTGAACCCGGTGTGGTTCGTGGTGCTGCTGGCGCTTGAGGCCGGGAGCTTCCTCAGCGCGTGGGCACTCCAGCGACTGGCCTTACGAACCCGCGGCTGGTTCGGCGTGGCCACCGCGCAGCTGACGGGGAACGCGGTCAGCCGCGTCCTCCCGGGGGGTGCGGCGGCCGGGGGCGCGGTCCAGTACCGGATGCTCGTGCAGTCCGGCGTGGACCCTGCGCAGGTGGGTGCGGGACTCACGGCGGCCGGCTTGATCTCCACGGGCACGCTGTTGTTGTTACCGGTCTTGTCACTGCCGGCGGTGATCGCCGGAAGTCCGGTTCCCAACGGCTTGGCGCAAGCGGCGTGGCTCGGACTCGGGGTGTTCGTGCTGGCGTTCGCGGCGGGCGCGGTGCTCGTGACCTCCGACGCCGCGCTCCGCAGTGTGGGCCGGTCCGTACGGTGGCTCAAGCATCACCTGCGTCCCGGGCACCCTCGCGACCACGCGCCGGTCGCGAACGATCTGCCCGAACGGTTGATCACCGAACGCGATGCTGTCTTGGGCGTGTTGGGCAAACGCTGGTGGCTGGCGCTCCTGGCCTCGCTCGGCAACTGGCTGTTCGACTACCTTGCCCTGCTCGCGGTCTTGCGAGCGATCGGCGTGCATCCGCGCCCCACGCTGGTGTTGCTGGCGTACTCCGCCTCGATGGTCCTGGGGATGATCCCGATCACGCCGGGCGGACTCGGGTTCGTCGAGGCGGGGTTGGTCGGGTTGCTCGCGCTTGCCGGCGTCGCGGCCGCGGTCGCGTCCATCGCCGTGCTGGCGTACCGCCTGGTCTCATACTGGCTGCCCCTCCCGGCGGGCGCGGTGGCGGCGGTCCTGCACCGGCGCCGCTACGGGGACCAGCCCGCCATCGAGGCGGGCTAGATAGATCCGGTCAGGATCCGCCTCCGTCGCAGTGCGCATACACGCCGCTGTTCAGTCCTCTGTTCGCCGTCAGCCCGATCGACGATGTTGCGAACTGACCGGGGACGCTCACCGCGATCGTTCCACGCCCCGGGCACGCGATGATGTCGCCGGTATGCAACTCGCCCGGCGGGAAGGTGCGAGATTCGCCTGGGGTGAGCCTGATGTGCGCCGCTTCCGGTCTCGCCAACGATGCGCTCGAGGGACCCGGCGACGCATCGACGGCCGGCGGCCGATACACCCAGAACTGATGCGGAGTGCCACTGCAGCCGTAGCACGCGCTTCCCCCATGGTCGACTGTGATACCCTCCGCCGCAAAGACTAGGACGGGTCCGGCGGTCGTGAGATCTGCGAACCGATACAACTGCATCTGAGAATCGGCGGGCCCGAGCGTTTCATTCAGAAGGCCGCCGGTGATGGGGGTCCAGGAGGTTCCCTCGTTCCACGCGGCTCCCTGCCCGCAGTAGAAGGCGATCATCGTTGCACCCACGACGGCGGAATCCGGATAGCACTCTCCTGGCCGCAGCGGCACCTGCGGGAGTCCGGTCCAGCGGCCATCGATACGATCGAGGGTCGCAGAGACGAGCACGTAGTCGTAGGCAACGAGCCGTCCGTCGACCCACGCCACGGTTGAGGCCTGCGGGGACAACGCCGAGCGAGGGAGCAACCGCCAGGTGTCGCTGTCCGGAGAGTATGCCTCGCCAACGGCCGTCGGAGTCGAGGCGTGATTCCGACCATCAAGCTCTGCCCCAAACACCACCACCTGCGTGCCGGTCCACACCGCGGTGAACGCGTTGAGCGTCAGCGGAGTCTTGGCGATGGGGTGCCAGGACCAGGAACCGGGGTCGAACGCGGCACCCGTGGAGGAACCGAGACCGTTCCTGCCCGCCCCCCAGGCGATCATCTCTGAGCCGGTCCACACGACCTGGGTACGGTACGCAGGATCCATCGGAGCAGGGGGCACATGTTTCCACGTTCTCGCCGCAGGGTCGTAGGCGAAGCCCTCGTTGGGGGTATTCGACCCTCCCCAGAAGATGGCAAGCGATCCCGTCCAGATACCGTGTGCGTAAGGGAGTCCCCGCGGCGCCGGTGCCATGTTCGACCACGTTCGCGTCGTCGGGTCGAACGCATACCCGTCCGGAGAAGGATCGTTGGAATCAAGCGGAACGCCTCCCCAGTAGAGGTAGGTACTACCAGTCCACACCTCGGCCGCTCCACGAGTGATCTTTGGGGGATCGGGAAGTTGAGTCCATCCATTCCCGTAGCGCACCCACGGGTCAACCAGTGCTACCGGGGGGTGTTGTCGCTGATGCTGCACGGGACGGAAGGCCTCCCACAAGAAGGCGGCAGACGCGAGGAACACCGCGAAGGCGACGACGAATGCGGGCAGGCGCCGGCGGAGGTGCCGCTCGCCGGTTCGGTCCGGAGGCGCTGGGTTCTTCGATCGCCGATCGATGTCGGTCGAAAGATCGGGTGACCGCAGGACGTCGAGTCCACGGAAGACTGCATCGAAGTCGGTCATGGTGACGATTCCTCCAGGAGCTGGCGCAAACGCCGGCGCGCCCGACTCAGATGCACGCGAACCGTCGCGGCACTAGACCCGAGCATGGTCGCGATCTCGGACGTGGGATAGCCCGCGTAGTGACGGAGCACCATCGCGGCGCGTTGCTTCGGCGGCAGGAGGCGGAGTGCAGCGAGCAACGAACCGGCATCATCCGGCATCTCGTACGACTCCTCAATCGTCGTGTGCACTTCGCGTCCTCGTTCCTTCAGCTCTCCCGCCGCGATCCGGAAGGCCGCCCGCCAGACCCACGCCTTCGGATCCGCGACGGCATCGCCTCGGCGGATGCATTGCGCGAACGCCTCGGCCACGGCGTCGTTCGCGACCTCCCGATCCTGGGCGTAGGCGAATACCGCTCGCCAGAGCCGTTCTCCGTCCTGCCGGTACAGGTCGCCGAGGTCGCCCCGCATGCCGGTGGCAGGCACCTCTCTTCGCATCTACCCCCCAAGGAGCCGGAATGCCTCGAAGCGTGTACGTGAAGACCGAAGTTGGCAAGACTGAACCGGTCGCGACTACGCGGGAGGACCTTCCAGAAGGAAGGACCGAGGCGTTCGAACCTTGATGCCCAGATCGCCGCGTTCCATCAGCGGGCCGAAATCCCGAACGTCGCCGGTCACGAGCAGCGCAGCGCCCAAGCCGAGAGCGGCACTCAGGACGTGCGCATCCCCCTCGCCAACCAACGCGATCGCCGACGGATCCAGGTCCCCGGACCACGGCAGCACCTCCACGCGCGCCAGCACCTCCGCGAAGCGCGCCGAGGACACCGGGCGCTTGCGGTCAAGGTTCAGTTCGGCCTCGGCCTTGCATCGAACGCTCGTGATCAGCCGGACGGCGCCGTTCCCGAGCTCCAGGATCAGCTCGAACACCGGGCCGCCGAGCGCCATCGAGAACAGCACGTTGGCATCCAGGAAGACGAACGGTGGGGTGCCGATCACGGCGCCGACGGTGGAAGGCCCCACGTCTCTCGGGCCCGACGCAGCTCCCCCGGACTCATCCCAGCCCCCCGCTCGAACTCGCGCAGGCGCTCGTCGGTGTAGAGCTCGACCTCGGTCACGTGGGCAGGGGTAAGCACGACGGCGCCGTCGCGGATCTCGACCGTGAGGACGTCACCGTCGGCCAGCCCGAGCTGGCGCCGAATCGGAGCGGGCAACGTGATCGAGCCCCGGCCCGACACCTGGACGATCGGCTTGTTCGCCATGGCGGCAGTATGTCTGCTATTCCGTATTTCTGCAATACCGACCACCAACGCTGCCCCCTCGCGCACGACTGGGGAGGGTGAAGACATCATCCGGCTCGGCTCTGACATCCGGCGTGCGATACGACGCTCTGTACACTCGCCCGCATGACCGATCCGATCATCACGGCCGCGCGGGACATCCTTGATGACTCGCTGAAGGAGTTGCGTGTTGCGGTGGTCGGCGCCACTCAAGACGAGCTGAACCGGCGCCCGGCCGGACCGGACACCAACTCGATCGCGGTCCTCGTGGTGCACTCGCTCACCAGCACGCGCTCGTGGTTGAGCGTGGCCACGGGCGCCCCGCTCCCGGAGCGCGACCGCGACGCGGAGTTCGTCACGGTCGCCGACAGCGAGGCGACGCTGCTCGCGTTCCTGGATCAGATGGCCGGCGAATGCCGCGCGCTGCTCGCTTCGGACGCTCCGTTCGATGCGGCCGTGGAGCGGCCGACCCACCACCGGTCGGACGCTCCGGACGTAGCTCAGGCCGGCTGGGCCCTGCTTCACGCCCTCGAACACCTACGCGAACACGTCGCTCACACGCAGCTGACCCGGCAACTCCGGGCCGCGCGCAGCGCCTGATCCACGGACCCCGCTAGGGCGTCCATTCGTGGGCGAGGACGGCGTAGAGCACCAGGTCCACGCGGCCCAAGCCCGTGACCCCGGCCTCGCGCAGCACGCCTTCCTGCAGGAACCCGAGCCGCTCGGCCACGGCCCGGCTCCGCGTGTTCTCCACGGCGGCCTTGAGCGTCACGCGGTGCAGGCCGACCTCGCTGAACCCGTACTGGGTCAGCGCGCGGGTCGCGCGCGTGATCAGTCCCTGCCCCTGCGCGTTCGCGGCCAGCCAGTAGCCGATCTCGCCATCCATGTCCTCCGTAGACCAGGAAAGCCCGGCCGAACCCACCAGCGAACCATCCACGTAGATGCCGTTGCCCTCGCGATCGTGGTCACGACGGCGAACCATCCCGATGAACTCGGCGATCTGCGCGGGCCCCGCCGTTCGATCTACCCACGGGAGCCACGCGCGGAGATGCTCGCGGTTCGCGTCGACCAGGGCGAAGATCTCCGGGGCGTCGCGCACCGACCACGCCCGCAGTTCGATCCCGTCGCCGAGATCCAGGAACAGCTTGCTCATGAAGAGCCGGCCGCGGCCGTCTTCTGGCGTTCCTCTTCCTGGAGGACGCGGCGGAGCACCTTGCCGATCAACGTCTCGGGAAGCTCGTCGCGGAACTCCCACTCCTTCGGCACTCGATACCCGGCCAGGCCCTGCTCCGGGTCCTTGCACCAGGCGCGCAGCTCCTCGGCGGTGAGCGTCTCGCCGGGCTTGACCACCACATAGGCCTTGACGCGTTCGCCGGTGGTCTCGTCCGGCAGGCCGACAACGCAGACCTTCGACACCTTGGGGTGGAAGTTCAGGACCTCCTCCACCTCGGTGGGGTACACGTTGAAGCCGGAGACCAGGATCATGTCCTTCATACGGTCGACGATCCGGAAGAAGCCGTCGGGGTCCATCACCGCGATGTCGCCGGTGTGGAGCCAGCCGTTCCGGATCATCTCGGCGGTGGCCTCGGGCTTGCCCCAGTACCCGATCATGATCTGCGGCCCCTTGATGCAGAGTTCGCCGCGTTCACCGGCCGACATCTGGTGGTCGGGGTTCTCCAGGTCCACGATCTTGCAGTCGGTGTCGGGGAGCGGGATGCCGATGGTCCCGTGGTGCGGCGCCTCGAACGGATTCACGTGGGTAACGGGCGAACACTCCGTGAGCCCGTAGCCCTCGACCAGCTTGGCGCCGCCGGTGACCTGGCTGAACTTCTGCGAGACGGCCGCCGGTAACGGCGCCGCGCCGGAGATGCACGCCTTCACCGAGTTCAGGTCGTACTTCGCGATGTCGGGCGCCTCGTTCAACGCAACGAACAGCCTCGGCACGCCGGGGAAGAACGACGGCCGTTCCTTCGCCATTGCCTTCAGCGCCATCCCTAGTTCGAACCGGGGGATCATCACCAACTTGCCGGCCTGGCTGACCCCGAAATTCATCGCCACCATCCCGAACGAATGGAAGAACGGCAGGATGCACATCACGCCGTCGTTCCCTCGTTCGAAGCCGGAGATGCACGGCGCCACCTGGAGCACGTTGGACACGATGTTGTGATGGCTCAGCATCGCCCCCTTGCTCAGCCCGGTGGTCCCGCCCGTGTAGACGAACGCGGCCGGATCGGCCTTCGCGTCCACGGCGGCGACCGGCGGGACGGCGTCGGCCGCCTTCATCAGTGCCTTCCACCATCGAACGGGGGCGCCGGCGGGGACGGGCGGCCACGCCTTGCCCTCATGCTTCGCGTCCTTCTTGAACTTGATCGGCGCCAGCACGCTGAGCGGGAACTTCATGTAATCGGTGAGCTCTGTCACTACGACCTCGGCAACCGCGCACTCGTGAGCGACCGACGACCATTGGGGATAGAGCTGGTCCAGGACCACCATCACCCGCGGCGAGGAATCCTTGACCTGGTGGGTGAGTTCGCGGGCGGTGTAGAGAGGGTTGTTGCCGACCGCCACGGCGCCCAGCCGGACGGCCGCGTAATAGGCGATCACGTACTGCGGGCAGTTCGGCAGGAGGAGGCCGACACGGTCGCCCTTCTTCACGCCGAGCCCGGCCAGGACGGCTGAGAAGCGTTCGACCTCCGCCAGCAGCTTGCGGTAGGTAACGTGGTGGCCGAAGAATGCCAAGGCGGGGCTTTCGGGGAACCCTGCGGCAGCATCGGCCAGGAGCGAGAAGAGCGAGACCTCGGGGTAGGGCTCGAGGGTCTTAGGGACGCCTTCGCGCCATGTCGTGAACCATGGTCGGTGCTCGGTCATGCGCGCATCCTCCCAGTGGGGGCCCATCCGGGCAACCGCTCACGGGATGCGCTCGTACGATGCCTGGACCAGAGGGGGTCCGCGTGCAGAGCATGCGAACACGAGCCGTGCAGCCCGAACGGGGGCTGTTCTCACGAGGGGTGCGCCTGATCGCATCCTATGTTCGCGCGCACCCGAAGCCCTTCGTGATCGCGTGCGTCGGGGCGTTCGTCTTCGCGGTGGCCTCGATCGGACTGACGGCGGTGCTCGGGAATGTGACGGACAAGATCCTGCGACCCGCGTTCCACGAGGGCGTGACGTGGGGCCGGATATGGCTGGGCGTGCTCGCGATCATGCTCGCCGGGTCGCTCCGAGCGCTGGGGATCATGATCCGCCGCTACTACAGCGGCGTGAGCGGCAGCGCCGTGATGGCCACGCTTCGCACGCGCGTGTCCGACCGCTACCGCGAACTCAGCCTGGCCTACCACCGCGAACAACCCACCGGCGAGCTCCTGGCACACATGGAGGCCGATGTCGAGGCAGCTGTCGATGTGCTGCACCCGGTGCCGTTCGCGGTCGGAGTGGTGTTCCTCACGCTGTTCGCCATGATCGCGTTGATCGTGACCGACCCGTTCCTGGCCATCATCGGGTTCTTCCTATTCCCGACGCTGGCGCTGCTGAACCGCAGCTTCGCCAAGCGGATGGAGGGGCCCGCCCGCCGCGCGCAGGAGAAGCTTGGCGAGGTCAGCGCCGTCGCCCACGAATCCATCGACGGCGCCCTCATCGTGAAGACGCTGGGCAGGGAGGACGCCGAAACCGAGCGCCTGTCCGTCAAGGCAGGCGAGCTGCGGAACGAACGCGTCGACGCCGGGTTCATCAGGGCGGGGTTCGAGCCGGCGCTCGAGGCCCTCCCAACCTTGGGAACCGTCTTCCTGTTGGGTATCGGTTCGTGGCGCGTGTCCACTGGCGCTGTGACCGTGGGCGACCTGGTGGCGTTCGTCACGCTGTTCGGGCTGCTGGCGTGGCCGATGCGATTCGTGGGGTGGATCCTGTCGGAGCTGCCGCGCGCGGTCGTGGGGTACGCGCGGTTGGAGCAGGTCTTCGAGGCGCAGGTCAAGGTGGAGCCGCCGATCGATCCGATCCCGCTGCCGAACGGCCCACTCGGGATCGAGCTGCGCGACGTCGTGTACGCCTTCGGTGACGAACCACCCGTGCTGAACGGCGTCTCGCTCACCATCGCGCCGGACGAAGCCGTGGCGATAGTGGGGCCCACGGGCGTAGGCAAGTCGACGCTGACGCAGCTGATGGTCCGGCTGGACGATCCGGAGGGGGGCATCGTGCTGCTGGGCGGCGTCGATCTTCGCCGGGCCGAACCCCAAGGATTGCGCGACGCGACCGCGATGGTCTTCCAGGAGAGCTTCCTGTTCGCCGAGACCATCCGCCAGAACATCGCGCTGGACACCGGGGCGAGCGACGAGGAGGTCGAGGGCGCCGCCGTCATGGCGCAGGCAGACCGGTTCATCCGATCGCTGCCCCACGGGTTCGACACGGTGGTGGGCGAACGGGGGCACACGCTGAGCGGTGGGCAGCGCCAGCGCGTAGCGCTGGCGCGGGCGCTGGTCCGCCGTCCGCGGATCATGATCTTGGACGACGCCACCAGCGCCGTGGACCCGACGATCGAGGCGCAGATCCTGGGCGCGCTGAGCGGTGCCCTGGACATGACCCTGGTGGTGGTCGCCTACCGCCTCTCCACGATCCGCCTGGCGGACCGCGTGATCTACCTGGACGACGGAAAGGTCATCGCCACCGGCACCCACGACGAGCTCCTGGCGAGCGTGCCCGGCTACACCGCGATGATCCGCGCCTACGAGAAGGGCAAGCGCGCATGAGCACCGCGCCCACCACCACCGAGCGGCGCGACGCCGACTTAGAACTCGCGGTTCCGCCGCATCTTCGGAGCGCGTGGGACGTGCTCAAGCTCGGCCTCCACGAGTCCCCTGAGCTCCGGAGAGGGCTGGGCTTCACCGTGGTGGTCTCGCTGGGCGTGACGGTGGCCACGCTGGTCACGCCCGTCCTGATCCAGCAGATCTTCGACCACGGCCTAAAGGGCGGGGTGTTCCACGCGGGGTTCGTCTATCGGATCTGCGCGATCGCGCTATTCCTGGTGGTGCTGACGTACGTGGCCGGGCGCGCGGCCGCGCGAAGGCTGGTTCGCGCGTCCGAGGAGGCGCTGATGCAGCTGCGCGTGAAGACCTTCGCGCATATCCACCGGCTCTCGATCGCGGAGCAGTCCGAGGAGAAGCGCGGCGTGTTCGTCGCCCGGGTCACAGCCGACGTGGAAACGCTGAGCCAGTTCACCGAATGGGGCGGCATCGCGTGGATCATCTCGATCGCCCAGGTGTTCGGGGGGCTGGGGCTGATGCTGGCGTTCAGCTGGCAGCTCACCATCCCGGTGGTTCTGCTTGTCGGGCCGCTCCTGGCGATCGTCGGGCGGCTGCAGCAACGGCTGACCCAGGCCTACGATGCCGTGCGCAACCGGGTCGGGGAGATGCTGAGCGAGGTCAGCGAATCGGTCATGGGCGCGGCCGTCGTGCGGGCCTACGGGCTGGAGGAACAGACCGACCGGCGCGTGAAGCGCGCGATCCGCGAACGCTACGACGCGCAGATCGTTGCGCACTGGCGCACGGCCACGCTCTTCCCCATGGCCACGCTCTTCTACTCGGTCGCGCTCAGCGTGATCGTCATCGCCGGCGCCGGGTTCGGCCGCGGGTGGGGGCTCACGTTCGGCAAGGTTACGGCGTTCATCTTCCTGTCCGACGTGTTCCTGCACGTGTGGACCGATCTGCCGGAGATCTACGCCGATACGCAGACCGCGATCTCCGGGTGGCGGAAGATCCTGACGGTGCTCGATCTCCCGGTCGAGATCGTCGAACCGGACCACGGCGTGGTCCTGCCCCGCGGCGCGCTCAGCGTGGGAGTCAAGGACCTCGAGTACTCCTACCGCGAAGGCGGGCCGGTCCTTCGCGGGATCACCGTTGACATCCCCGCCGGCGCGCAGGTGGCCATCGTCGGTGAGACGGGTGGTGGCAAGACCACCTTCGCGAAGGTGCTGGCGCGGCTCGCGGACCCCGCGGCCGGAAGCGTGAAGATCGGTGGCGTAGATCTGCGCCACGTCTCTCCCGAGTCGCGGCGGGCGGCGGTTCGCATGGTTCCCCAGGACGGATTCCTGTTCGACACCACCGTGCGCGAGAACGTTCGCTTCGGCCGCACGGCCGCCACCGACCGTGACGTTGAGACCGCCTTCGAGGAACTAGGGCTGGGCGACTGGGTGGCCGCGCTCCCCGACGGCCTGGACACCCGGGTCGGCGAACGGGGCGAGGCGCTCAGCGTGGGCGAGCGGCAACTCGTGTCCCTGGTCCGTGCCCAGATCGACGAACCGGGCGTCCTGATCTTGGACGAGGCTACGAGCGCGGTCGACCCCGCCACCGAGCGCCGGACCACCGAGGCGCTCCGCCGACTCTCGCAAGGACGAACCGTCATCACGATCGCCCACCGGCTCTCGACGGCCGAACACGCCGACCGCGTGCTGGTGTTCGACGAGGGCCGGATGGTTGAAGACGGGACCCATGCGGAACTGGCCTCGCGCGGCGGGGTGTACGCCGGGATGTATGCGAGCTGGCTGGGCAACGTGCGCCCCGACCAGCGCGACGGCTAGGCTCACCGCTCGTGAGCGAGTTCGTGGAGCAGATGCGGGGGATGGCGGCCGGGTCGCTGTTCCCTGTGGACGGTGAGGTGTCCGCCGCCGGGCTCTCGGGCGACGTAACCGTCACGCGGGACGGGTACGGAGTGCCCTCCATCACGGCTGCATCACAGGACGACCTGTGGTTCGCGCAGGGTTTCGTGACCGCCGGAGAACGGCTCTTCCAGCTGGACCTGGCGCTCCGCGCTGCGAACGGACGGCTCTCCGAACTCTTCGCGGACAAGACCCTGGCCGAAGATCGATTCGCACGAACGGTTGGGCTGCATCGAGCGGGCGCGCGATACGCGGCCGGGTGGGACGAGCGCTCGCGCGCCATGCACGCCCGGTTCCGCGCGGGGGTGTTCGCCTGGATCGCGCAGATGCCGGCGGCACCGATCGAGTACCTGCTCCTGGACGCTGCTCCCGAGCTTCCCAAGGACCCGGCCGCGTGGGCGTCGTGTTTCGCGTACCTGGGGTGGGGGCTCAGCGGGAACTGGGACACCGAGCTGCTGCGCGCGGAGATCACCGCGCGCGCCGGGGCCCAGGCAGCCGCCGCGCTGCTCCCGCCGCTGCCCGCCGACTCGCCGGAGATCGCGGCGGGGACGCTCGGCGGCGCCCTTCTCGGTGCGCTCCCCCGCACGCGCGGCCAGGGTTCGAACAACTGGGTCGTCAGCGGCGAGCACACCGCCAGCGGCAAGCCACTGCTCGCGAACGACCCCCACCTACAGGTCATGCAGCCGGGCGCGTGGCTCCAGATCCGACTGGAAGCCCCCGGCTACCGCGCGCGCGGCGTGGCGCTGACGTTCAGCCCGGGAGTGCTGCTCGGCGCGACCGGTCATCACGCATGGGGCGTCACGAACGTCTCGGGCGATACCCAGGACCTCTACGTGGAGCGGCTGAATCAGGAACGCACCGCCGCCGAGTTCCGCGGCGAGTGGGAACCGCTCACGGTCCACCGAGAGGAGATCGCCGTGCGCGGGTCCGCGGACCCTGTGATGATCGAGGTGCGCGAGTCGCGCCACGGACCACTCCTGGACCACGCGGTCGTCGGGGAACTGAGCCCCGAGTTCCTCCCGCTGCCGGACGAGCCCGTGTACGCGCTGCGGTGGACCGGCGCCGAGCACGGCATCCGGCCCTCGTTGGTGCTGGCCGCCGCCGCCGCCGGCGACTTCCACGCGTTCCGGGCCGCGGCGTTGGAGATCGGCTGCCCCGGACAGAACTTCGTGTACGCCGACGTGGAGGGGAACATCGGCTACGCGTGTACCGGCGTCTTCCCCGTTCGTGCCGGAGGCGACGGCACCGCGCCCGTCCCCGGGTGGACCGGCGACCACGAGTGGACGGGGGTGATCGTGCCCGAGGACCTGCCGTGGTCGCTCAACCCCGAACGCGGCTTCCTGGTCACCGCCAACAACCGCGTCCACAACGACGACTACCCGCACCTCATCGGCAACGACTTCCACGCCCCCTTCCGCGCCCGCCGGATCGCGGAGTTGCTGGCCGGACAGAGCGACCACGACAGCGCCTCGATGCGCGAGATCCAGATGGACACCGTGTCCCTCCCGGCGCGAGAAACCCTGCCGCTCCTCCTCGACGCTGTGAGCGATCTTCCCGCCGAGGCCGGGGCCCTGCGCGCCTGGGGCGGCGATATGCGCGCCGACTCCGCCGCCGCCGCGATCTTTAACGTCTGGTGCTCGCACATGGCGCGCCGCGCGCTCACGCCGGTGCTGGGCGAGGACCTCTTCCGCGCCTATCACGCCGCGCGCGAGCCCTGGCAATGCCTGGCGCTGCCGATGCTCCTTCGCCGCGAAGCCCCCGGCGGCGCGAACGACTGGCTCACCCCGGACCTGATCCGCGCCGCACTGGCTGAGGCGCTGGCCGAACTTCGCGAGGCGCTCGGCGAGGATCCCGCCGCCTGGTCGTGGGGCCAGATCCACCAAGCAACGTTCGCCCATCCGCTGGCGGCGATCCCCGGGCTTGGCGAGCTGTTCCTCGCCGCCAAGACGCCCCTGGGCGGCGACGAGCAGACGGTGAACCAAGCGGGCTTCGACGGCCGGGACGGCTATCCCGCAAGCGTGATCCCCAGTTGGCGAGCCGTCTGGGATCTGTCCGACCTGGACGCGCCCGGCACGGGCATCGTCCCGACCGGCGTCAGCGGCAACCCCGCCAGCCCGCACTGGAACGACCAAACGGGCGCGTGGCTCGGCGCCGACCCCACACCGGCGGGCGGCCCGAGAGGATCCCTCACACTTCGTCCCGACGGGCGGTAGGCTCGCCGCACGATGTGGATCCTGTTCGCGGCGCCGTGTCCCACGCCCGACGGGCAGACCGCCGAGGATCTCTACTGCAAGCGCCTCACCTGGATCACCGACGACATGCGCGCCACCGCCCGGGCGAAGTGAGATCGCGATCCGTCTCCTGGGCGACGTCGGCCTGGTCCCGGAACCCTGACCCGCGGCCCGGCAGGTACCATCTTCGCGCCATGCCTGAGTCCAAAGGTCGACAGAAGAAGAGCGTCAAGAAGCGCTACCAGCTGGAGCCGGCGCGCAAGAAGAAGACGAACCCGCCCAAGCGCTGGTACGCGCCGGCGGTCCTGTCCGTGATGGGCCTGGGCGTCGTCGTGATCGTCCTGAACTACACGAGGGTCATGCCGTTCACTGGCGGGCAGACGAAGGGCATCGTCCTGTGGCTAGGGCTCGGTCTCATCTTCGCTGGGTTCATGGGGACCATGGGCATCCGCTAGGCCTCAAACACCCTCCCCCGCAACCCCCCGACAGAATCACAGCCCTGTGATTCTCCCCAAGGTTCTCCACCGTTGTGGAGGAACCGGGTTGGGGAAAACCCTGTGGAAACCTAGTGGCCGGGCAGTGGATAACCCGCGGTCAGGCCTGGGCGGGCCGGCGTTCGACCTGCATCTTCTCCCCGCAATGCCGCGGGATCTGAAGGTCGCCGAGGCGGCTGACCTTGTACTCGGTACCGCACTCGCCGCAGACCAGATAGACGTCCAAGTCCTCCACATCCTCGACCTCGTGCCTGGGCTCGATCGGCTGGCCGTGGACGTCGTAGTTGAACGAGCGGACGGTCGCCATGCCGATCTTCCAGACGCCGAACGCCGCCAGCGCGGCCCCGAGCATGATCACCGGACTAGGCACGGTCCAACCGTAGCAGGGCCTCTTGCGCACGCCCTCCTAGACGGTCTCGAGCCCTTTCACGTGCTCCTGGAGGAAGTCCAGGATCACGCGCTGCTGCCGCACGTCCTCGTCCATGTCGTTCGAACCGTGGCCGGTGCCGAACAGGTAGACCTGGTGCGGCGAGTTGCGCGCCGCCAGGCGGTTCACGTAGGCCATGGCCTGCTCGTAGGGGCAGCGCGAATCGTTCTCCCCGATGATGAACAGCACGGGGGCGCTGACCTTCTCGGCGTGGTTGATCGGGTTACGGTCGGCCATAAGCTCGGGGACCTGGTCGGGCGTGCCGCCCAGGAGCGCGCGGTCGTAGGCCTTCAGGTCGGGCGAGAGCGCCTCGTAGCCCAGCTCGTAATCCCCGACCGGGACGCCCGCCACGCCGCACGTCCAGCGATCGGCATGCTTGCCCAGCATCATGAGAGTGACGTACCCGCCCCACGACCAGCCAGCGACGACGGCGCGCGAGGGATCGGCGATACCGCGCGCCACCAGATCGTCGAAGCCGGCGTTCACGTCCTCCAGATCGCACCCGCCGATGTCGCCGATGATCCGGTCGCGCCAGTCTCGCCCGTAGCCGGTGGAACCGCGGTAGTTGACCATCCCCACCAGGAACCCCGCGTCCACGTACGACTGCACCTCCGGTTCGAAGCGATCCTCGTGGAGCCACGTCGGGCCGCCGTGTACGTACATCATCACGGGCCATGGCCCGTCACCCTCGGGATGAACGAAGAACCCGTGGACGGGTTCGCCGTTCGGATTGGTGAAGTGCCAGGACTCATAGGGGCGTCCGGGCGGCGCCGGATCGCCCTGTGGTGGCAGCACGTCGGCGCCGCCCTCATCCAGGACACGCGCCTTCCGGGCGCCGGTACTCACGCGGTACCACACGGACCCATCGGGCCGAACGCGTTCGCCGGTGTACTGGCCGGGCTCGGAGGCGATGGGCGTCAAGGCATCGGTCGACAGGTCGTAGCGGAAGAGAGAGAAGCTGCCTTCGAACCGCCGGGCGACCAAGACCTGCGCGGCATCCGGCCACCAATCGGTGATGACGTGGTCGCCGTCCTGCGTGATGACCAGGTCACGATGTTCGCCCGTCTCCAGGTTCCAGATAGCGGGTCGAACGAAGTCGAAGCGCTCGTGCGCGTAGGCCAGACGTTGGTCCCCGGGAACGGGCGACCAACACGTGCCCGTCACCGAGACGCCCGGGTAAGCGGTGTCTCCCGCCGCCTCCCCCGTTCGCGTGTCGAAGACCCGAAGCGCTCGATGGATCTCGTCGGTGCCCTCTCCGTGGTCGACGGCAACGAAGGCGCCGTCCGCCGATAGGCCGGCGAGATAAGGCTGATCGACGTCGCCCGAGCCTCCCGACAGCGAGATGGCGTCCTTCCCGGCCCATACCTTCGTGGCCTGGGCGCCGCCGCGCGATATGAACAACGCGAACTCCTCCTGGGTTCCGATCGCGGCGGCCACAACATCGTCGCGCTGCGCCAGCCCGTTATTCCAGCCACGCTCGGGGACGCCGGTGAGCAGCGGCTGGGAGTCACCGCCCTCGAACGGCTGCACCCACCACCGCCCGGACTCATCCCCGTTCTCATCGATGAACCACGCGACGCGCGTGCCGTTCGGCGTCATCTGCGCGTGGATCACGCCCACCGGGTGGTCGGTAACCTGGCGCCGCTCGCCGCTGGACAGATCTACGACGTGGGCCTGCCACACGCCCGATTCGGTGCCCGAGTACGCGAGCCGATCCGGAGCGTGCGCGCCCCACATCGGCATCCCCACGGTCGGTGCGCGGAACCTGTCTTCCCATATGTGTGCGCTCATGGGCGGCAACGCTACCTCGCGCGGCCGGTCATGTCTCGCGGACCCGGGGGGTCAGTGGGTCGGGTGGGGCGGGTGGGGGCTCGTAGGAGGCTTGCCCGTGCCGTGGGTCGGGTGCGGCGGATGAGGGCTCGGGCTCGGGGGCTTCGTGGGGTTGGTCGGGTGGGTGGGCTTAGTCGGGCGGGTGGGCTTGGTGGGGGGCTTCCCCGCACCGTGACCGTTGTTCGTGTGCCCTTTGCCGTGGCCGACGTTCTGGATCGCGTTGATCAGGCCGTGGGCCTGGGGGTTCTTGGCGCAGTTCGCCTCGAGGACGGACAGCGCATGGGCGATGCCGGTGGTGTCGTCCGCCGCGGGCATATTCGCGCGGACGGCAGCCACCGTTGCGGAGCAAGTGCCCGCGGGTGACCCGGTGGCACCGCTCCCGTGCCCCGCGGCCCTGGGGCTCTGGGACTTGGCCGGGGCAGCGGACGCCGACGCGGCGGCCTGCTCTTTCGCAAGGACCGAGTGGTCCACCCCGTGGATCGCGTCCTGCGCCCCGGCCGCGAGCTGCCTGAGGCCGCCTTGCTGGGCGACCGCCGCACCGGCGGACAGCAGGATGAGCACCGCGAAGGCGCTAGAGAACGCCGAGGGGGCGCGCGAGTTCCATTTCTTGGACATCAGCTTCAGTTTCGGCCGGTTCGCTAGGCAGACGTATCCACCGAACGGCCCTTCTCTGAGGCTATCCGGAGGGCGGTTATCACCCGAGCGGGGGACACGGGGAGGTCCAGATGGCTTATGCCGAGGTGCGAGAGCGCATCCACGGCCGCGTTCTGGATCGCCGGAGTAGATCCGATGGTGGCGGACTCGCCGATCCCCTTCGCACCCAGTGGGTTCAGCGGTGTTGGCGTTTCCGTGTTCGCCGTGGTGAATCGGGGGAACTCCGAGGCCGCGGGAAACAGGTAGGTGGAGAAGGTCCCCGTGATGGGATTGCCGCTCTCGTCGTAGACGACCTCTTCGAAAAGCGCCTGGGCGATGCCTTGGCCGAGGCCCCCGTGCACCTGTCCCTGGACCAGGAGCGGATTCAGGATGCGGCCGCAGTCATCGACCGCGATGTGGCGGA